>JACAEK010000020.1 GCA_013388895.1 Candidatus Bathyarchaeota archaeon | reverse complement strand
CCTTTAGGCGCTTCCACGACAACTTCGCCCGCAGGCACAGTCATTCCTGGTAAGTTGGAGCATAAGAAGCCTATTGCGGATATTATGGTTGCGCATGACATGCCTTACGTGGCAACTGCGTCGCCCTATTACTGGCGAGATTTGCTAGTGAAAGTTAGAAGGGGCATAGAAGTGAATGGTCCAGCATTTTTACACGTGTTTGCGCCTTGTCCGAGAGGATGGCGAAGTGACCCAGCTAAGTCTATTGAGCTTTCGCGTTTGGCAGTGGAAACGTGTATTTTTCCGTTGTGGGAAGCAGTAAACGGCGAATATCAGTTATCTGCATCAAGTAAGGTGATGGCGTTAAGTCCGCAGAAAAAGAAAGCAGTGAAGGAGTATTTGCAGGTTCAGGGTCGTTTTAGGCATTTGTTTGCGCCGAAATATGAGAAAATGCTTGGTGAGATACAGCGGATAACAGACGATAGGTGGAACAGATTGCTCAAAAGATGCGGGATGACACAGCCTAAGACGGCCTAGTTTCTTAAACTTTATCTTTTCAGTTTATTTTATATTATTGATTTGGAGATTATACTGTGGACATTGTTTCTGTGGCTGGCGGCTATGAAAAGATGTTTTGGAATTATGTAAACCGTGACCCGCTGGATTACTATTTCTTCATAGTTGATTGGACTCAACGTAGGGAGCGGACAAAGATATTCTTGGCAATCGAAGGGGAAGAAGTCTTAGGCGCGCTGTTGATTTATGCGGATTATATTGTCCAATTTAGAGGCAGCCGAGAAGCGGTGAGGAATTTACTTGAGTATGCTAATCTTGAAAAAGTTGAGTTGCAGGCGCCATCTGACTGCGAAGACATTGTCTGTCAGAAGTATAAGCCGCACGTTAAGCAGGACATGGTTTTAATGTGTCTGAATCGCGGAGAAGAGCACATTCACGTAGTTGAAACTCCTGCGAGACTCAGTGTTGGAGATGCTGAGGAGGTTGCGGCTCTTATGAGGCGATGCGATCCCGAATGGTGGGGCGAAATCACTGGGGAACAGTTGAAACAGAGATGGGAAAGCCTATTTTGGTTGGGCATTAAACTGGAAGCCAAGCTGGTTTCGGTTGGTAACACTCGTTTTGTAGATTTTGCGAGCAACATTGGAGTTGTAGCTACTGATGAGCATTATAGAAGTAGAGGCTATGCTACGTCGATTGTGTCTGCACTTGTTCAAGAGATTTTGAAGAGGTCTCCAATTGCGTTGATTCATGTCATAGCGGACAATGCCCCAGCGGTGCGAGCATACTCAAAAGTTGGCTTCAAACCCTACAAGATATACCTATCAATAAGAAGCTAAATGCCACTTAGCAATTTAAGAGCAGTACTGTTGCTCTCGAAAAGACTAGACCCTTCTTATATATACTCTCGGAAATTTCTTCCGATTTCATATAGGATGACACAAGTCGCTGCGTGAAAACCTTCAGGCTTATAAAGTCAACTGGAAGACAGTTCTATTTGGGAAATGACCATGAGAATTAAGAACTTTTTGAGTATCTGTATCTTCGTAACAATAACAGTTGCTTTGGTTCGTTCCACAAGTGCTCAAGGGGGAATATTAATCGCATATGGCGACCACATTGAACTTGTTTGCGGAGATAAGCGGCTAATAAGCGTGACGCATACAGTTTTGGAAACAGCAAACATAACCCAAAACGTGACTTCTACATCGACCTATTCCATCAAAGGGACTCTTGTTGGAGAAGTCAAAAGCGAGTATGACCCAGAGATACGAGAGCCAGACATTCTTTACAAATCAGAAAATGGCATTACCACTATTTTTGCCAATTTCTCAGTTACCCTTGCGCCACTCAAATTCGTCAAGCTAAAGCTTTTCTACAAACTCTCAGATATGCTGAAAAATGAAAATGGGACATGGCATCTTCGATACGCTTTCAACACAGATGCAGTGAGCCCTCCAGAAATAGTTGTCAAAGTTCCCAAACCTTCTCAGTTTAGCAAGCTGATTGTCGAAAATACTGTCCCCTCTCCCAATGTGTTCATTGAGGAGAGCCACTACTATTCCCTAGTTTACAAAACTCCCTTATTCAAGTTCGGAAACACGAGCACAACTTCGATTGATATAAGTTATAGGAACGAGCTGGATTTTGATGCTATCAAGTGGTGGGTTTTGTTACAGATATTCGGATGGATAATTGCATTTCCGCTCGGATTTTTTGCAGAAAGGATTTGGAGACTCCGCTTGAGTCGAACAAAAATGAATTCCGTCTTTGAGGTATTTAGAGACAAAAAAGGAAAATTCAGATTCAGATTAAAAGCGGCAAATGGAAAGATAATCGCAACAAGCGAAGACTATGAAACTAAACGAGAATGTTTTAGGGGAATAGAATCAGTCCGGGTCAATGTCGCTAATGCGACAACGCGGGACATCATACACTAAAGCATCATTTTGATCCGTTTTCTTTTAGGTATTTTTCTATTTCGTTTTCTGCGTTATCTGCCTTTATGAATATTGGCACGTTCTCTATTCCAGTCGCAATATAGCTTGACAAAAGCCATTCGCCTGGTGCAAACTCCAAAGTTTTCTCCAGTATGCCTTTGTCTATCATGAATGTGTCGCTGATTAATGCTCGGTCGTATGGACGTGGCAGAGTACCCACAAAATACGTGTGCAACTGCTGCAAAGCATTAGTATTCAAATAAGCAATACGCTGCGTGGCTAAACACACACCTAAACCATACTTACGTCCCTGCCTAAGCAACGTCTCCACCTGCTTACTACACTTCTTATCGATACCCATTGAACCACCCATCTCAGGAACAAACTCCTGCGCCTCATCAAAAACAAGCAGAATGTAAGGCTTAACTTGAAATTTCCGTTTTCTGCGTGCAAGCAAATCCTGCGTCAAAGCCACAACGAGGTCTTTTATCGTGAACGGGTCAGAGATTGAAATACAGACAAGCTTTTCCTCGCTTTCCAATAACTCCCTAATCTTCTCTGTGGTTAATCCGCCGACCTCTTCCTTCTCTTTCTCCTGTTTCTTTCTGATTATGTCCAAGATTGTGTTTCTAGTAGTTGCCCAAGCATATAATCCGCTTTTTTCGTGAACCTTAAACTGCTGTATTGTATCCGCTGCAATTTGGTCTATGTACCCCACAAAATCTTCACTAACCTCTTGGTTTTCACTTAAGCCATGCTCTTCCACATACTCAACCACAGCATCATGAACCCTGTCGATTGCATTCATGTAATGCGGTTTATCCATACTGTCTTTTCTCTGAGCGCTAAGCTCATCCAAAAACTGACTATAAGTCGGAACCCTTTGTTTAGGTCTCGTATAATAGGCAAGTTTACCCTGCTCCATAATACACGCTAATCCAGCCTTAATCCTTTCGTCAACCTCATATTCTCGTGGCTTCACAACTGAATTAAAGAACTGCTCCGTCGAATCGATTTTGTGTTCAAGAACTACTTTTGCAGAAACATCAGGGTCAGCCAACAAATCAAGCAACAAGAACACGTATTCACAGCTTATGTCAAAAACTATAACCTTCGTATTGTCAGTATGCAACAGAATCCGTCTAAGAACATTAGACATCAAATTGCTTTTCCCGCCGCCAGTGAAAGCGAAAACGCCAAAGTGATAACGCGTAAGCTTCTCAAAATCAATATAGATAGGAATTATGGTTTTGCTTGCCTGAAACATTTTAATCAAGCCAAGTCTCGGGTCAATCCTAGCATCATCAACAGTCTTAGACGAGTCTATGTTCAATTTTTTGGCGATTTTCTGGTTATACATGCGGTTTATCATGGTACTATTTAGAAGATAGACAGAACTGCCGACAACTGGATAAGAAAAGCCTTTAACAAATTCAAATTCACAGTTTTTGTCCAAAACCAAATCATAATTTATTGGAATAGCATCTATCTGAATCATCATCGTAGACCTGTCATCCGTCTGCCAATCCTCCTCAGACTGCTCAATAATCTCAAACTGCATAGGATAATAACCATGATCAGACAAACCACGCAAACCAAAATGCTCAGGCCAAACACGACTAACTTCCATAAGCGTAAAACGCTCTTCACCCACCTCAGCCTGCTTAAAGTTTCTAACAGCCAAAAGCATGCCTTCCTCCAAAAGCCCCATCAAATCCTTCTGATACTCAATCTTAACACGACACTGATAACGCGCACTCGTACCAGCAAGCTTAGTCTCCTCAGCACCACCAAAAAAGCGTGGAATAACAGCTGCAAGCCTTGCAACAAATCTACCCTCAAAATCCGTGAAACACACACTATTAAACACACTTTCCTTCCGCGCACCCATCAGTCAACATCTCCTCCCAAACATATTAGGATCCAAATAGACGGGCTAGACAGCGTTGCACGCACGCACACACCAAGCCTACTCCCTTCTCGCCGCCTCAACCGCCGCCCTCCTCTCCCTAAACGTACTCATATAAAATATGAACTTACGCAATTTATGATTATTGAGTATCCAACTCGCAGCCGTATCAACTATGCATTTGAACTGAGCATAATTCCACTTAGCAACTTTATCAGCAATGAACAACGGCTTATTATGCCCAAAAGCCTCAGGAATACTCGACGGTGCCATAACCGCCAAAACCGCCATAACCAAATCCTGAAGCCTATTTGGAACATCCTTGTCCATAAACAAAACAGCCTCCACAGGCTCACGTGTGCCATCGCTAAGTTCATTCCAAAACTCCACAACATTCTCAGGCTTAAAATCATATTCAGGATAAACCAAACGATCCACCAACAACACATTACTCCGCAACATCGGATCAGACTGCGCCTGACTCAGCTGAACATAGGTCTTAAGAAACGTCCTCTCCAAACCAATCTTATTTTTAATCGCCCCAGAAATATAGCCCTTCCGATTCTCCCTATCCAAAGTCATTGTCCTGAAAGCTGAATCATACTCGATTAAGCTCCACGGCAACCTAATCTTCTCAGTATTAAATATGCTGGCTGACTGGAGAATCATACGATCCGTATTTGGCAACTTCTCAAACTCCTCACGCGAAAAAGCCGTTTTCAATAAACCTTAATTATGCATTATTGGAATCAATTGTCGTTTAAAATCACGCGCTGCAGTGTCCTTGGTTATGCCAATGAGCAGAATGTGCCTTTTCCAGCATTCTTCCATAAGCATATGCAACGTGAACAACGTAAGAAAAGCAATGTCGAGTGTGGTCAACCAATGTTCCTTTCCACCCTTCAGAATCTTCATTAGGCTAGATGTTTCTGTTTCCTGCGTTTTTGCAAAAAAGAAGCGGTTCCCTAGGCTTGTCACGAGCTTTCTGATGCGTTCCCATGTTGTTCCATATTTTGACGCCAAAGTATATGCCTCATTTTTCTCGCTAAAAACGCCTTTTTTGGTCAAATGCCTAAGGTATCGGTTTATTCGTTTGGCTCTTTTTTCATCAGTTATGCCGTATTCTTTCAGAATCTCTTTTTCTGTTACAACGCCCTTCTGTCTAAGTAAATGGATTATTGCGTAGCGCAGGTAATCAGCTCTTGGAGGTGGTAAACCCAAAGCATGATTGCTAACATATTGTCGTGCAATTGTTAAATCGTTAATATCAAAAGGTTCATTGTCTATTTTGTATCCGATTATGCTGCTTTTGGCTTTCCAAAAATCAATTTTCGAAGTATCATAAAGGAGACTTGCTCGTTCAATGGATAGGCTTCTGTCCAAGAATATGATGTGCATGTTCTGGTCGGGATCTGTGGCAAGCTTGTATGCCAGATAGTATTCGGCGAAAGTCATTATCCAATTGGCAATAGAAGCATTGCTTATTATTGATTCATCGGTCAGCGGCTTCGCTAAACTGATTTCTCTAGGTTGAGAAGCGTCAAAAAAAGTCTGGTCAACGTCTGGAATTTCGTTGACGTAGATAGGCACAACGCTTGATATGCCTGCACCTTGCTTTGCAGTTTTATCATCACATTCAAATATGGGTTTGTTTTTCTCTGAAAAGGTTACGGTGCCAGTTGAAGCATAAGCGCCGCCAAAGAAAATCACCAAGTCAAATAGTGGACGTGAATACATTGTGCCATCTACACCAGCAAAGCGAACAGCGGAAGCGTCGAAGAATTCTTTCGCAGTTTTCCAAGCCTCTTTATGGTCAAAATCCATTCTTATAAGGTTTGAAAGCAAGCCTTCGTAAAGGTTTTTAAGAGATGAGAATCGTTGTTCGTAATCCAGAACCTGCTTTGAAGCTCCATGTTTAAGCATGTCGCTGGTTCGTTTTATCATGTCACTTAAAGGCGATAAGCCCAACGCATTTTCCCCTCTATTTTCACAAATAGTCTTTCTTCAGTAAAAATGTTTGTTAACATGGAAACACAAAAATAACTCAGCACACAAAAACTAGATGACAGCAAAACTGCGGGATTGCCCTAGCCTGGTAGGGGGCAGGCCTGCTAAGTCTGTGGTCAGTAATGGCCGCGTGGGTTCAAATCCCACATCCCGCGCCAAACATTCGTTTTTGTTTGTCTTACAGTCTCCTAGAGCTGTTTTCATGTTTTTCTAGTGTTTATTCATTCAAAGATTCGAAAAGTGAACCTGTCCATCCTTACTCTTTGCTCAGTGGCGTAAGGTGCATTTGCGAACATTCCACAAATTTTAATTCAGCGATTGAATCGTATATATATATATATAAGGATTGATCTTTGAGCGAAACGAGGTTTCCCATTGATAAGGACTAGGGCATCATGCGTTTCCAGTCTTTTCATCGTGCTAGTAATCCTCTCAGTACTGCTTCTGACAGGTACTTTGTTCAAGACCCAGAATTTCGACGAAAACCAACATCTAGTTTCTGAGGCTTTTCACGAATGCCGTTTTTGGGCAATGATCTCCCCTTCTATGCCAGAATCTGTTGCCATGAATCAGCTTGTTTATGGAGAACAATCGTTGAAGAATCTTGGCGCCATTAACTACAACGGCTGGGGACTAGCTTACTTCAATAGCTGTGAACCAACTGTTTTGAGAGGAGCACTGCCTGCGAATTCTGACCCAGCTTTTGACTTGGCTGCACAAGAACTGGCTGAAAGTGGCTCCAAGATAGGAGTTGGCCATGTTCGAAGAGCAACATCTGGAGCGTCCGACATTCCGAATCCACATCCTTTTATGAGGTTAAAAGGTGGAAAATGGTGGGCTTATGGGCACAATGGTGGCTTGTCAGAGCCTGCCCTAAGAGAGCTTATAGGACAGGAATATTTGGATCAGAATCCTCCGACTGTGGGCGACAACTGGAGCGACCCCCGAGTTGTAGATTCCGATCTTTATATGTTGTATATTCTGAAATGCATAGAAGAAAACGATTGGAACGTTACAGCAGGCGTAGCAAAAGCAATAAGAAACATAACCAAAAACGCGTATGGCACAATGAATTTCTTTCTTACAGACGGAGAAACCTTATGGGGCTTTCGCCTTGGAAATACCCTGCATTATTATTATAACGAAACGTCACCATCATATGCAGTGATTGCCTCGCAACCTCCAACCAATAACGACGAGGGATGGATTGAACTGCATGACTACAACTTTATCATACTAAAGATGAATAATCCTCCAATCATAATAGACAAAATAACAGCAGTTCCAGAGTTCACATCACTTCCCATTTTGTCGCTCATCATGATAGCAACTCTACTAGCTGCCATAATCTACAAAAAAACTCAATGCAGGTTTGATGGAAAGACTATCTTTAAATGCAGTTAAATTCGAAACGCTAGACATCTGTTCAGTTTGTAAGGTTCTATTTTTCAGTCATTCTGGGATGGATGAGTTGGTTGCAATGCGGACAATGGACGAGTGCTTTGTCTCCGGTGGCTCTCCATTTTTTGTTGCAGAAGGGACATTGAAACCACACTGTTCTTCCGGGAAGAACAATCCATTGTTTACTCAAAACCCAGATGATTACTCCTGCAACCAGCATTACGAAGCCTAGAATGACGAGATACGCAAGTTTGAATTCTAGCCCAGGAATGAGAGTTAGGTTTTCTGTCCAGAGAAGTGATAAGAAAGTTGAGAAGGGGGCTCCAGAAGAGAGCAGCGGATATATCTTCCATATGGTGAAGAAGAGAGCAAAAGCTCCTAGCAGGCAGAATATTAGACTTAGTGCGTATGCGGATTTTTGTCTAATAAGAATTCTCATTAAAGATTCGAACCTTTAGGACATTTCGATTTTGCTAGGTGTGCGCGTGTCTTTGGTGGCAATGGTTATACGGGCACAACAGCTTCAGCAATTCTTATTTCCAGTTGCGAATATGACTCTCGGATTTCGGTTTTAACGATGTCTATTTCTAGGCGAAGTCTTTGTTTGGATTCAGGAGCTAAGTCCTTTGATTTTGCTATGTCTTCTTCCATCTTGACGACTTCGTGTTCGGCTTCGTGTTTCATTTCTTTGGTTCTCTTCAACATTTCCACTTTAGCTTTTTCGAATCTCTCAAATTCGCTCTTTATATCTACTACTTTTTTGCCCAGTTTCTGTTTTATTTTGCCCAGTTTTTCTCTATATTCGCGTTCAGAGGGTCCTCCCAATGTTGTTTCACCTTAATTGTGTCTGTTATCGCTAGACTTAATAAATCTTATTATCTACAAATTAATAAAAACATACTAAGAAAAACATGGATGCGTATTGGAAATTTCGGGTGATGAAAACTAGGCACGCATTCTTCGGTGACTGAAGTTTTGAATTGCCTTTTTTATCGTGATTTTGAATAGTCTTATATCCCTAGAGAATTAAGCTTTCGTATGTTAGTGATTGACGGAGGTGAAATCAGATGGCAAAAAAGGGTGCGAAATACAAGTGTGAAGAATGTGGACTGGTTGTGGTGGTGGATAGAGCATGTGAATGTGCTCCGTGCGATTTAATATGCTGTGGAGTTCCAATGAAAGAGCAGAAGGTAGCAAAGCCTAAACCTAAAGCCAAAAAGTAATACTACCTCTTGCTCCACATGTCTTTCAGCTTAGAAACAAAATCTGCTTCGTCTTCGATTATTCTCTTTTTCACTTCTCTCCAAACATCAGGGCAGTTGCCAAACTTTAAGCCCACAATGTTGCGGATAACCACATCAATTTCTCTTCTGTTCTCTTTTGTAACCTCTATTCTAGCTTTGCTGAGAACCTCTTTGAGATGTCTAAAATAGCAGGTCATGAATATCCTCAGAAAACACCATTAAGAGGACAATTCTATAAATCTTTATTCTCCATCGTTACTTTCAATTCATAAGAGTTATCCACTTTTAACAACGAAGACTATTTTTGATGACCAAATATAAGAAACTGACAGTTTGCACTTTCTTGTTGACACTAGCATTATTCTTGTTTGTCCAGTTGGCAGAAGCAACAGCCATGAGTTTTACGGTGCATAGCGGCGAAGAACTAACCAAAACGCTTAATCTGGCAATTGACGACCATGTTTTGATAAGACTTACCGTTGTTGGACTGTCCGAGCACACATTGTATTTTTCTATGACTTATCCTAATGGAACCAGGCGAGATTTTGGCAAAACAGGCACTTTTCAATATTCTTTTGTTTGCAATTTAGAAGGTGAATACGTTTTACATTTTTCCAATACAGGCTCTTCAGAGGATAAACTTGTAACGTTGGATTATGAAGTTGAACACTACATTTTTGGGATGCCACAAATGCTTTTCCTCACAATAATCATAGTTCTAGTTTGCATGGCTGCTGTGGCAGCATTCATTTTTATGGGAAAGCCACATTAACACTTGTAATTTCGTTAAATCATTTATACTAATTTCAATTAATATCCAACTGCAGTGAACAAACATGTTTGTAGCAAATAAGGATTTGCTGTTACCAGCAAGGCAGAAAGCATATGGAGTTGGCGCCTTTAACATAAACAATTTGGAAACATTATTAGCGGTTACTGAAGCAGCAACTGAAGAGAAATCACCTGCCATAGTTGCAGTTACGCCAAGTGCCATAAAATACGGTGGCTTAGCGTATCTTACAAGAATTGTTAAAACTGCGGCTGAAACAGTTTCTGTGCCAATGTCTTTGCACCTTGACCACGGCGAAAACTTTGAAATAGCTTCAAAATGCATCGCGGCTGGTTTCACTTCGGTTATGATTGATGGCTCATTTCTGAAGTTTGAAGAAAACATCACTTTAACAAAGCAAGTTGTAAGTCTTGCGCATCCTAAAGGAGTCTCAGTTGAAGCGGAGCTTGGCAGACTTGCTGGTGTAGAGGAGTCAACTGTTGAGGAGAAAGAAGCAGTTTTAACTGACCCAAATAATGCCAAAGAATTTGTTGAACAGACAGGCGTTGATGCGCTTGCAGTTGCGATTGGCACATCTCACGGCGCCTACAAGTTTAAGGCTGAGCCGAAACTTGACTTTGAACGATTGAAGCTTATCAGAGAAAAAGTGAATATACCGCTTGTTTTGCACGGAGCTTCTAGCGTGCCGCAGTGGATTATCGAAAAAGCCACTAAATACGGCGCTGAATTGGCAGGAGCAAAGGGTATTCCAGAAGAGCACATCAAAAAAGCCATCTCTTTAGGCATAGCAAAAATAAACATTGACACAGATCTTCGTTTAGCGTTCACAGCAACAGTGCGCGAAGTGTTAACAAATTCTCCAAAAGAATTTGACCCAAGGAAGATTTTAGGTCCTGCAAAAGACGCTATGAAAGAAGTTGTTAGAGGAAAAATGCGCTTGTTCGGAAGCGCTGGAAAAGCGTAGTGTAGGTCGGAAAAAAAGTGAAGGTTGGAGTATTAAGTGGAGGCGGAGACGCACCAGGAATTAACGCTGTCATAAGAGCAGTTGTCAGAAAAGGCATTCAAAATTACGGCTACGAGACTGTTGGCATAAAAGATGGATGGCATGGACTGCTTGAAAATGAATTCCTACCGTTAGACGTGAAGTCAGCATCTGGAATTCTTCCACGTGGAGGCTCAATTCTAGGCACTTCGAGGACAAATCCTTTCAAACATGAAAAAGGACCTGAGAAAATAATGAAAAATGCTGAAAAAGCAAAGATTGGCGCAGTTGTGGTCATTGGCGGTGATGACACTCTAAGCATTGCTCACAAAATGAGCGAATATGGACTTAAGTGTGTGGGCGTGCCCAAAACAATTGACAACGATTTAGCTGGCACAGATTACACGTTTGGTTTCAACACAGCCGTAGCCATAGCAACAGAGGCTCTTGACAGACTCCACACCACAGCAGAAACACATCACAGAGTCATGATTCTCGAAGTCATGGGAAGATACACAGGCTGGATAGCGTTAGAAGCTGGATTAGCAGGAGGCGCAGATTGCATACTAATCCCAGAAAAGCCTTTCAGAATAAGTGAAATCTGCAGCTATGTCAAACGCAGACAAGAAAGAGGAAGAAACTTTAGCATAATAATCGTGGCTGAAGGCGCCAAACCAAAAAGCGGAAAAGAAATTGTGTACAGCGAAAGCATCGATGAGTTTGGACACATACGCCTAGGCGGTGTAGGCTATTTTCTGGGAAAAAAGATTGAAAAAAGTCTTGACATCGAAACTCGTGTTGTGGTTCTGGGACACCTTCAAAGAGGTGGTTCTCCAACAGCCTACGACAGAATATTAGCAACAAGATTTGGAGTAGCAGCAATAGATCTAGTTAGGCAGAAAAAATTCGGTCACATGGTTGGCATTAGAGGGAACAAGATTGTTTCTGTCCCATTGAAAGATGTTGTCGGAAAAAGAAAAACCGTGGATTTAGAGTTATATGATATAGCAAGCGTATTTTTCGGTTAACCGCGGGTCTATTGGGATTATGTGGCAAGCACCCTTGCCAGCTTCAGCAGGCTTAAGTCCAAAGGCTTCCGTGTTTCGCACGATTTCTTGAGGTCTATGTTTGTTATTTTGCCATTTTGCAGCCCAACTATTCTGCTTCTTTGCTCTTGCAATAGCAGCCGAACAGCTTCGTCGGCGAAAAGACTAGCCAAGAGTCGACTTCGGGCTGTTGGGTTGCCGCCTCTTTGAACATAGCCCAGAATACTGAGTTTTACATCAGCGTCTGTGTGTTTTTCGATTTCTTCTGCAAGTTTCTGTGTGTCTCCAACGCCTTCTGCAGCAACGATTATGCCGGATCGTTTTCCTTTTGCAGTGTTCGCCTTTATGGTTTTGAGGGTTTCTTCTATATTGTATTTTTCTTCTGGTACAAGAATCACTTCGGCGCCTACTGTTAAGCCCACAGTTGATGCGAGGAACCCTCTTGTTCGTCCCATGACTTCGACGATGAAAATTCTCTCATGGGAGATGGCTGTGTCTCGGATTTTGTCGATTTCTGCAACCGCCGTATTTACCGCTGTGTCAAAGCCTATGGTTTCGTCTGTGCCAAAAACGTCATTGTCTATTGTTGCAGGGATGCCAACTATTAACGCATCAGTTTCATTGCTCAATTCGCATGCTCCTTTAAAAGAACCATCGCCGCCAATGACCACAAACCCTTCAACATTGTTCAAGTCCAACGTCTCAGCAGCTTTTTTTGTACCATTCTTTGCTCTAAATTCTTGGCACCTTGAAGTCAGAAGAATTGTGCCGCCCAAATTTATTATGCCACCTACTGAACGGGGAGTTAACTCTCGAAAAGTGTTTGACATTAGACCTTCCCAACCTTTTTCGAAGCCTAAAACGTTGAGACCTTTCGAATAGGCAATACGAACAACAGCACGGATAGCTGCGTTCATTCCTGGCGCGTCTCCACCGCTAGTAACTACACCTATCGTTTTCAACTCTACTGCCCTCTTTTGATTTTTGGTTAATGGCGCAGATAAACGTCAGACAAAAATAAGTATGACCCTCATTTTCTATTAATAAGTATGGCTAGTGTTTCCATCTCCACAGGCTGTCTAGCAAGACTGGAGAATCATCAATTCTACGAGCTGTCTTCAATAATGAATATGATGGAAAAGCTTTTGGAAGAATCGGAGGTTGATGGTTTCGAGTTTGTGTTGCTCCCAGAATGGGATGCTGAGAATCAGCCAATCACTCCAACTTCAGCGCCTTTTGAATGCGAAAAACACAGCTTAAAGGAACTTGTTGAAATTCTTCAGCCTCAGGTTTTTCCGTTCTTATCTGTGCACGCCAACAGAGACATAGGTGGCTATCTTTGCTCCGAGAAAACGGAATTGGTGAAAAAAGGAGTTAGGCTGACGAAGGAGTGCTTAGAGTTTACTAAAGCAGTGCAGTCTAGGATTTGTGTCTTCCACTTCTGGGATACTTGGAAAGAAAAACTGGAACTTTCCAATCTGCAAAACCAGTACAGAAAGCTTCAGGAAGACAATCCAAAAATCGAAATATCCGTCGAGAACATTCCAACGAAATACAAGACTCCGTTTCAGCTAATTCAAGGTTTCAAGCATAGAACTTTAGACCTTAAGTGGGCTTCGCTCTTCAACGAATTCGACCTCTTCGCAAAGGAGTTAGCGTACATTAATAATATTCATATTCAAGGAAAGTATCAGGAAGGCAGATTGGCGCCAACTGTTGGAAACTTGAATTATGAAAAAGCTCTAAAACTGCTTATTGAGACAGGATATTCTGGTATTTTCACTATAGAATTGGAGGGAACAGCCAGTTATAGGGATATTGTAGAATACATTAAACAAGTGAAAAAATTGGTGAGATAAAACAAGAGAGCCAAGGTTAGAACTCTCTCATCTTCTAATATAAAAAGGCTAAAACACTTTTTAATTAGAAGCAACTACAGTTTTCTGGTGATTGTTGATTGAGAATTGGCTTTTTTGTTTGGGAATATCCGCCGAAACTCGTGGGCGGTTTAGGTACTTATGCAGAGTATATTACGCACGAGTTTGTAGAGTTAGGTCATGATGTCTCAGTTTTCACATTAAATCCTGGCGATTTAAAAACTCGAGAAATATTAAAGGGAGTGGAAGTTCATCGCCCAATGATTGGAAACGCAAGCAACATTTTTCCTATGTTCGTTATTGACGACTTGAAGAAATGGGGAACAAACATTCGCTTGTTTAACGACATATTCATTTACAACATTCTGAGCGCAACAAAATTTGTTAACGGACTAATCAAGAAAGAAGGGTACCATTTTGACATAGTCTGCGCACACGACTGGTTGAGCAGCGTGGCTGGCTTAATGATTAAGAACGAAACGAAGATTCCGTTGGCTTTTCATGTTCATAGCACAGAGTGGGGCAGAAGCGGCGGACACGGCTCCGAAGTTGTCTCACATCTAGAATGGGCCACAGCTCAAAGTGCAGATCGGGTCATCACCGTCAGCTACGCCATGCAAGAAGATTTGACCAGACACGGATGGCCTCAATCAAAAATCAGCGTGGTCTGGAACGGCGTTGATCCTGATCGCTACAATCCGCAGAAATGTAAGCAACAAGATGTAGAGAACGTTCGAGAAAAGTATGGCATTCCGAAAGATTGGAACATGTTACTTTTCATTGGCAGACTTACGTGGGTTAAGAACGTCAGAAATTTGTTGCAAGCCATGCCTACAGTTCTAGCTGAATGCCCGAAAACAAAACTCGTAGTCTTGGGCAAAGGAGAAGAGCAGAGAGACATTGTGGAAACCTCAAGTAGACTGGGAATAAAAGACAACGTCATATACCGTTTTGATTTTGTGCCAGAAGATGAAAGAATCTTGAGCTATGCAGCGGCAGACGTTTGCATTTTCCCATCAGTTTACGAGCCCTTTGGCATTGTCAGTCTAGAAGCGATGGCAATGCAGAAACCCGTAATCGTAGGAGCCAGAGGAGTGGTTGGCTTTCGAGAGCAGGTAGTATCTTCGGGGTCTGGTCAGAATGGAATGCATGTTAACGGAGAAGATCCAAGTGATATAGCGTGGGGAATAAAGGAAACGTTGAAGGATCCGCAGAGAGCGAAGGTGTGGGGTGAAAACGGGCGTAAGAGAGTGTTGGAGTATTTTACTTGGCGAAAGACTGCTGAAGAGACAATCGAGATTTATGAGACTCTTCTTTAGTTGAGGGTTTGTGAGGAGGGTTTGTGTGTGTGCGTGCGCAACGGGTGTATGCCCGTCTATTTGGATCCTAATATGTTTTGTGAATTTGAGGTCGGATTATTGTTGGTTTGTGTTGTGTAACTTTTATATGGTTTAAGTTTGTTTTGTTTGTTTTGGCGGTGGGGCTTAGGCGGGGGGCTAGGGGTCCCTTGTACCGTAAACCCTCTATAGGACGGGCTGACAGCTGAGGCTGAGGCGTTTAAGGTCGCTGAGACCCTCATTTCCGAAACGAAGACTATCCGTCCCTTGGGGCTGGCGGTTGTTGGGCAGCTTCCGTAGGGAAGCCGTCTCCAACGTTTACCAGGTGAATCTGGCCAGGCCCGGGAGGGAGCAACCTAAGTCTGGACGTTTGGCGCTCAAGGGGGTGCGGGTACGAGTGTAGGGTTTGAGGGCTAGGCGGATTCTGAATGTCGAACCCCAGTGACCCATCGCCTTTTAAAGGATGGAATCAGCAAGTTTCGAAGAATATGCAAGTGTAACCTGAATTTGCAATACTAATTTTTACTTCAAAACGCTTTTGATGCCAGAACGATTAAGTTGTGCTGAGAATCAGAAGACGGTTAGGCCAATGCTAAAGAAACTCTTCATAGTAAGCTTTATCTTAATTCTTTTTTGGTTCAATTTTTTCTATTTTTCTTCAAGTTTTAAAGCTGCTGCCTCGACGCTCATTACGTATGTGGTTGAAGCTTCTAAGGATGACGCGTGGAGCAAGGTTGATGATGTAAAATGGGATACGGATCAATATTACCTTTCAGCGCCCGACATTATAACTGGATGCAGATGGCGAATTGACATCCCCAAAGGAGCCACAATAATCAGCACTAATTTCATTTGCAGAGCCAAAAACCAGGTAAACGGAGCAAATACCACTGTCAGAATAGAAGCATTTGATCAAGATTCCTGTGATGATTTCGACACGAACTTCTGGGGTTGGCAAGTCATGAGCGAATTTGTTGACTGGCGGTTACCAGAACAATTCTTACCTAACACGTGGTATATATCTACAGATCTTAAGACTGTAGTGCAAGCATACGTAGACAGACCTGGGTACACCGTTGGAAGTTATATTGGTTTAAGAATCAAGCTTCAATCAGGCGACGCCGTGGGACACGAAGTTTGGTCTTGGGACTACAACCCAAACTCGGCGGCAAAACTCGAAATCAATTATGAACCTCCAAAGCTGCCAGTTGCAGGTTTTTCCTATACTCCAGAAGATCCCCTCATAAATCAATCAATAACCTTCAACGCAACAACCTCTTACTCATATAACAGTTCTATCACAAAATACGCTTGGAACTTCGGAGACGCCACACCAACAGTGAACGAAACTGGTCCAATAATCTTGCATTATTATACAATGTCAGGATCCTACAATGTCTCATTAACGGTGGCAGACAGCCACGGATTAACAAACTCCACAACAAAAACAATAAGAATCCGAGGGATTAGACAGCCTGTTGCTTCATTCAGCTACAAGCCTGAACAACCTGTAGTCAACGAAACAGTAGTTTTCAACGCTTCTTCATCATATGACCCTGACGGTGCAATTGTCAACTATGAATGGAATTTTGGAGATGCAAATATAACAGTAACTAGTGAAACTGCACTGTCGCACATCTATACTATGCATGGAAACTATAATGTGACTTTAACAGTGGTAGACAACGACGGTTACAGCGCCTCGCAACTTCATGGAATTTCTGTAAACATACACGACATTGCAATCCTCAATGTAAATTCTCAAGACGATGTGTATATCGGCCAAGTCGTGAACATAACTGTCACTGCGAAAAATGAAGGAACAGTAACAGAATCATTCAATGTAACCGTGTTCAGAAATGAAACCCTAATAGGCACTCAACTTGTGTTAAATTTAGCTTCTAACGCTGAACTGATTCTAAATTTTCAATGGAACACATCAGACATAACCCAAACCAATATCTTTCTGATCAAAGCTACGGCGGACACTGTTCCCGGTGAAAGTGACGTACTTGACAACACTTACATTGGTGACACTGCAAGAGTTCGCGAAGTATCAGCTTCTTCGTTCCCATTAGATTGGAATTGGATTCTTATAACCACTGTTCCGCCTATTTTGCTTCTTGTTTTGGGAATCTCTTGGAAACGAAAAAACAAACTTCAGAAATTCCGAGATTTCAGCTTCTTTGACAAGATTACCAATGGAGGTATTCCTGACTCGTTCTCTGTTTTGATAATTGGCGGACCTGGCTCAGGAAAAAGCGTCCTGTGCCAACAGTTAACCCACACATCTTTGAATCAGGGAAAGCATTGCATATACATAACGTACGATGGTTTTCCAGACGAAGTACGAGATAACATGGGAAAGTTCCATTGGAAAACATCTAACTACGAAAATGAAGGGAAATTCGCATTTATCGATTGCTTTTCTTCAATTGCTCAAGTTGCTAAAAAGGAAAAGTATTCAGTAAGTCAGCCGTTTTCATTATCTGACTTAGGCATCATGATATCTAAAGCAACAAGCGAAAGAGCTAGTGCTTCTAGGGTGTTCCTTGACTCTACAGTGCCGCTTTTGACCAATATTGACCAGTCGAAAGTTGTCGAATTCCTACAAGACCGCAGCGCGCGCATCAAAGGAGGTAATGGCACATTTATTTTTACGTTAGGTAAGGAGACAATCCAGCCAAACCTCTTAAATAGGTTAGAAGAAGTTGTTGATTGCGTAATTGAATTGGACATAAGCAAAAGCCAAGAAAAAACCATCCGAAGATTGTGCATCAAAAAAAATGCGGGGAAGAAACGCTTCCGATAAGTGGATATTGTTTGACATAAACCCTGAAAATGGGCTAATCTTTCTTCCCTAAGATTAGACCTGCAAAGTTGAAGTTATAGGAGTCGCAATTAACGATTTTTCCTGCGAAAATACTTCTATGCCTTTTTCGGTTATTTTATATGGGCGGATTTGATCGTCATGAGCAATTCCACGCATTTTTTCAATTTGTATTCCTCTGACAATTTCCTTGTCACTCATGAAAACGTGAAGCACTATGACTCCATGTGCCAGAAATTCTTCAGCGCGGATTTTCCTTTCTAATGTGACGCTTCTAAGCTCAGTGGTGATTAAGTTGGTTGTTCCTAGATTTGAGAGAGCTTCAAACAAGTCTAGAATTGCTGTTCGTCTTTCTGAAATATCTGGGTATTGAAGTGTTAGGGCGGTGATTGGGTCGATAACGATACGTTTTGCATTAATTTTCTCAACATTTTTCTTGACAATTTCTATGAGGCTTAGGGAGCTGAAATTTCTCTTCCCAACCCATAAGTCACCAACCTTGACTTCTTTAGGTATATGCCGAATAGGAGAAGCGTCAACGATTGCAAGTTTTCCCTTCTCTTCTAACTTCTCAAGGTCCCATCCGAAACCAGCCATTTCTTCTTTTAGCTGACCTATATCTTCGTCAAGAGAAACGTACAAACCCGACTCGTTACATTGAATCGCACCATGACGCAAAAATTGCATACTAAGAATAGTTTTACCAGATCCCGGACCACCACATACTAGAATACAGCGACCAGTTGGCAAACCATCATTAAGCATTTTATCTAAACCATCAATCCCGGTGGGAACATGTTCCATATAGTTACCCCAAAATCTGTGATACCTAGGACACAGAAATCGTTTGTGAATTGGCAATCCATATCTTGAGATATAATTAGAAATCTGGTAAGAATAATAGCGTCAGTGTTTGTTGGAAAATGCTAAATGTTCTATGCGTTAATCTATATGCTGTTGGAAGTTTGAGCATGCCCTTCAACGAAGTGCGTAAAGATTATTTGCTGAACCGCTGGGTAGTCATCGCAACTGAACGAGGACGCAGACCGACAGACTTTGCGAAGCAAGATAGGCAAAAGGCAAAAACTGGCGTTTGTCCAATGTGTCCAGGCAACGAGTACATGACGCCGCCAGCAGCTCTAGCATATCTTAAATCAGGTAAAGGCGTCAAAAAGGCTAAGGATAAGGATGATTTTAGGCACAGGAACTGGCTAATTCGTTGTGTGCCGAACCTTTTTCCAGCTTTTAGTCCTCCGAAAGGAAAGATAAGTAGAAAGCAGATATGTAGAGGTGAGGATCTGTTTGAGGCTGTGGGACATCATGAAGTTCTGATTGAATCGCCGAATCATGAGGAGCACCCAGCAGTCGCAAGGATTCCACAGTTAGTGCACGTGATTAATGGTTACGTTGACCGTTTGCGTGAACTTTCAGCAAAGCCCTATGTGAAATATGTGTCTATTTTCCGCAATCACGGTTTAGAAGCAGGAGCCTCGCTCTCACATGCACATAGCCAAATTATTGCGACGCCATTTATTCCAGAAACAGTTGAAACCGAGTTTGCAGCAAGCAAGAAATTCTGGAAAGAAAACAGAGAATGCGTTTTCTGCGACATCATAGAGAAAGAACGCGATGGACCACGTCTCATCCTTGAAAACTCAAAGTTCTTTGTGTTTGCGCCTTACGCAAGCGTCAATCCCATGGAGTTTTGGATACTGCCCAAAAAGCATGAAGCTACATTGCTTGGTTTGTCACAGGGTGAAGTGAAGATTTTTGCTGAAACATTGAAGGCATGTCTCTGCGGGTTAAAACAGCTAGTGAATGACCCACCTTATAATTATGGTTTCCACCTAGTCATAGACAAAGAGGCGCGTGATTATTATCATTGGCATTTGGAAGTCTATCCTAAACTGGCTATTTGGGCCGGGTTCGAGAAAAACACAGGCATGTACATAAACACTGTTACACCCGAAACAGCAGCAGAAACCTTGAAAAAGGCAGTTTCATCTTAAGCCTTGCAGAACTTCCTTCTCATATTTTGTTCTATTTTGCATAACATCTTCCACGTAAGCTCTAAACGGTTCCGCTATGCTCCATGCTTGTGCAATACATCCTCTCGGTATATGTGGCGGTTCACCATCAAAAACCTCACCTATCACGCCTAGCCCCGCCGTGTAGAGTTGCCCACTAAATAACGGCATAAGAAAATGTTTCAAAGCATATTCACGTCTATACTCCGCATAACCTTTAGCCTTCAAAAACGCCGTCACAAAAGGTCCCAGCGACCAAGGCCACACTGTACCATTGTGATAAGCCTTGTCTCTGCTTCGCCTATCACCAGCATAAACGCCAACATATTTCGAGTCGTTTTTTGCAAGCGTTCGTAAGCCATAAGGCGTTAAAAGCTCACGAAACACAACATCAACAATTCTCTCATTTTTAACATTATCAAGCATGGTAAAATCCAAAGCAGCAGCGATAACTTGATTGGGACGCAAAGAATCATCCGTGCCCGTTTCGCTTCCCACATCAAACAAACAGTTCTTTTCCGCATTCCAGAATTTCCCAGCAAAACTTTCCTTCGCCTTCGCAGCCAACTGCGCATATCTCTCAGCCTCAGCACTTTCAGCAAAACGCTTCGCCAAAAGCTCCATAATCTTAAGTGCATTATACCACAAGGCTTGAACCTCAACCGCTTTTCCCGCCCTAGGCGTCACTGGCTTGCCGTCCACAGTTGCATCCATCCACGTCAACTGAGAACCATGAGAAAGCAAACCATCGCTATCCATGCTTATGTTGAAAGCAGTTCCTCTAACATGCGCCTCAACAATCGCCTTCAATGTTGTCCAAAGCTGCGCTTGAACGAATTTGAAATCACTTGTATATTTCAGATATTGCAAAACCGCATTAACAAACCACAAAGTGGCGTCAACAGCATTATAAGCCGCTGGCTCCTTAGGCTGGTCAGGCAGGAAATTGGGAATCAAACCATCTTTCGCATACTTCTTAAACGTTAGAAAAACTTTTCTTGCGTCGTCAAACCTTCCAGTTACAAGCATTAATCCAGGCAGAGAAACGAATGCGTCTCTTCCCCAGACATCAAACCAGTGATAACCACCAATAACCGCTTTTTGCGTTTCATCTAAGCCTCTAACTATAAACAGGTCAGCAGCCAAAGCAAGCCAATTTAACCAATCGCTGACTGAAACACTCTTATGTTGCTCATAAAATCTCTCCAACAAATTCTCACGACGCAGAATCTCCTGCTCCAGCAAAGCCTCCATATTATACATTGCATTGGGAATTTCAGTCAGAATCTTCTGCACATCCGCCTCATTCTTATCAGCAACCGCTGTAACAGCGAAATTTTCTGTTTTGTTTGCTTTCACGCTTGTTTCAAAGTAGCCAGTTTGATAGCAGTCTTCTAGGCAGCTTTCGCCCCGCATGGCTTCTTCACGATAGTATATTTTCTCAAGCCATTTTCCAGCAGCATAGTATTTTCCGTTTGTCGTTTTTATTGCTAGCACAGACTGAGGAACGCTGAACTGCACATCCACTTCTTTTTCGTCCTGCTTCTGCATGAACTCCCACGAAATTTTCCATCTATCAGTAACTTCGTGAAAATGTCGCCAATTTACCAACGGAAAAACTCGAATCTTGGCATCTGAATCGTCCTTGTTCAAAATGTTATAAACTGTTACGACAGCGTTTTTTTCGTATGGCATGAAAACAGTTTTTCGAACTTCAACACCTTGCACATCATAAACCCACTTTGGAAAGGGAGAAATTGAAAACTCTTCCAGAAACAAGTGTCCTTTAGGGAAAATTCCGTTCTGGAACTCGTGTGAACCCAGCGGATAAGTATTGTTTCCTACGCTTATCTCTTCATCTAATCGTGCCACGCAGATTCTGCGGTTGCCAGGCGGATGAAGAGCAGCTACGAGCAACCCATGATATTTCCTCGTGTTCACGCCCAAGACTGTTGATGAGGCGTAGCCACCTAAACCGTTTGTTATAAGCCACTCTGTTTTTATGGCATCTTCAAACTGTGCAAGTTTTTCTCGATTGAGCCTTACTTGGGGTAGTGTCATTTAGGGCATCAGCTTCACAACATTCTTTTCTTTTCCCACACAAAAAAAGTTCGCTACAGGATTACATTTAGTTCTGAAAAGCAGAACATGAGGTTTCTTCAATCTATACTCTGTTAAGGTTTCAGCGTAGCCCATACCCTTGACAAAAACGACGTCACAAGAATTGTAAACGTCGAGAAATTCTTTAGAAAACTCATTGGGAACGAATCCAACAGCATCTGTACCAGTTGTCACTATTTTGTCAGCAACTTTGCCAATGCCAGACGCCTCAGCATCTTCCAACGTTGCATCATTAATTATTGGTCCACCTTTCACAGCAACAACCACATTCAAACCCATATTCTTCAATTGTTCAACAAGCAAGACATCGAAAACTATTTCACCAGCATTATCCGTCAAATAAAGAACCGTATTCGATTTTTTCGCTAACTCGTAGGCTTTTGCCGTGTCGTCTATCGCTAAATCTTTTCCAGCATCGCGAAGAATTTTCTTTAACCCAGTGAAGTCAAATCTGTGACCAGGAATATCAAACTCCATCACATTGCCAACTATGGCACATAGACAAGCTTTTTTAAATCTGTCTTGCTGTGCATAGCCCTCTTCAACCAGCTTTCGTGCATAGGGCAAAAGTTTTAGGGCTTTTTCGTTGCTTATTCTCTTGCTTCTCTTGTATGGGTCGTTGTTGCCCGTGACTCGCTTTATCAAGCGGTCTCTTTTTGTGCCCAAGTCTGCAGGAACCGCTGTAGGACGAAATTCTTTGTTTAACAAGTGTATGAGGTCAGTTATTGCTCTGAAACGCAAGGCAGGATTTGTAGTTGCTTCAGTTGCTTCAGCTACAGCTCTATGAAGAATACAGGATGCGCATTCTGGCTCAACTTTCAAACGTGAATCGCCTTACTGCTTTGTTGCTTCTGCAAATTCTCGCAGAATCATATATGGGTCTTTCGCCTTCACAATGCCACTTGCAACCAACACACCCTCGGTACCAAGCTTCAACGCAGTTGCAACGTCATCTCCTTGGGTTATTCCAGCACCGCACAAAATTGTGACTTTTCGGTTTATTTCCCTAACAAGCTTAACCGTGCCTGTAACAACTTCAGGCTTTGCTTTGGAAACAGGAATACCAGTGCCAATGAGTTCTGGCGGCTCGATGGCTATGACGTCTGGTTTGAGTGCAGCCACAGCCGCGCTTATGTTTGGAGTGTTCGCACACACAAGAGAGATTAAACCCAAATCGTGTGTCCGATTGATTATTTCACTAATATCTGATAGCCTAAGCTGCCTTTCGGAATGGTTAATCAGTGTGCCCACGGCTCCTGCCTCTTTAACAGATTCAGCCAGCACATGACCAGTGAAGCTGCCGGGCTTAATTGGGTCGACGTGTTGAGCGAAAACAGGTATTTTCACAGCGTTCGCCACAGAAACAATGTCAACAAATTGAGGAGCTACACTGATGAAAACGTTAGTTTCATTACTTACCTTTTCAGCTTTTTTCGCCAGATCGACTGCTCTTCGGCCAGTTGCTTCTGTATAAGTCTTAAAATTGACAACTATCATAGGTGTTTTGAATTTTGACAAAATTTTAGTCACCATTTTAGCATTGATTCTGATTGTTAATATGGTTTTAGAATATTAAGGCTGAGGTTGGAGATGTCTCCCGTATTCCCGATTGACATAGATATCTCCGATTAGAAATATGGTAACAGTTGCTCAAAAGAACTGATAGAAGTGCCTTCTACTCACCTTTCTCAAACAGCAAGTAATGCTTCACATCCATACCAAATCCCGTCGCTTGGTAGGTGTGAAGACGCCAACCATTCTTTTGCCATTCTTCTATTGTTTCGCCGACATTCTTATGGTGACCAACTTCAACGCATTCCCATTCTTTCAACTCAACTATCACCCCCCCCTTTTCCGTCTCCATAATTCTGATTAGTTCTTTCGATTCAGTTCAGCTATAGCTTTTCAGCAAAACCAAAACAAGCATTCTCTGGAAGATAAGCATGTAAGTCTTCTTTCCAAGTTTTATGACTAGTGAAAGAAACTAGGAAATTGATAGAATCGGGTTTGAATAAGTTACGAACATGGAAAACATTAAACCGTTCACAATTGCGGAAATGAAGATGTGGGAAAAATACTGTTGTTTGTGAAAAAATGCTGCTTGAGAATAAAAAAAGGATGCTTACTGTGGCGGAAAACTGTTGTTATCTTTTTTCTGGAAGGAAAACTGCTGCTGCGATGGCTGTTGTCCATAAGCCGTTTTTGTCGCCAGTTGCCGACTGAGTTATGTTAGTAGTCTTAATAATTAGTCCGCTGGTTTTGAACATTTGTTCTTTTTCGCGCCAAGCTATTTCAGGGTCAAATTGAATACCCATAGTTGTAGCGAGCATAGTTGCAGCCAAATCTTCAGCATAGTCTCCAGCAACCTCATCAGTCTGCCCATAAGTATGATGTTCAGAAAGGTAACCATAATTATTTTTGCCGGATGGTATCGCAACACCTATAGACGAGACAATCAGCCTATGCGGTTCATTCGTCGAATTTCTAGCTAAGACCACAAAGGTGATTTCGCCTGGTCGTATCGCTTTTAAGCCTTGTTCTCTTGAGATGAGCTTGCAACCTGACGGTATTATGCTTGAAACATTCACTATGTTACAATGTTGGATTCCTGCGTCTCTCAAAGCTAACTCAAACGATTGCAATTGCTCTTTATGTTTGCCAGCGCCTTTCGTTAGGAAGAAATATTTGGGAATCATTTTGCCATTTCGCAATAGAAATAATAAAATGTACTTATTAGGCTTTTGTTTAGATACGCACCTTACACTCAACAGTGTTTAATGGTTTAACCGTTAGTCCGGAGAAAAGAATAACAATACTCTGCACATAATTAGTCTGAGGTTTGGTTGCATGCCACGATACCGGAGCATATTCAAGGATGAAACAAAGCTTGACATTAGCTATGTTCCCAGCAGACTCCCACACAGAGACAGAGAACTGCGCCTGCTAATGGAGTTCTTCAGTTTCCTACTGCAATTTCCGGCGAAAATGACTCAAAGAGTTATCATAACTGGGGATATCGGCACTGGCAAAACCGCGCTTTCTCAACGTTTTGGAGTTGACATCATCCGCGAAGCTGACAAGAACGGGACGAATCTTCGTTATGTTCATGTTAACTGCCGTGAATATCGCGGAAGCCTGTTCATGATATTACACCATATAATATCTCTTTTTTATCCCAACTTTCCGAAACGGGGTTATGCTGCTGAAGAGCTTCTGCGCAATTTTTTGAACATTCTGGATGAAGAAAACATCTATTTGATTTTGGCTTTGGACGAGTTTGACAGTCTTGTCGAAAGAGAAGGTTCAGAAGGCGTTTACAAGCTTACGCGATTGCAGGAGATGAGGCAGAACAAGCCTCAAAGATTTTCGATTATATGTATTCTACGAGATTTAAAGGCAATAGGTGCATTAGACGCTAGTACACGAAGCACTCTGCAGTCTAATGTAATAAGCCTAGAGAAATATTCAAAAGAACAGTTGCGAGATATTCTAAGCGACCGTGCTTCACTTGCTTTTAAAACCTTAACTGTGTCAGAAGAGACTCTGAACTTGATTGCCGAGCTTGCTTCTTCTGAGGGTGGAAACGCCCGTTTTGGTATTGAACTGTTGTGGCGTGCTGGCAAATACGCTGATGCAGAAAATTTTGACATGGTTGCGCTCGAATGTGTTCGAAAGGCAGTCTCAAGCATAATTCCCACCGTGCGCAAGAGTGATTTGGCATCATTGAGTTTTCATGAGAAGCTTTTCCTGCTTAGCATTTCACGACGTTTTAAGGAAAGTGAAAATGACCATATTTCGCTTTCAGAAGCTGAAAAAGCCTACAACATTGTATGCGAAGAATTCAACATAGAACCGAACAGCCACACTCAACTATGGAAGTATTTGCATAGTCTTTCATCAATTGGCATTATAGAGACTAAAGTCGCATCAGTTGGTTCTCGTGGAAGAACGACAATCATTTACTTGTCCCGTATTCCAGCACGCGAATTGGAGAAGGAACTAAGTGCCCTTTTAGAAAAGGAAGCGTGAAGGCAACATGAATGTAGAAGACGTCTTTTCTTCAAGGCTGAGGATAAAAATCGTAAAAATCCTGATGCAGATGAGTGAACTTAACATTTCAGAAATCGCCCGCAGATTAGGCATAAACCATAATGCTGCAAGTAGGCATTTGCAAGTTTTGGAGGATGAAGGCATCCTTCAACAGAAAGTGTTTGGGAGAATTCGATTATATAGGATTAAAGAAAACTCACTTAAGGCCAAAGCTATTCAAAATCTTATAGAGACGTGGGAGTCCTAACTCACAATAAAGTTATAATGTTATGACGTGGCTAGATTTGAATGAGGAAAGCATGTAATGATTCGGGAAATGAAACACGGAGAGGAAGGCAAGGTTAGGGAACTTCTTGCTAGGCTAGATTATGAGGATCAGACTTTCTGGCGGAAACAGATTAAAACATTAGAAGAATGTTTTTTCGAAAGTAGCAAGATACCCATAAGTGGAGAGGTTAGGGGCAGAAGTGTTATTTTTGTTGCTGAAGAAGAAGGCACTATTGTCGGTTTGTGCTGGTGCACGATAGTTGACAGAGGAATAGACAAGCAGGGCGAAGTAGCTGAATTTTTCGTTGAAAGGGAGTTTAGAGGGAAGGGTGTTGGAAGAGATTTGATGAATGTTGCCAAACAGCTTTTTATTAGAGAAAAAGTAGAAGTAGCCTTTGCTTGGACGCATCACGGCAATGAGGCAGCCATAAAACTTTACAAGGATGCTGGGTTCAAAGAAGTGGACCAAGTAGTGGTGGCTTTTGTTCCGTCCAAGCAAAATTAAGGTTCAAGAAAATAGGAAGGAAACGATATGGTGATGGTTGATGTTTCAAGTAAGCCGAAGATTTTTCGCGAAGCAACTGCAATAGGAACAATCAAACTGAAGCAAGAAACTGTAAACCTCATCAAAGAAGGAAAAATTGCTAAAGGCGACCCATTATATGCCTCGAAGATTGCTGGGATTCTGGCTGCTAAGAAAACGAGCGATTTGATTCCGCTTTGTCATCCTTTGCCATTGACAAACGTGGAAATAGAAGCCAAAATTCTCGGAAAATCTGCTATACGGATTATTTCAACTGTCAAGACGGAGGCGCAGACGGGTGTTGAAATGGAGGCCTTAGTAGCGACTGCTGTTAGCCTATTAACGATTTGGGACATGGTGAAGCAGTATGAGAAGGATGCTGAAGGACAGTATCCATCAACAGCCATAGAGAACATCCGCGTTGTGAAAAAAGTTAAGGAAGGCGTTCCAAGTGAGCGAAAGCACAAAAAAGCATAAGGCTGAAGCCCCTAAACGTTTGAGGTTTGGCATTTTTGTTTGCAGCACTTCACGTTTTGAGAAGTTGCAGAAAGACGGACATGTAGAGGACGTTTCTGGCGATTTGATTGAGAATTTCGTAATGAATGCGGGACACACTGTGGCTTTCAAAAAGATTATTCCAGACGATAGGGCGATGATTGAAAAAGGCATGCAGCAAGTTTTAACATCTGGTTTGGACGTCGCCGTGTTTTGCGGTGGAACAGGCATTGCTCCTTCCGACGTGACCATTGAAACTGTCATGCCATTCTTGGAGAAGGTTCTGCCCGGATTCGGAGAGATTTTTAGGCGTTTAAGCTTTGACACAGTTGGTTCTGCGGCTGTTTTGTCACGCGCAATCGCCGGGGTTGCAAAAGGTAAGGTCTTTTTCTGCGTGCCAGGCTCACCTGACGCTGTTAGGGTTTGTTTTGAAAAACTTATATTGCCCGAGTCCCCACACATCGTTAAGCATGCACGGGAATAACGATGGTGTTAAAGGACAGTTGCGGACGACCGTTACTGAATCTGCGTGTGGCAATAACTCAGCGTTGCAATCTGCGTTGTGAATATTGTCACAAAGAAGGCGAAGACAGGCTTAGCAATGATTTTGCTGATGAAATGAGTGTTGCTGAGATAGTCCGCATCGTGAGAATCGCTGCTGGCTTAGGAATTTCTCATGTGAAGCTGACTGGTGGAGAGCCTCTCATGCGCAAGGACATTTTAGAGATAGTGAAAAACATTGCAGCTATACGTGGCTTAGCGGACCTTTCCATGACAACCAACGGCGTCATGCTTTCTTCTTTGGCTAGAGAATTGCATGCAAGCGGCTTAAAGCGAGTAAACATAAGCTTACCAACATTGAATGGAGAGGTTTACAAGAAATTAACTGGCGGCAGAGTAGGAGATGTTTGGGAAGGCATTAAAGCGGCTGTTGATGCTGGGTTTAATCCAGTTAAGCTTAACATGGTTATTTTGAAAAACATGAATGACAGCGACGTTTTGGAAATGGTTGATTTTGCAAGAAACACTGGAACGATTTTGCAGTTGATTGAGCTTGAGCCGATAAACATTGGCAAGCCCTATTATTCAGAGTATCATAAGGGACTGGATGAGTATGAGGTCATGTTGAGGCAGAAGGCATTAAAGGTTGAAACTAGACGGTTCATGCAGAGCCGCCACATATACCACCTGTCAGATGTTACTGTCGAAGTTGTGCATCCGATTGAGAACACGGATTTTTGTTTGCGCTGCACACGTCTGCGTGTGACTAGTGATGGAAAACTTAAATCATGCCTAATGAGAAGTGACAATTTAGTGGACATTTTGACACCTATGAGAAATGGAGCTAGCGACAAAGAGTTAGTAGAGCTATTTGAACTGGTAAATCGGCGTAGGCATCCATATTACAACAAAAACTAAATACGTGAAACGCATTTCAGCTTTTGATATTTCATGCTTGTAGGTAAAAACGTCAATCTTAGAATTGCTGAAAAAGAAGATGTGCCGCTGTTAGTGCAGTGGCTCAATAATGTTAATTTTGGGGGTGATTACCAGCATTTTCCGGACCAAATCACCAAAGCTAAACTTGAAAAACGAATAGTTGAGCAGAAGCTTTACGAGCATGAATGGGTTGACTTCATAGTAGAGAAGAAGGATGGAAACAAAATCGGCTGGGCTGTCCATTATTTGAGTTCGCCTAATTTTGGTTGGATAGAAATCGGCTACGCAATTGTGCCAAATGAAAGGAACAGAGGATATGCAACAGAAACCATACAAATTCTCGTTGATTATCTGTTTCTTACAAGAGACATCATCCGAATACAAGCAATCGCAGATTCTGTAAATGCGGCCTCTCGAAGGGCGTTGGAAAAAGTCGGATTCAAAAAGGAAGGAACATTGCGCAAGACGCTTTGGAACGCCGAAGGAAAATGGACAAGCGGTGACGTGTATGGCATACTCAGAGATGAATGGAAACAACCAAAAATATTAACTAAAACCTGAACGAGAGAAGCAGTGCAAATGAAGATTTTAACTTACAAAGAATTAGAGTCAAAGAACAGTCTTCTGCCATTGTTGGATCACGCTTTCGGCTGGACGTTCAATCCAAGAACGTTCGAAACTCTTGCGAAACTGGACCCAAGGTTGAAAGACAGCCCAATGGGTTTCTTCGCAGTCGAAAGAGGTAATGTGATTGGCAGCGTAGGAGTTATGGATATGACTACTCGCACGCTGGATGGAAGCATAGGACATGTTGGCGGTGTTTATGGTGTCGCCACCTTGCCAAGCCATGTCAAAAAGGGAGTTTCCACAGCTTTGATGAATGCTGCGCATCAGTATTTCACGGAGAAGGATTATAGGTTTTCGTTTCTCTGGACAAGTCGCACAATCGTAGCGCATGCAATGTACGAGAAACTGGGTTATGTAGATTGGCTTGAAAGACCAACAGCCCACAAAATATTAATGCCCAAAAAAGCCAAGCAAACTAAAAAGAAGAAAAATATGAAGTTGGATTTGGACCAAATTCTGAAAGTATATAACAAATACGTGGAATCAAAAGCGGGTTTTGTTGTACGCGATAAGGCTTACATGAAGACAACTCGAAGACTAGAAAGTCTTTCACCCAAAGATTGCATCATCACCAAAGATGGCTATGTCATATTCAAAACCAATGTGGGTGGAACGTGGATAAGGGGAACATGGATTCGAGAGCTTGCAGCTTCAGACGCGCAAGCAATGAACAGGTTAGTGGAGTGCGTGGAAGAGAAATCAAAAGACCTCATTTATGACCGCGCAGTTTTCGACGACACATTACTTGAGGTTTACAAGTCTCGAGGCTACATGATTCAGAAGAAAAGCCACTCAATACTAATGGTTAAACCGCTAAACGCTAAGGCATCATTCAAAAAGACGTATGGCGAAAAATTCTACCTAACAAGCCTAGACTTTTTCTAACCAATTCGCTTTAGAGACATCTTGCCAGTCAAAGCTTTGATTCAATCTATTTATAAGGGGGGCCGAGCGCTTCGAGAACAAGACCCCCCACAAATTAGATTTGGTCTATAGTTCTATTACTTCTGCTTCTCGCTTAATTGTGTCGAACAACGCCATGGTAGATTTACCACTTAAATATCCGCACACTTCGCCCGGATTTATAACTAACGTTTTGCCTCTACGACAGGCGCCAGCAGTATGCGCGTGTCCGTGAACAACCACGTCAAATCCTCCGCTTTCTATCAAAGCCTCCAAAAGCTCTTCTTCATCACCATGCAACAAGGCAATTTTTAAGCCGTCAACTTGTATCACGGCAAAGCGTCCGCGAATCTCCAAGTTCTTGTTCTCATTGAAGCGTTTCTTCAGAAGCTCATGGTCGCCGTCATTGTTGCCAAAAACCCCAATCAGTTTCGCCTTTAAATCCTTAAACTTTGGAATAACAAAAGGCGCTACATAATCGCCTGCATGAAGCACAAGCTCCACGTTAGCCTCGTTCAATCGTTTTATCGCTTCTTCTATGATTGGTAAACGATCATGCGTATCACTGATTAACCCTATCAACACTTCATTCCACCTTTATAACTCTCTAACGTTTCCAGCATATAGAAGTTTGTTCTAGAGAATATTTCGCTATTTGACATACTAAAACAAGCGAAACACCATTTAAAACGCTCCAAACCTCTTCCTACTATAGAAAACTGTTCTAAAAGAGGAATATAGAAAATGCATCCTTGGGGCGCAAATGGTGTATCTGCTTCTTCAAAAAGAAGAGACAAACTCTATATAGTAGCAGAAATATTGGAAATAGTGAAAGAGGGTGTCCTAAAAACACAAATCATGTACCGTGCAAACCTAAGCTTCACACAACTTAATGAATACTTGGGGTTCATGATAAAAAACGAACTCATAGAAAAAAACCTTCTCAATGACAAAGACATTTACAAAGCAACCGAAAAGGGCTTAAGCTTCCTCCAACGCTACCGTGAAATAACAGAACTTCTCAAAGAAGAAAACGACCACATAAAAAACAACGTCAAAATTCCGCCTCCACATCTTCTCAAAAGAAACTAAAAAAAGAGTTTAATTCCTCTTTTCTTTAAGATATTTCTTAACTCTAACCCTCAAAACTGGAAACTCGTCAAGCATCGCCTTAATAACCCGCCAACGAACATCCTCATCTTTTAAGTGCACAGTCAATGTTTCAAACTCCTATATAGTGTATAGCAATACACAATATAAACTTTTATTTTCACTAACGACATAAAAACTATAAAAAGAAAAAAAGAAGGTTATTGAACGTTTACGATGTTGACTGGTTTCTTTTGCAATCTAATAGCGGCGACTGCAACAGCTATAGTAATTGTTGCACCAATCAGAATTGCCAGAAGAACTGGTGCTACAAGCATTGGAATCGAGGGAGCTGATGCAAGTCCTATTGTGGGGTCGTGTTCCAAAGTGTAGTTGCCGAAGTATGGGTAGCAAATGAACAATCTTAAATGAGCCCCAGCAGCGATGTATGATGCGGTAACATTCACGTAGTCAACAGTATCGCCTGTCGTGTTTAGAAGCCTTGCCCATGGCACAAATTCAAGGAAGCCTGAAATGTTTCCTTTGACATTTGCATATTGCACCCTTGAGTGATTTCTAAAGCGACTGGTTACGCGCACTTGTCTTTCATATTCACTTTGTGTTTTGTTTGCGGTAACTGGGTAGTATTCGTCATTTATGCTTGCAGCTTGCATTTGCGATTGCGTCTCAACTGTTTCTTGAGACTGACTTTGAATTTCGTTCTCTGCATAGCTTATGTCTTCAAGTTTTATTGATGCCATGTTAATCCATAAGGCAAGACCTGTTTTGTAAGTGGGTATTGTAATATCCAGATTCGGATGATTCATTTCGAGCCAATCTGCAAAATCTTTGAGTTTATCTATGTTCCACTCCCAATTGCTAACAACAAAGTCGAACTTTAACTGTCCAGCAGCTACTGTGTAATTGTATTCAGGATGGCTTGGATCAGGTGTTTCTGTGGCGCTTGTATTATAGAACCTGCATCTAATCTGTATGTTATTCTCAGCGAATGCAAGGCGAGGCATTGGAACTGTTTTCAGTGTAAAGTTAAACGACCAATAAGAAACATTGCCGTTAGATACAAGTTCAGGACCAGTTAGTTCCCAAGTGCAGGCGCTGAATGGCAGATAAGGCGAGTGAAGACCAGCCAGCCAGGACAAGAGATTCTGCCTTATGGTTTTCTTTATGGTCTCACTTAGTTGCTCATGAAGGCTGCCTAGTTTTGGTTCAATGTATTCATTACTTAACGTCTGATTAATGGTTAAGTTATCAGCTGGATAGCGTCTATCATAGTATGGCAGATCAAACGTTAAGTACTCTATCACTCCCTTGAATTTCACCACATATATTGAGCTGTTATCGTCGGTGTACCACCATAAGAACATGGGTTTCTTTCCACTTGCAGGGAAAATCAATGTTATTAAAGGAGTTTCAAACTTGTACCACACGCCCTTCCAATTATTGTCAACTTGTACATGTAACCCTTGAATATCTTCTGAGTCATCAGCATTCGCGGTTGGTGAGGCGATTGCTATTACTGGTAGCGTTAGAAGCAATGCTAAACTCAGAGCAAATATCTGATTTCTTTCAATTTTCACGGTTTTTCACCGAAAATAACTATGTAAAGCGGTTTATTAAGAAAATCGTTTCGAAAAAACTCGAATATTGCTTGTTAGAAGTTCTAGAAAGATAGAACTTGTGCTTCGAAACCCTCTTAGTCATATTCAGGTTAAGCTTTGAAGCCAATTTTCCAGTTTGCTAGATATTGTTTCAGCATATTGATTAGAGCTTCAGAAGTTAGATATGTTAATGGCTAATTAATAACACATGGTAGGTATAATTGGAATCTGAACTTGAGAAAGCCGCAAAATCCAGGAAAATGTCCAGAGAAAAAGGGAAAGAAAAAGCAAGCCAGCCCTTGTACCTAAAAAGATATGAATAATTGTTTAAACCGAGGCAAAACAACAGCGTATGGCTCTCTTTAGAACTGGAAAAATGTTCGTAAGGAGTTCAGAAATTTCTAGGCAAAACGCCCCAGTATAAATAGCACTGCTATGTTTAGGTATATGGCTGTTAGACTTATTACTATGGCTTTATCAAGTCTCAAACCTTTTCCAAAGCAGCATGCAGCTGAAACGAGTAGAACGCTCCAAATCTGCAGAATAAGCAGGACATACTGAGAGTATGCATTTGACATGAACAAGTATATGTATGGAAAAATTGCCATTGGAAAAGCTGCCAAACCCAGACATGTAAAAAGCTGAAGGTCGTTTCCTATACGGTGATACAGAAGAAAAGTGGATAATTCCACAAACAGGAAAAAGCCAATCCAATTGAAAAAGTAGAGCGCCATCATACTAGTGAAATTGTAGACCGAATATGGAAAATAAAAGAAAAGCGCAGAGTCAAGTTCTGCATACGCCGTGCCCACTGCGCCAATGAATAAGATGGCCACCGAAACTGGCAAAAGATTCAGCGGCTTCGAAGTTTTAGCAAAAACAGGTGAAAGGAAGAGCCACTTGGCAATGCGATGACTGAAAGCTTCGCTCATTTCCAGTGCAGCAGGAACGCTCCCGTCCTTCAAAATTCTATAAAGCATCTGCCCCCGATCATTCAGCTTATATTTTCGTTGCTTGTCTTGCGCTATGAAGTCAGAAAGCATGTCTAAATGATAATAAACTGTGCCCACGCCTAAACCTAAAAGTTCTTTTAATTCTTTAAATCCGATTTTTTCTTGAACGCCTAAAATTTCAATTATCTTTCGGCGTGCGGGGTCTCTAAGCAATGTGTAGTACCGTGATAAGTCTTCCATTTGAAAAGCTTCACCATGATCATTGGAAACTATGTTTTAGGGTGGATATTTATGCGTTTTTGAATTCCGAAATATGTATGCGTTCTGTTAGCAAAGTGCATGTTTGCAGTTTAAGAATATTGCTCACATGGGAATACTTGCTTTATTGTGAGAAAGCTTGCTGATTATTGGAGAAAGGGAGGGACTAGTCCAGTTCAACATGTAGAGGACAGGTTTATCAATGAAATTAAGGTTATCTAAGCGTCTTCACATTGCCTATTTGGCATTTCTAGTACCCATTATTCTAGCCTTCATTTCATGGTATTTTTTCCCCATTTTTGCACATTGGCTTGTAGCTCAGACTTTTAGCTACACAACCATGGGTGAGGAGGCAGACTGGCTTTGGCAATTAGCGATCCGCTTCTTTTATAGTTGGTACACGTTTTTAGCCATAGGCATAGCCGGGATTTGGGCAGTTGCTGCCAAATTTGCCAGAATCCAACAAAGCAAAAAGATTAAACGATTATGGTACCCCATGGTCTCTTTTCTTGTCCCAGCCTATAACGAAGAGAAAAATGTTTCTCATTGCATACACAGCCTTTTCAAATGTGCAGAAAGGTATCCCAGCATATGCGAAATCATAGTAGTAGACGATGGAAGCCACGATTTTACATACGAAATAGCATGGGCAGCAATAGAACTAAACCGCCGAAAAAATCCGAAGACACGTGGAAAAGTCGTTAGACACTCGGCAAACCTAGGCAAAATAGAGGCAATCAAAACTGGCGTGGACAGTGCTTTAGGCAACCTCATAGCCATCGTAGACGCAGATTCTTACTGGATGCCTGAAACCCTTCTAAAGCTAGTGGATTACATGCTTCTGAATGGAAAGAAAGCAGTAACTGGCTACGTGCATCCGGCAGACGGCGATTACGAAGTAAACCCCTACATGGTTTTACAGCAACTCGAGTACAGTCAAGGCTTAGGAATAACACGATGTGCACAATCATTAGGCAATAATGTCTTGGTCGTCTCCGGAGCCATTGGCGTATACAATGCCAATGTGCTACGCGAAATCCTATTTGAAAAAAATCTTCGCTCAGTCACCGAAGATTTAGAGATTACATTAGAAATGCACAAGAGAAAAGCAAATGTAGGCTACGTCAGCGTTGCCACAAGCTCAACAATAGTCCCAGTTTCGTTCAACGCTTTATGGAATCAGCGCCTAAGATGGTTCACAGGCTGGTTACATAACACATCAAGCATCCACAAAGATTTGCTTCTAAAAAAATCATGGTTGACTTTGCTAATATGGTATTGCTACATTTTTGAGTACTTCGGAGCGTTCATCGATTTAGCCGCAATGCTTGCGGTTCCATTCCTCTTCTGGTTCGCACCAGACCCTATTCTTTTTGTCCTTAACTTACTGATTTTCTTGCCTTACAGCTTACTCATAGGTGCCATAAATCAGACAATAGCTCTAAAATACGCCTATCATAGACACAATTACAGAGTCTTGCTCTTCTACACACCTTTCTATCCAATCTTAAGGCTTATCAACATACTCACACGTTTAACCAGCACTTTCAAATATCTTCTAGGCGACCGAGGAAACTGGCACACAAGAATAGATGACAAAAGCAAACATTTTTAATCATTCATTGCAAAAACCGTTTTAAGTTCAGCCTACTTGACAGTCTAGAGGGATAAAAATTGAAGGTCAAAGCAGTACTGTTTGACTTATTTGATACTCTGCTACTAATCAAAAAAGGTGAAGAGTTCTACGAACCTTCATTACGAAAGCTCCATGAAAACTTGGTCAAGAACGGCATTGAAACGGATTTTGAAAATTTTAAACGCGTGTACTTTGAGGTTCGCGACGAACTTTATGCCAAATCTGCTGAGACTCTGGAAGAACCACATTTCAACACACGCATTTCTCAAACGCTGAATAGACTTGGATACAATTATAGCGCTTCTAGTAAAGTGGCGGCTGAGGCAACTGACGCCTTCGCCAAAGAATTCGCGTGCTACGTGTGCTTAGATGATGATACCCTCGATGTTCTACAAAAACTTCACGGAAAATACAGACTCGGAATGGTTTCGAATTTTGCCATCCCAGATTGCGTCCGAAATCTGTTGGACAAATTTGATTTAAAAAAATTTTTCGCCATCATTGTAATTTCAGGAGACATAAATAGGCGAAAGCCTAGTCCAGAAATCTTTCAAAGAGCGTTAAGAAAATTGAAAGTATGCCCCTCTGAAGCCGTTTTTGTGGGCGATACACCCAGCATGGATATTAAGGGCGCAAAAGCTGTCGCAATGAAATCCATTCTTATCAGAAGAAAAACCACGTTGACAGATGCACCAAACACAGTTGTCTGGAAACCTCCTGAAAACGATGTAAAACATAATCCAGACAGAGTTATCAAAAGATTAAGAGAGTTACCAGACATACTTGAAGACTGTTAAGACAATATAGGCAACACATATTAGGACCGAAAAGAAATATTTATATTGGTTAAGACGCCTTCTGATTCATTTTGGCGAATGAAAACTAGCCCCGCAATTTTACGGCGGCGGCTCAACCCCAACTATAAAGGCGCACAGTCGCCCTAAAGGATGAGGATGGTTGACCTCCAGTTGCGGGGACAAACATGTGGACCTGACATGCTAATCATGCGTTAGGTCTGAATTGGGCTTCAGCGTTAATGGATAATTTCCCTCCAAATCCAGTCAGCTTTGTAGCTGTACAAAAAAAATAACAGTATCTGGCTTGTGATTAACTAGGAGCTATTTTAACTCCGGTTTATCCTGCCGGACCCCACTGCTATCGGGATGGGACTAAGACATGCTAGTCGTGCGCCTCTAAGCCATGTTGGAGGCGCGGCATACAGCTCAGTAACACGTGGCTAACCTGCCCTTGGGACGGAAACAACCCCGGGAAACTGGGGCTAATTTCAGATAGGTGGAGACTCCTGGAATG
>JACAEK010000003.1 GCA_013388895.1 Candidatus Bathyarchaeota archaeon | reverse complement strand
ATTCCATTCATACCCACAGAACAAGAACTGGACATGCTAATAGCCGGATGCGGAAAAAAACTCTCCACATTGCTACAAATGCTAAAAGAGACCGGAATGCGCGTAGGAGAAGCCAGAAGAATCCAGTGGATCGATATAGACTTTCAAGGACGCATAATAATATTAAATGCACCTGAAAAACATGGTAATCCACGGATATTCAACATCAGTCAAACACTGGCAGACATGTTGAATACACTGCAAAGGAAAAGCCAAAGAATATTCGGCGATTCGCCAAATGCACTTAAAGCCTCATTCTTCCACAAAAGGAAGACCTTAGCCGCAAAACTTCAAAACCCAAGGCTTCTGCGCATATCCTTCCACACTTTCCGACATTGGAAGGCAACTGTAGAGTATCACAGAACAAAAGACATCCTTTACGTCAAAAAACTACTTGGACATAAAAAGATTGAAAACACCGAAATTTACATAGACGTAGAACATGCACTCTTCCAAACTCAAAACGACGAATTCTACGTCAAAGTAGCCCAAACGCCTGAAGAGATAAAACCACTACTTGAAGTAGAGTTCGAATACGCCTGCGAAAAGGATGGATTACTGTTCCTCCGAAAACGCAAATGAAATAAAAGGGCGAGAAAACATGAAAACAGACGAAATTCGGAAAAAAGAGCCGGGGTAGCCTAGCCTGGCTAGGGCGCCAGACTCATAATCTGGAGAACACGGGTGCCAGTCGCCCAGTCCAGAGGTCGCGGGCTCGAATCCCGCCCCCGGCACTAAAACAGTTTTTCTTTCAGGAATCCTTCATAGGAGCAGTGGTCGTGTGAGTGCAATTGCCGTTTGCTTTTTTTCCGCAAACTATAAAGATTAAAGTAGACTATACCAAAAGGAGCTGAAGGAGATGCGCCCCAACAAATCTGTGAAGTGCCCCGATTTTCCGTGTTCGGATGTGAATAGGAATTGCTATCGAGTTCCAGACATTGAGATTGAACCTGAAACGATCAGGATAGTGATGATTTCAGAAGCTCCGCCTGAAAATTCGAGCGACTATTTTTATGCCAAAGGCAACCCTTTTTATGCGCAGACAACTGTTCAAGCCTTCAATGATGCAAGCTTCAAAGTTTCTTCTATGAAAGATGTACTCGAATTAGGAGTATACGTTACAACAGCTATTAAGTGTGCAAAAACTGCTTACGCGATTTCTCCAGAAACCATTGACAACTGCTCTATCCGCATACTGGAGAAAGAGATCAATCTGTTTCCAAAAACAAAAACCATTCTACTCATGGGAGACACAGCCATAAAAGCAATGAACTTAATCACAAGGAGGAAAACGGGCAAAAAAATAATTCCCAGCGGCTCTACATATAAAATAAGAAAAGACAAGTATTTCTACGACCAATTCAGAGTTTTCCCCTCTTACCTACAAACAGGCAAGAGCTATCTCATTGAAAAATCAAAGAGAAAGATGATAGCAGAAGACATAAAAACAGCCTTCGAACACGCACAAACTTGATCATATACTCTGTGTGTTTTCAACAGCAAATTGCTTCGCTTTCTCTACAAAACATCAGTGTTTGCTACTGGGAAGCGGAATCACTGAACAGGAACTAATGATGTTGCATTTCTGGTTGTCAATTCTAGCTTATCATCAAAACCTTTTTTCATAGAAGCATTTTTTATTTGAACTCTGTCGCCTATGTTTAACACAGAAGCCATTTCTGCGTGTTTTCGCCATGCTGAAACCCATATTTTGCCAGTTTCGTCTTTCAACTCAAAAACAGCAAGTTTCACCAATTCTCCACTAGAGGTTTTTACTTCTCTCAGGACGGACTTTGTGGCAACTATTCCCTCAACGTTAACGCCATTTAAGCCTTCTTTTAGTTCGGCAATTTTCAAAAACACTTCTCCAAGCGCAACAGTTTCCACGTAAGTTCCTGCATCTACATGAATCTCCTGTTTTTCACCCAATGCCTTCTTCACTTTTGCACTTATTATCTGCAATTTTACGCCTTTCTCTAGTATTTTTTCAAGTTCGTCAACTTTTTCGTTCCACACAACAACCCATATTTCGCCCGTTTCGTCAGCAAGCACAAACCGCATGACCCTTCCAGAACTCAAATCTTGCCGCTGAAAATCTGACGCTGCAAACAATTCCTTAACTGTGCCAGCAACATTTAATCTTTTGTTATTATAGGCTTGAGTGATTTCTCCGATTTTCGTCTTACTTATGTGAATAGTAGAATAATTTTTCGTGTCTACACCTTGCGGGTTGATTTCAGCATTGCCTTTTTCTCCAATGTGCAATTCAACTTTTCCACTACGGTCTTCTCGTGTATAGCCATGTAGAAAACGTATTGTCTGACCGACTTCTATTTTGCCATATTCTACGAGGCTGGTCTTACTGTTCCATAAAACAACACGTAAAATGCCGCTTTTGTCTGCAATGAGCAAACTTGCTAGTTTTCCACTTCTCTTTTTCTCAAAAGTCTTTAGGGGGAAAATAGCGATAACGCGTCCGACAACGGCGATATTGTTCAAACCAGATATTATGTCTTTGATCGAAAGGGTAGGCGTTAATACTTCATTGTTTTGGATTTCTACGCTAAGCTTTGCCGCAATCACTCGCAAGAGAGTCTCGTCAGAAATCAAGCCGCCCATTTTCTTTTTCATTTTCTCCAATTTTTCTAGAAGCTCCTTCCTTGAACTCTCTGGACGCTTCAGAAGAATCTGTTCGATTATTTTTTCAGACGACATTTCCGCTTCGATACCGCTGAATGAGGATTATGGGATGCTATAAGGTTTATTAAAACTGCCGACGCTTTTTAGACATGCCAACAGGAGTATAACAATCCAATGGATGTGAACACGCTTTATGGTTTAGGCGTAGCCCTGATATCGGCTGGAATACTTGTCATTCTAGCCTCAATTCTTTTACTCTTTATTTCAAGCGTTAAAGGAGAAGGAAAAGTTGAAGGCGGCGGCGCAATAATCATCGGACCAGTTCCAATCGTTTTCGGAACAGACAAGAAATCGCTCAAAGCTACTCTGCTGCTTTCGCTATTGCTTTCAATTCTCCTCATGGTGGCAACATTGATAATCTATTTCTTGCAAAGGTGAACCTTGATAATGAGGAATCTAGAAAGAATAGAAAAAAAACATGAAGGAAATGAGTCCAGAGGCTCACAGAAATTTCTCGTATTGTTTCTTATTGGCTTTGTGATGATTTTTGTTGGCACTACGATTCTAGTTATAACAGCATTATTCTTCGGCGGAAGCACAATAAGTTTTGGCGGAGTCGTCTTCATTGGACCGTTTCCCATTGTCATCGGTGTCGGTCCAGATGCGGATTTAATGGTTTTGTTTGCCACAATTCTCGCAATCTTGAGCATCGTGACGTTTTTGATATTGCGAAGAGAAATGGTGAAGCCTAATGCCTAGGTTTTCTTTTCTTCTTCACCATAGAAATTATACAGAAAAATTAGAATCAGCACCACAAATGTTGAAGCCATGAGTATTAGTTTGAGCACTTCAAAGTACGCGCCTATCTCCATTGAAATTGTCTCCTTCTTCCCCTTATCTTTAGAGTTTAAATATTTAAGCAGTTGGTTTTTTCCACTCAGCCATAAGAGAATCGTAAATCTCATCATGATCCTCTATAGTTTCATACCACTCCAAATTCTTGGCTAGTTTCTGTGCAATAAGGTGATAGCACAAATGCACTTGCCTGTCTAAAACGCGGAAATAGAAATCATCACAAGTGCAGAATTCTGCCTCTGGCATTAGGAGGTAATCGCGCTCTTTTCCGACAACAATCCAGACAGTTTTTTTGCTTGGTTTAAAAACGTATTTTTTTACACGATTTTCCTTCAAGGCTTCGAATGCTTTAGTGAAACGAAGACCAAAAATCTCATAAAGCCTCGTCAAATTTTTGCCGGTTAGTTTTCCCGCGGCTTTTGCTTCTTTGCATGTTCGGTTCAGTATGTCTATTTCTGTGTTTTCTTCCATTATATGCACAGGCTTTGTGGAGGTGTTGAAAGAAATGGAAGCGTTATTCTATGTTGATGGGTTCGCCTTTAGGCTTCTTCTCCTCTTTAGTTTTTGGCAATGTGATTTCTAGAACACCATTTTTATATTGGGTTTTTGCCTCTTTCACTTTAACTTTCGCTGGCAAAGTAACTTCTTTAAAGTATTTGCGTTGTGGCGTATCAACCGAAATGTTTAATGTCTCTTCTGTTCCATGCATTTTTATGTCTTTTTTCTCCACGCCGGGCAACTCAACCACTATGTGTATTTCGCCATCTGTTTCGATAATGTCTACAAGCGGCTCACGTTCTTCCTTCACTTGTGGACCTGTGCGACTTGGTTTGACGTTTCCAAATTCGCGAACTTCAGGTTTGCCGTCGGGACCTATTTTTATGCTGTAACCATACACAAAGGGTCCCAATTCGCGGGCGGTTGAGCCGTCAGGAAGTTTCCGCTCTCTAACATAGTCTTTCGGGACATTTGAACTGAATGTTTTGAGTTCTTCTTCCATCATTTTCTCCATTTCATGGAACATTTTGTCAATGTCCTCGAAGAACCAGCCTCTAAAGGGAGAGCGCCTCTTTTTGAACCAGTCTGGAAAATCCTCATCTGATGACATTTCAATTTTCACCTTGTAAATGTGAAGAAGAAGATAATCTATAAATCTTATGCTAATAACTTGTTAACTGAACATTCGCAGTTGACTGAGAGTGCCGAGGAACGTTCCGTCCAGAAGATATGTTTCTGCATTCTCCACATCTACAACCTCTGACCGGAGAACCGGACCAATTATTCCTTTGCTTTCCTTTCCTGACACGCCTTGGTTTAGTGGCCTGCCTCCTAAAAAGTCGTTGAAGGAAGGCATTACAAAAAGCTGCGAAGCCTTAGGCTTAATCCCATAACGTTTAGACAAGGTTTCTTCTGGATTTCTTTCAATTTTCACCTTATATTTTTGCAGCAGGGTTTCTGTCAATTGGTTCGTGTTGCATTTTGCTTTAACCCACACTTGCCTTGTTATTCGAAATCCAGCAGGGTCGCGGAAGACGATAACTGGATGCACGTGTCCCATTACGAGTGTTCTGCATTTTAATAGTGTGGGAGATGGCCAACGATGCCCATGAAAAAATCCAACATCGCCAACTGCCACACCAGTTGAGGGCAATATTTTTATGTTCTCTGAAAGGAGTGGCTCAAGATCACCGTCGTGGTTGCCACGGATTATAGATATATCGCTTACCTGATTTCTCAATTCATTAAAGAAGTCAGGTATGTCATGCCATTCTCCCATGTCAGCCACTGCAACACTATACTTTATGTCACCCACAATCAACAGTTTTTTAGGCTTATATGCAGCTATGAGGCTTGTTAGTTTACTTAGAAGTTTTGGCATCTGCGTCGGCACATGTATGCCTTTCTCTGAAAGTGACATTTCCCATCCAATGTGCAGATCAGCTATGACCATGATTCGCGTTTTTTGAGTCTTTAATAGCGCTGCTGGGTGAGGTGTTAAAGGCGTTATCATTCTGCTTCCTTTTTGGTTTTTATCAAGTTGAGGATTGTTTTTTGGATTTTTGGGTTGGCAGCAGCTACGAAGGACACTTTCTGTTTTGGGTTCAGCTTAATTTTGAGCGGTTTCCCCTCTGGCGTTGTAATTTTTGCTCCGGCTTCTTCCAGTATTAGATATGCTGCTGCTATGTCTGTTGAGCGAAGTTTTCCTCGTACGTCTATGAAAGCGTCTGTTGTTCCGTCTGCCACATAGCATAATTCCAAGGCGTTGGCTCCGAAATGTCGTATGTGTTTAGTTTTTTTGACTAAGCCTATTATCTGCTGAATTATATTCTGGACTTTGTAGGTGTTTAAATCCATGCCTATAACGGCTTCTTCAAGCGACACAATTTTTGAGGGGGTTATTTGTTGGTTGTTTCTGTATGAGCCTTCTCCTTTTTGCGCTATGTAGGTTGCACCGTGATAAAGGTCAGCCACTAACGCTTCATGTACAGTTTCTAGCGTGGGTTTTGTTGATACCGCAATCGATGTTACGTAGAAGGGTATACCTCTCATAAGATTTGTTGTGCCATCTATTGGGTCGGTGGTTACAAAATGTTTGTGAGCCGCTTCACCATACGTCTTTATGCCTGATTCTTCACTAATGAGTGTGAAGGAGATTTTGTGGCTCTTTAGCGTGTTTACTATAGCGTTTTCTGCTGTAAGATCTACTTGTTTTATGGAGTCGCCGCCTGCTCCAATGCCTAGGTTTGGTTGTGGCTGATTTAGTTTTTTGAGGAATGGAGTGATTTGATTTAGGATGTTGTTTTTGCATTGGATGAGTATCTGTTGCCAGTTGATTTGGTATGTCATTTTGGTTATTCTCCCTGTCTTTTTATGTTGTTGTTTTTGATAAAGACTTTGCTGATGTGTAATGTGCATTTTCAGACGCGTTCAAAAGCAAGTTCATACATTTTTCTATGACTAGATTCCACTAAGAGCTAACTCTAAGTATTGAATATGAAATATTCACACCTATTAAGAGACTGAAATGAGAAGATATAATGCGAAAAATAGCTACTATAACTATCTGTCTCTTGGAAGGATGCATAAAAAAATCAAACAAAGCGTTAGAAAGCGAAATATATGCTGCTCTTTCTGAAGTGCCAATAAAGATTCCGTGGATGAAGAATATAGAGAAAGTCAAGGTAACTGAGGAACAGTAATACTCTTTGAAAAAATAGTTGCAACAATCGCTTGAACATTACTATTAGCTTTCTCGATATTCCGTACCATCTCATGACCTTGGGGAGTTAAACCATTTCTTTCCATCGCAAAGAGATTTGCATAAACTGTTTCGGAGCTTGCAAGAAAGCGAAAATGCGTATAAATGTGCTTGGTGATATCATAGCCGCTAAAATAGCCATTGCTGTGGTTTAGGATTGTAAGAATCTAAGTCTTCTTCAGATAGCCCTCTTTAGGCTCGTAGATGGTTCCTTCACGTAGCAGTTGTGCAATTAATCGTTCTATTTCAACTCTCGAAATTGTGTACTTTGTCTCAAGCTCGTTTAGAAGTGCGACCTTTTCAACTATTCCAGTTTCTTTTTCCATCTCCATAAGAACTGAAATCACTACCTGCAGTTTATCTCGTACACTTTTCGGTTTTCCCGTCATTATAATGTCAATGTCTATTTTGTATGAAGATAAGTCTATTCCAACCTCCTCAAGTGACCTCTTCATGATAGCAATAGCTGCTTCTGCATCCTCGGCTAAGACTTCTTTTCTAAGAGCTGCTCGGGCTCTTGCTTCAGAAACACGTACAAGAGACTCAAGCTGGCGGGCAGTTATTGCAACAGGCGATCCTTCTGATTCACTTGCGGAACGCATCGCTAAATAGAAATCCTTTAGCCGTTGCAATGCTTCCCGAGTTAGAACAGGCTTAATTCCTTTTGCGTAGCTTATGTATTTTCGCAACAATTCTAACGGCATGGGCGATTCCACGGGGCTTGAGCCTTTTCTGTGCATCTCTAAGATGTGTTCTGACATTCTGCCGTCTGCTTCTTTGTCCGGCACATCTCGCAAAACAAAGATTAAATCGAATCTAGAAAGTATTGTAACTGGCAACGAGATATTTTCAGCCACTGTGCGATGAGGCTCGTATCTTCCCAAAGACGGATTAGCAGCCGCAAGAACAGCTGTTCGCGCGTTGAGTGTTGCGACAATACCGCCCTTTGCAACTGAGACTGTATGTTGCTCCATAGCCTCATGAATAGCAACCCTATCCTCTGGACGCATCTTATCCATTTCGTCAATGCATGCAATTCCTTTGTCTGCTAAAACTAGGGCTCCAGCTTCCAAGCTCATCCCACCACCTTTTTCCCGTATAACTGCAGCAGTCAAACCCGCCGCTGTTGTGCCCCGCCCAGACGTATACAAGCCGCGGGGCGCTATTCTCGCCACATATTGCAAGAGCTGAGATTTTGCAGTTCCAGGATCACCTATAAAAAGAGCGTTTAATTCTCCTCTTATCGTTATGTCTGGAAGATTTTTAGACATTCCTCCGAATAGGAGATACATTATTGACTCTTTTATATGGTCATATCCATAAATCGATGGCGCAATCGAATTCATGATTTTCCGATGTATCCATGGGTCTCTTGCAAGGTCAAGGATTTTTTCCTCCTCATCCGGCGACGGAAGTGCTATCTCTGGTTCTTTGCCCAAAACTTCTATAGAATTAGCATCTACATGCAGAGCAAAAGTGCGAAGCTTTCCAACTCCCGGAAGTGATGGAGCTACAGCACGAACTATTCCAACTATAGAAACGTGGTCGCCTGGCCTTGCGATGTCAACTATCTCGCTTCCAACAAGCTTAACGTGTAACGTTCGGGGAAGTTGCCCTGGTGGAAGGTCTTCTGGCCTTTCTTGCATGCGTAGATCTTGAGAATCTATGAATGTGGATTCTTCTTGGACAAATTCAAATGGACCCTTTGCTTGGCATGAAGGGCTAGAACATGTGAAGGGTGCTTTGAGGAATTGCCCTGTTTGGTTTATGGGGGTTATTTCTCCGCATCTTTTGCATTTGAATGCGGCTCGCATGACCATAGGTCGCACTGGTGTGGAGCGGACAACTATTCCTTCGACCATTACGAGTTTTCCTATATTGTTTGAGCCTAGTTTGCGCAGATGCGTGGCTTGCCATAACCGAACTATTCTAACAGCTATTGTTTCCGCTTTGTCAACTGTTTGTTCAGCATATTCCGGTTCCTCTATTTGGAGTTGCGCGTAAGCTGCATTATTAGCGTGTCTCAGATATTCTTCTGGCTGTCCCAACAATTGCTCAGCAAGTTTTTGGTCAAAGGCTAAAAGCTCCTCAAAATCCACCGTCAATGATAATTTATCCGTTACCGCCATTTGCGATATTCTTTGTCGATATTTGTCTGTTTTGAAAAAATCTTGAAAACGTTCTTGCGGGTCTATGACTTCTAGTTCTCCAGTCATTCTTTGTCTCCCCCATAATCTAATACTTTGATACGCCATTCACTGATAAGTTTATAGAGTTTTCCGTAAAGAAATCTTTCTTCGGGCGTTAAATTTTTTAATAATTGTTCGGTTTGGGCTGGAGCAGAAGCAAGCGAAACAATTTTCTTTAATCGTGAATTAACAGTGTCTCTGGTTAAATGCTTAATTTTCTCATACTCCCGCAACTTCTCCGGGGTCTGAGCAGCATCATTCTTTAGCTCTGTAAGATGTCTTCGAAGTTTTGAGTAGAAATTCTCCGGCAATTTAGATATCTGGCCAGCTGTTTGGACACGTTCTGTCCACTGGATTTTATACAATTTAGGTGCATCCAACACTTCTTCTTCACGAAAACGAGCAATTCCTGTTTTTTCCAGTTCTTGAGCTATCCAAAATTGAACTTCATATTCATTTCCCTCCTCAAATGGACCAACAACCAATCCGGCGAGCTCAATTTCTGGACAATTTCTGTTTGCAACAATTTTTATTGGTGAGTGCTCAAAAATAAAATCTATGTTTCCAATGATTGATGAAACAGTTTTCAATATCTCTTTCTCCCCTTCTCAGTCGTAAAGCTAACCTTACCTTTGAAATATAAAAACACCACTTTAAAAACTTGGAATCAAAAGTCTAAGAAAATCGAAAAAGTGCGAAATCTGTCTGCTAAACAAAAATGTAATTTACTTTATGGCCATAAGCCAAAAGTCTTTATTGCATCAGCCACTCTTCCAACGCCCAATATCAATGCTGCCGTTCTCATGTCAATTTTTTCTTTCTTCGCCAAATTGCACACATCACTGAAAGCCTTAACCATTTTATTTTCCAACTTTCTATTTACTTCTTCTAACGTCCAGTGTTCGCGCGTTAGATTTTGCACCCACTCAAAATAGCTCGCGGTCACTCCTCCTGCATTCGCCAATATGTCTGGAACGAGAATTAGTCCCTTCTCATAAAGAACCTTGTCTGCTTGTGGGGTTGTGGGTCCGTTTGCGCCCTCTGCCACTATCTTCGCCCGTATCCTATCCGCATTTGCCCCCGTTATCTGATTCTCCAAAGCAGCAGGTATTAATATATCGCATTTTGTCTCAAGTAACTCTTCGTTTGTTATTTTTTTGCATCCTTTATAGTTAGTTACTGCGCCTGTTTTGGATTTATGCTCGTAGACTTTTCTGGGGGATAGTCCCTTTGGATTGTAGATTCCTCCCGCTGAATCACTTACTGCCACAATTTTGCAGCCCATATCATGTGCTATTTTAGCTGCGTTCCAACCCACATTGCCAAATCCTTGTACTGCAACAGTGGCTCCTTTCAACTTTAAGCCTATGCGTTTTGCGGCTTCTCTGGCGCAGATAACGACGCCGCGGGAAGTGGCTTCTTCTCTTCCTTCCGAACCTCCGATGCTGATGGGTTTTCCAGTTACGCATTCTGGAACACTGTATCCTTTGAATTGGCTGTATGTGTCCATTATCCAAGCCATGGTTTGAGCATCTGTGTATACGTCTGGCGCAGGTACGTCCCGGTATGGTCCAATAAAGTCCAAAAGTAAACTTGTATATCGCCTTGTTAGTCTTTCTAATTCTCCTTTTGACATTCTCTTAGGGTTACAACATACTCCACCTTTTGCTCCTCCATAAGGAATATCTACGACTGCACATTTCCACGTCATCCACATTGCTAACGCTGTTACCTCATCAAATGTAACATTTGGATGGTATCTGATACCTCCTTTAAACGGTCCTCTTGCATCCCAATGCTGTACACGACAGCCGGTAAAGACGCCTATTCCTCCACCATCCATTTTCACCGTGATAGAAACGATGAGCGATCTTTTTGGATGCTTTAGCATTTCATGTATGTCAGGTTCAAGACCGAGTTTTTCAGCTGCTATGCATAATTGCTCACATGCAACTGACAATGCTGTTTGTTCTGTTCCCATCAAACCCATCTCCATTTGCTACCCTATCTGTTCGTACTTTCTTAAAAATTTAGGGTGACTTTGAAATTAAAAAAAAGGGATGGAGTTATCCTAGGATTCTCTCGATTGCGTCCTTTTCTACCTCATGTGGCAGCGGTATACCTGTGACTTTGGCAGCAGTTTCATTCAGGCTCATTAGGTCGTTTCTGTTGATGAGGTCCAGTTTCCATTTTCTGTTGCCGGCTAAGAGTTGTTTTAGTCCTACACCAATGCGGTCTGTCAAGTATGTGTGAAGTGCAACAGCTTCCCATGGTATCTCTTTGAATCGTTCGCCATATTCCTCTTTGAGTTCTGGTGCTGCAATAAAGAACTTGTCAGGCGTGTTGCCGTATCTGTCTGCGAATGTTTTCGGCAGTTTGCCCTCTTCAGACAATTGTTTGAAGTAGCTTGCTTTCATGACGGCTGTCAATGGCGAGCGTCCCATTAGAACGGCTTTTACGAAAGGTCCATCTCCAAAGTTGCTCATTGCTATTGCTTTGAAGATTTGGCTTTCGTTTATGAAGCCTCCCGCCATGATTAGGTCTGGAACATATCTGCCCTTCTTCTTCAACAACTGAGCACATTTGAGAACTATTGTTTCTAGGTAAACTGTTGGAATGCTCATTTCGTCCATCATTGGGACAGGACTCATTCCCGTTCCGCCGCCTGCTCCGTCGAAGTATACAGCGCCAATTTTTGCTTCTGACGCTATTTTCATTGTGTAAGCTACTGCTGAAGGTCTGTAAGCGCCAGTTTTTAGTGTAACATGTTTTGCACCTTGTTTCCGTAGCCATTCAATGTCTTCAATCATGTTCTTTTCTTTTGGTATACCTACCCTGCTGTGT
>JACAEK010000013.1 GCA_013388895.1 Candidatus Bathyarchaeota archaeon | reverse complement strand
CTTCTGCTTATATGAATTATATGTTCGAAGAAGCATCATTGTCAAACAACAATAGCATAGCATCGCTATTCATTATTTTACATACTGCCTCTTTACTAGTAGGCGCTCCTCTTGTAGCATATAGCATAGGTAAACTCGCGAAAAGATACTAATGCATCTCGGTCTCTATTTGAATTCAATCTACCCATAATGGTTTATTAAAGCAAAATTCCGAGAATTTAAACCGAGTTTTAAACCTAACCCCCGCACTGAACTCTGCAAGTTACGTTTAAATTCACAGCTTTCTTTATGTGTGCGCTTCTGATTGCATGATTATTCTTGAATCTGTTCTTACCTTTGGTATAGCCAGTATACTCTCCATTCTGAGACACGCCCACCGTGCACCTTGGCAGTCCACATGTTTGGACCGTCAAGTCGTTTTTAGGAACAGATAGAACAACCAACCATAACAGCAACATCATTTTGAACTACTACAGAGGTGAATACGTTTCGGTAATCAGGATAATCCTCAAAGAATTTTCTCCAATCTTCTTTCATGACACTTTTGCCTTTAGTGATTTCTCCAGAGTCGTCTATGAACGCGTGATCATCAGACATCAAATCTGCTTAACCTTCCAGATTCCGCTCGTTAATTTTCTCATTGAATTTCAAAGCTACCATCATAATGTCAAAAGAATCCATCCCGACCATCAATAAAATAATAGACTACTTTTAATCCTTACTCACACATCGCTAATGTGTTTGGGGATAAATAACACTTAAGACCAGAAACATAGCCTATTTCTGCAAGAATCCACAATTGAATCTACATATAGGGGGCTAGGCTCTCTGCAGAGAGCAATAGAGTCAAAAAACAAGTTATCCTTATTTTGTAGAGAGACTAAAGTTATCAATGGTTACGTGCATTTCACTCGACGGAGTAATATGCAAAGTTGGATGCAGATACTAAACGAATAGCGGCGCAGCGCATTCAAACTCTTTTTCGTTTGGCGAAGGAAATCTTCCACGAAAATCCTTCCTTAGCGCAGCACTATGTAGATACAGCTAGAAAAATAGCCATGGCAGCCAAAATTCGCTTACCAACCGAACACAGACACCAAATCTGCAGCCATTGTAAAAGCTTTATCTTACCCGGCGCAAATTCTCGTATAAGAATAAAACAACAACGAGAACCACACGTGGTGATTACCTGCCTAAAATGTGGCAAACAAACACGAATTGTGCTAAGAAAGAAGGAGGAAAAACAAAAATTATGAGCAAATTGACCGCAGGAATGAAACGACGCATCAAACGCAGACTAAGCGGAGAAAGCCCAACAATTTGGGTAGGCAAAAGCGGCGTTTCAGAACAATTGTTGAAGGAAATTGAAAAACAATTAGACAAAAATAAGATGGTTAAAATTAAAATCCTGAAAAACGCCCTTGGCGAAACAGAAGCCAAACAAATCGCCTTAACAACCGCTGAACAGACCGAGGCATCATTAGTCGAAGTTAGAGGACACACTTTTATGCTTTATAAGCGACGCAAAAAGTGAAAGCCTTTATATTTGGCTTCATGATTTACTGAGGGAAAAGCCCTAGAGGATAATGGATATTGGCAACGCCTTACGATGTTTCAGCATCCAAATTCATAGAAAAACTAGCCAAGTACCTAAAAGAAAACGTGGACGCCGTAACGCCACCAGCATGGGCCAGCATTGCAAAGACAGGACCGCATGTTGAAAAACAGCCCCAAAATCCAGACTGGTGGTACATCCGTTGCGCTTCGTTACTGCGGAAAATTTACGTTCACGAAGCAATAGGCGTTGAAAGATTAAGCACCAAATACGGAGGAAGAAAAGACTTCGGCGTCAAACCAGAACATGCAGTTAGAGCAGGCAGAGCCGCAATAAGAAAATCTATACAGCAGTTAGAAACTGCTGGTCTAGTTGAAACATCAAAACCAAAAGGAAGAAAAATAACACGCGAAGGCAGGAAAATTCTGCAAGAAATCGCTGAAAGCGTTCAGAAGGAATCAGCAAAAGAAGTTACCCATAGCGCGAAATCTTCAAAAGGTGGCTGAAATGTCAGACGAAGAGCTGGAAGAGCTCCGCAAGCGAAAACTTTTGGCTTTGCAGCAGAAAGCGGCTGGAGAGCAAAGGCAGGTCCAAATGGAACAGCAGTTGGAACAGCAAAAACAGAACTTGCTAAGGAAAATCTTAACCACGGAAGCGCGTCAGCGGCTAACAAATCTTAAGATGGTTAAGCCAGAATTTACTGAACAGCTAGAGCTACAACTAATCCAACTGGCACAACAGGGAAAGCTTCCCTCACCCCTAACGGACGCACAGCTAAAGCAAATCCTCATTCAACTGCAATCCCAAAAACGCGAAACAAAAATAAGAAGGATGTAAACATGACCAGAAACAAGCCCACAGCAAAGAAACGAAGACTAGCAAAGGCAGGAAAACAGAAAAAAGCGGTACCAACATGGGTAATAGCCAAAACAGCCGGCAAAGTTAGAACACATCCGAAAAGAAGACAATGGAGAACCAGAAAAATAAAGGCTTAAGGTGAATCAAAAGATGGATGAAGAAAGCAACGAAGAGGCGCTGAAGAAAGAAGAAGAACCGAAAGAAGCAGCCGAAACTGTCGAAGAAGCCGAAAGTGAAGAGAAGACTGAGGAAATTTCCGAAGAGGAAAAGAAAGAAGAAATTGCAGAGGAAACAGCTGAAACAGCAATAGAAGAAGAAATGGAAGAAGAAATGGCTGCGACAGTTGAAAAGGCTAAACCACCGGCACGTGAGGAAAAGGCGGAAGAAGAGGAGATAATTGAAGAAAGAATCTATACAATTCCTTTGGGCAAAGCATGGATTAAGCCGCCAAACAAAAGGGCCCCAAAGGCGATGCGCATTATACGGAATTTTGTGACGCGACACATGAAGCTCGAAGCAAAAAAAGAGAGCGAAGAAGAAGCCCCTAAAAGACTGATTATTAATAATGAGGTAAATGAAAGAATCTGGAAGCGTGGCATAGAAAAGCCTTCAAGAAACATTAGAATAAGGGCTGCAAAAGATAAAGAGGGCAACGTCACTGTTTATTTGGCTGAAGGAGACTAATCCTTGGCCATTTACTTGTCCAGCATTGTTGGAAGCGTAAGTATAGGCGTTTACTCGCTTGCTACAGACAAAGTTGTCATTGTTCCAAAAGTGGTTCCGTTTAAGAAGGCAGAAAAACTGAGCGAGTGGCTGAAGGTCAAGCTGATTCAAACATCGATTGGCGCATCAGTTCTAGTTGGCGCGCTTGCGTGTGCGAACTCGAATGGGATTCTGCTACCGCACTTTGTAAGCGATAAAGAGATTGGAACCATAAAATCTTGTTTTGAAGGAAACATAACGATGATGGAGAGAAAGAAAACCGCCTATGGCAATCTGGTCTTAGCGAATGATTATGGTGCTATAGTTGATGTGCGTTTTCGAGCGAACGAAATCGAGGAGATTTCTGAGACTTTGGGTGTTGAGGCTGTGCCTAGCGAAATTGCTGGTTTGCCATATGTTGGGTCGTTGGCTGTTGCCACAAACAAGGGGGTTGTGGCGCATCCGTTGTTGAGGGATTCTGAACGCAAACTTTTAGAAGATGTTTTGAAGGTGCCAGTTGATGTAAGCACTGTTAATTGTGGCATACCCTACGTGGGTACGGGTTTGATTGGAAATCGTTTTGCTGCTGTTTTGGGGTCTATGACTACGGGTCCCGAGATGTTTATAATTGAGAACGCTCTGGATGTTGTGAAGGAAGATGAGGTAAATGAAAGTTTTCAGAGTTATAGGTGAAATTCAAAAGCCAAACCTAAAAACCCAGTTCAAAAAGGAAATAATCGCTGCTAAAAGTGAACATGCAGTCGAGAAAGTTTACGCAGAATTAGGAAGCAGACACCGCGTGAAACGGGTTCACATAAAAATAACTCGCGTTGAGGAGGTTCCGCTTGAAGAGATACAGAATCCGTTAATCAAAAAGCTTGTTGCTGGAGACGAAAAAGTTGGAGAAGGATAAACGCGAAGAAGAACTGCGTAGAATAAGCATTGAATTGCGGTTGCTTGAGCAGACTGCGGAGGCGTTGCAGTCTAGAATTGACATGATAAACGCAGTTATGACAGATTTGACATATGCGAATATGTCGCTGGAAGGTTTAGAGAAAGAAAAGGAAAACTCGGAACTTTTGGTGCCGATAGGTGGCAACTCCTTTATCAAAGCCAAACTTGACAATTCAGATAAGCTAATTGTTGGAATGGGTGCGAGTGTTTCGGTTGAAAAAACTCTGCAAGAAGCAAAAGAGATCGTTAAGAAACGTCTGGAAAACACTGAAAAAACACGGTTGTCTCTTCAGCAACAGTTGTCTCAAGTTGCTGAAAAAATGAGTGCGGGAAGAGAAAGATTTGAGAGTTTAGTTGCAGAGTTGCGAAAGGAGCAATCTTCTAAAGATGTTTGAGAAGCTGAAGTCTGGGCTGAAGGGTCTAGTTAACAAGGTTACAACAACAGAGCTTAAGGCTGAAAGCCTACGTCCTGTTCTGTCAGAGTTTAGAGTAAGCCTCGTAGAAAATGATGTTGCTTTTCCTGTGGCAGAGCAAATATGTGATAGCATGGAAAAACGTTTGGATGGCGTTCAGGTTAAACGTCTCGAAGACCGCAAGAAAATAGTTGAAAAGAGTCTTCATGATGTGCTTCTGGAGACGATGTGCACAAATCATAACATTGATTTGTTAAAAGCTGTTGAAGAAAAGCGGAAGAAGAGTGCGCCTTTCGTCATTGTTTTTGTTGGGATTAATGGTACGGGGAAAACCACAACCATTGCCAAAGTTGCCCATTTCTTGAATAAGAAGGGTTATTCTGTAGTTCTGGCTTGCAGCGACACTTACCGGGCGGGCTCTATTGAGCAGTTGGAAGAGCATGCTAAACGTTTAGGGCTTCGCATGATTAAACACAAGTATGGCGCGGACCCAGCTGCAGTAGCTTATGACACGATAAATCATGCAAAATCGCATGGAATAAACGTAGTTTTGATTGACACAGCGGGGCGAATGCAGACAAACAAGAACTTAATGAACGAGTTGGCAAAGATTAAGCGCATTGTAAATCCAGACTTGACACTGCTAACTGTGGATTCGCTTACGGGAAACGACGCTGTTATGCAGGCAGAGGAATTCCATAAGAGCGTTGGCATAGACGCCACAATATTGACTAAGGTGGATGCAGATGTAAAAGGAGGTGCATCTTTAAGCGTAACCTATGTGACGCATAAGCCTATTATGTTTATTGGCATTGGGCAGACATATGATGACTTGGAAGAGTTTGACCCAGAAAAATTCGTACAAATGATACTAAAATAGTCTCAGTATTTTCCAAGCAATTTTAGTAGTATTGTTTCTGCTGAGTAAAGCCTGTTCTCGCTCTGCTCATAGATTATTGATTTTGGGCTTTCAATGGCATCTGCATTTATTTCGTAGCCTCTGTGAATTGGCATGTCATGCATAATGTACGCATTGCTTCCCGTCAGTAGTTCCTTGTTGATTTGGTAAGGCATCATAAGTTTGACCCGCTTTTCCTTCTCTGCGGCATATTTCGGGTCTAAGAAGAATTCCATATCAACCCAAGTGTCCGTATAAACAAAATCCGCATCTTTAACTGCCTCCTTAACATCTAAAGTAGTCTCGTATAACCCAGTTTTCTTAGCATCTTCCAGCAATTCCTCATCTCTTGCTGGCTCATTAAATATGGGTGTCACAGTGGTTATTTTGACGCCTGTTTTGGTGCATCCCTCAATAAGCGAATTGCAAACGTTGTTATGCGCCCCTATGTAAACTAGCTTAACACCTTTCAGTTTGCCCGCCTTCTCCTTCACAGTTATCAAATCCCCAATCACTTCACTTGGATGATATTTATCATCACACCCGTTAATTACTGGAATACGAGAGGCTTCAGCCATAGCTTGCAAATCAGCGTTTTTCAATAGACGTGCCATTATACAATCAACATTCCTCGATAAATATCGTATTTCATCATGGATATCTGCCAAAGCAAAATTCGTCGTTCTCCAGTCGATATAAAGCGCGTGGCCACCAAGCTGGGTCATAGCCACCTCAAAAGAAACTCTGGTCCGCGTCGAAGTTTTCTGGAAAATCATAGCCAAAGACTTGCCATCCAGAGCATTTCGATATTTTTTCAGATTATGCTTGACTTCAATACCCTTATCAATAATTTCCGTAAGTTGTTGCCCAGACAACTCCTTAAAGTTAAGTAAATGCATGTTTCCACTTCTTTCAGAACCAAAACCACCGAAGCTAAGCTATAAAACTTTTCCTCAACCAACAAAACGGACGACGGCAGAACTAGTTATTTTTGTGCTTCTGGAAGATCGAGCTTGAGAACCGTCAGATTGACATAGATCCCTCTTATTTCCTCGACTACGTGTTCACCTTCTACAAATCCTTTACTTCTGTAGAAAGACAAAGCTCTATCATTAATTGATTCTGTCTTGACCAGCATGGTGGCAAACCCTGACCTAACAGCTTGTTTCTTCGCTGCTTCGAACAGATCAGTTCCAACCCCTCTGCCCAATTGGTCTTGACGAACAACAATTCCTGCAAGCTCAACTGAGCGGTCGTCTATCTTTCGCAACGCGCAGAATCCGACCACGTTTTCTCGTATTTTGCTGATGAAAACTTTCAGATCTGCGTTTCCAATAAACCCTTGAAGATAATTTTCAGAAGCAATCTCCGAGATGTTCTCGTCGGTAGCTCCTGTCCAGCCTAAAGCCGAAGGCCCAGCCAATCGCCAAGCTTCCAAAATGAACGCTCTAAGTCTAGGAATGTCACATGCAGTAAGCTCCGAAACAATTGCCATGCTACAAGACGAAACCATATGTGAACATAAAGTTTTTGCGTATAGATGCGCCATCTGCAAAGAAAAGTGATAGATTATCTGGAAGAAAGGCTGGACGTTGATTGGATAAAACTTCGTATAGCAGATGGCAGTTCAAGATGTTATGCCTTTTCTCTTCATCTAACGCGCGTTACAAACCACATGTCATCATGTTCATTTTCTCTGAACTTTTCTTTCTCGGGCCCAGAGTGAATCGTGAGTACATCAAAACCAGATTTCTCTACTATCTTCTTAAGGGGCAGAAATTCAAACCACCTAAGCTTGTGTTCTCTAATCTGCAAGTCCATTTTTCCATTTTCTTTTAATATGTAGATAGGTCTCCACATCAGAGTGTTTGTGTCTTGCATATCCCTCGAGTTATACGAAAATAGTGCAAGCCGCAATTTTTCTTTATTTATCATGTGGTCCAAACGAAGCACGTTCAAATATCTCTCATTGATTCTCTTAGCGTTTTTGGCGCTAAAAACGAAAATACTCTTTTCTTTCAGTATTTTATGCAATCCACTGAGAAATGCTCGCAAATCTTTATCCGTCATTAAATGAGAAAGAACATGCCCTAAACAAATTGCAGCATCAAATCTAGATCCTTTTGGAATAACTTCTCCTAGTTTTTTCATGTCACTCTGCAAAAATCTAATTTTTGACGTTCTGTTTTTCTTTCTAGCCATTTTCAGCATAGATGCACTTATATCAATTCCAGTTACTTCGTATCCTAGTTTGCTCAGTCTAATGGAATGGTTTCCTGTTCCACATCCCACATCAAGGATGCTTCTGCAGTTATATTTTCGAAATAGACTGTTCAGAAATTTCACGTCTTTGTCGTAGTCACGTTTTCCCCAAACTTCGTCGTAGAGTTTTGCTTCAAGATTGAATTCATCTTTCATTTATATTCCCAATTTTGTGCAGACCGTTTCAACTACAAATCTAGGGACTAATTTCATTAAAATATAACATTATTTATTATCTCTACAAAGCAAATTAGAAGGCAAGCTGTTCTCATGATTCTACTGGTTTCGTCGAACAAAGACATTGCAAGTCTAAACATCGCTATGCAAATTCTAAACTATTACACATTTGAGAAACAACCAGAAAATTTCCAAGAAAACCCAGTTTACGAGGCCAATTTTGATGGCAAAAGAATCAGACTCGTAACTTTGAAAACGGAATCTGTGTACGCTCAGAGCATAACGGATTTCTTTACATGCTTAGAGCTCATTATTTTCATATCTAAGCATAGCAGTGTCAGTGGCACTCCTACTTTGTCAGTTCATGTTCCAGGCAATTTAGGCGACGCAGAATTGGGCGGTCTTCCAAAAATGGTTTCTGTTTCACCAGCCAACGCTATGCGAGACACCTTAAAGGCTATGGTGCGCCTTAAAGAGGAAATGCAGCTTGATTACGAGGTTTCTTATGAATGCACTCACCATGGCCCTTCATTAAACATTCCCACAATGTTCGCAGAACTAGGAAGCTCGCCTAAACAATGGAACGATTTGAAAGCAGCCGAAGTTGTAGCCCGTGCAACAATGGAAGCCATTGCGAAGTTCGGTGAATCTCAAGCCAAAGCGGCTCTGGGCATCGGCGGACCACATTACAATGGAAAGTTCACCCGTCTAGCACTGAAAAACGAAACAGCTTTTGGGCACATAATTCCAAAATACGCTATTCCATACGTGGATTCAGAAATCCTAAACAAATGCGTGGAAAAAACACTGGAACAGGTAAAATCCATAATTTTGGATTGGAAAGGCATAAAAGGCGAAAACAAAGCAGAACTTGTCGAAATGCTCAAAAAAATAGGTCTTCCCATCCAAAGAATCTAACATTCAGATAACAAACCGCTTTCAACCCAACAGAACCTATTTGGCTCCAAATAGAGGGGCCTATCGCCATTGCACGCAAACGTAAACACACAGAAAAGTTAATAGAAACGTCCCAAATTATCTATTAAAACCAAAACACCATAACAACATTTATATCATGTCAAACCGATGAGTGTGCCGATAAGCCATGGTGAGCCTAAGATCTTTCCTATCCCAAGCCGGAAGAACATTAAGACTCGCAGTGAAACCAGCATCGAGCGAGCTCTGGCTATCAATGAAAATATGCTTCTTAGGCATAGGCGCAATTGGCCTAATAGGATTCATCATCAAACTATTATCCTCTGTTCTGCAAGGCAGTACAGGCTAGAAGGATGAAACCTTGGAAAAAACCGAAGAACCCACAACGAAAATTTTTGCCATAAAAACTACAACAGGGCAGGAGAAAAATGTGGCCAAACTCGTTGCCGCAAAAATCGAAATGAACCACATACCAATAAAAGCAATTCTTGTACCCGAAACTCTAAAAGGATATGTTTTCGTAGAAGCTGAAGGACCACACTTTGTAGAAGAAGCAATAACCGGAGTAAGACATGTACGCTCCAGAGTTCCTGGAGTAGTCAGTTTTTCCGAAATTGAAAGATACATCGTCAGAAAACCCGTAATTGAAGAACTAAACGAAAACGACATAGTGGAGGTTACAGGCGGACCATTCAAGGGCATGCGTGCAAAAATCACGCGCATTGATAAAAGCAAGGCAGAAGTCACATTAGAACTGCTGGAAGCCACATTCACTCTGCCAATCACAGTTCACTCAGACTACATAAAATTAGTTGAAAAAGCAAAAACCGAAGGCGGGGTTATGTAAATGGCTGACAAAAAAATCGTAGAACTGCTCATAAGTGGAGGGCAAGCAAACGCTGGACCACCACTAGGACCTGCCCTAGGTCCGTTGGGCGTAAACGTAATGTTGATTGTGAACAAGATAAACGAGCTTACGAAGGACTATGCTGGAATGAAAGTTCCAGTGAAGGTTGCTGTTGACCCTGAAACAAAAGCGTTTGATGTCAGCGTTGGAACTCCCACAGCATCTGCCCTCATCGTCAGCGAATTAAAAATTGAGAAAGGCTCTGGAACACCGAACACAGCAAAAGTTGGAAGCCTTACCATGGAACAAGTCATACGTGTGGCAAAGATTAAGGGTCATGAACTTCTAGGGAAAAGCCTTAAAGAAGCTGCAAAGGAAATTCTGGGAAGCTGCGTCAGCATGGGCGTCACAGTGGAAGAAAAAGACCCACGGGAAGTGCAAAAACGGATTGACGAAGGTAAGTATGACGAGATATTCAGTAAGACTGAAGCCTAAGAGAATATTTTTATAACCGCATTCCATTCCCCTATTGGCACGAGGTTGCTAGAATGCCCTTAGACCAGAAGACAATACTTGACGCAGTTAAAGAGGCAAAAGAAAAATCAGAGAAAAAGAACTTTGATCAGTCAGTAGAGTTGGTTCTAAACCTGAAAGACATAGACATGAAATCTCCGGAAGGCAAACTCCAAGAAATAGTGGAATTGCCGCATTCACTTGCAAAGCAAAACAAGATATGTGTCATCGCTTCAGGAGAATTGGCTTTGAAGGCGAGAAGGGCGAATGCGGACCTTGTCGTAGAACGGGCTGAACTTGAAGGATACGCAGGCAAAAAACGTGATTTACGCAAAATTGCCAATGGCTACGACTTCTTTATAGCTGAGGCTCCATTAATGTCATTGGTTGGAAAAGTCTTGGGTCCTGTTTTAGGGCCTCGAGGTAAGATGCCCATTCCTGTTCCGCCGACAGCGGATATCGTAAGCTTGCTAGCAAAACATAGGAAAACAGTGATTGTGCGAATGAGAAGTCAACCGATTCTACAGTGCCGAGTAGGCTCAGAAAGCATGAAAGAGGAAGAGATAACCGAAAACATACAAACAGTTTTAAGGGCCATAGAAGGCAAACTCAAAAGAGGAATGAAAAACATTAAAGTCGCCTATGTGAAAACGTCTATGGGTAAACCCGTAAGCATCAGACCATAGGAGAGGAAGAAAAACACAATGCCATCTCAACAAATTCTACAAGAAAAAAATAGCGAAATTGGAGCAATAACACAGCTGGTGAAGCAATATGAGATTATTGGCATTGCTAATCTCCAAAAGGTTAGAGCGCCGCAGCTTCAAGCGTTCAAGAAAAACTTGGCAAATAAGGTTTACATGAAGGTTATAAAAAACACGCTTATGAAACTAGCTCTTGAAAATTGCAAGGATAAAGTTGATCCGGAGAAGCTTGCTGAGTATTTAACCGGGTCGAATGTTTATCTTTTTACGAATCTGAACCCGTTTAGATTGACTTTACTTCTGGAAAAAGGCAAAGTAAAAACAACAGCGAAGACCGGGGACATAGCAGCTTTTGACGTTGTAGTTCCAGCTGGAAATACTGGACAACCACCTGGTCCAATCATTAGCCAACTAAATGCTGTTGGTCTGCCCACGCGAATTGAGTCAGGAAGCGTCTGGGTAAATAAGGATACATTGGTTGTTAGGAAAGGTGAGGCGATCTCTGAGAGACTTGCCAGTGTATTATCAAAGCTTGGAATAAAGCCTGTTGAGGCAGGGCTCTCATTGAAAGTTGTATATGATAATGGACTAATAATACCTCAGGAACAACTACAGATAGACGTAAATGCCACCAGTAAAAGCATTGAAAACGCTCATTCAAACGCATTTACGTTGTCTCTTAGCATAGCGTATCCAACGAAAGATAACGTTGTTCCGCTTTTGCAGATTGCGCATCAAAAAGCCCATGCGCTTGCAATAAACGCTGCTGTCATCACAAGAGAAACTGTGGCGGATTTGGTTAGGAAGGCACACATGGAAATGTTAAGTTTAAGTAGGAGATTGCCTACCATAGAGGAAAAGGCAGTGCCGACTGAGGAAACGAAAAAAAGTTAAAATATCTGAATGGAGAGGTGAAAGGGTATGGAATACGTTTACGCTGCGATGCTCCTTCACAAGGCAGGAAAACAGATAAATGAAGAGAATTTAACGCAGGTTTTGACAGCAGCAGGCATGAATGTTGACGCTGTTAGAGTCAAAGCTTTAGTGGCTTCATTAGCAGAAGTCAACATTGACGAGGCTATTAAGTCTGCTCCGACGATGATGGCTGCGCCAGCTGCAGCACCAGCGGCAGTTGCGCCAGCGCCTGAAGCTAAACCGAAGGGCGAAGAGAAGAAAAAGAAGGAAGAAGAAGAGAAAGCTAAAGAAGAAGCTGCACTGGAAGGACTAGGTGCCCTATTCGGCTAAGAGTTAATTGTTTTCTTTTTTTAGCGTGCTTGTGTGTGCAACAGTTCTAGGCCCGTCTATTTGGGTTCAAATAGGTGTTGTGGTTGTGCTTGTTTAGATGTGTTATCTTGTCTTGTTTTGATTTGTGGGGGACAGGTAGTTAAAGAAGGGATTTTAGGGCGCGATGTAGCTTTTTTTTGCTTTTCTATTTTTTTGGGCAAGGACGTTGAATAAGAAAAAATTACTTAAGGGCTAATGTTGGGGTTTGCCGAAAACTTGGAATGACTGAATGCCAAATGAAAAACCTCATTAAGGAAGGTGTAAACTTGAGATGGAGAGGTCTTCATGCAGACAAAATTCACGTCGAACACTGAACTATGCATGTTCTTTATTTTGGGCCTAACTGTCGTCGGGGCTTTCGTTGCTGCTTCATTGATGTTGGTGTTGAGAGACAGAGGAGTCGTGCATTATGTCTTTGAAGTTGTAGATAGTTATCCACACGACCAAGATGCTTTTACACAAGGCTTAGCTTTCGAGGATGGTGTTTTGTATGAAAGCACGGGGCTCTATGGCAAGTCTTCGCTGCGTTGTGTAGAGTTGGAATCGGGGTATATTTTGCAAATTTATAATTTATCAAACGAGTTTTTTGGAGAGGGAATGACTATCTTCAATGATAGGATTATTCAGTTGACTTGGAAAGAGCATAAGGGATTCGTGTATAACAAGACGTCTTTTGAGCTTTTGGAGGTGTTTGATTATTCTAATGAGGGTTGGGGGCTTACACATGATGGTCAACGCTTGATAATGAGTGATGGAAGTGCAAATCTATATTTCCTTGACCCCGATAGTTTTGAGACACTTGGGCAAATTGAAGTGCGATATAATGGAAGCCTCGTAAGTAGGTTAAATGAACTTGAATACGTCAAGGGTGATATTTACGCTAATATTTGGCTAACAGAGCAAATTGTAGTAATTGACCCTTTTAATGGGCAGGTCAAGGCATGGATAGACTGCACAAGCATAAAAGCGGCTTACAGTGGAAATGTGCTGAATGGAATTGCTTATGATGTAGAAGGGGACAGGCTATTTATAACGGGCAAATTGTGGTCTGAACTTTTCCAAGTTAAGCTAGTTGAGGTTTGAGGAAAAAGAGACTTCTATTCCTTTTTGAAGCGTGAAGAGAACGAATCCTTTTCTTCATGTCCTAATTTTTTCCAGAGTATCAATGGTATCCATCCGCAGATAATCATGACTGTGCCTGGAAATGCTCTTAACTCATATGTTAATAGGAAAGCCTCGAAAATAAAGAATGATGCAGACATGGCAATAGCCGAAAGAATTGCGTATTCTCTGCCATATTTTCGCACAGTTTGCAGGGCAATCAATCCGGCGAAAAAGAAATCGCCCAAACCAAGTGACATCCAAATTACATATCCATCTCTAACTACCGCCGGAATTGTCCGTATCGCAATGAGCATTGGAAGTTGAAGAACTGAAACGTGACTTGCAGCAGAAACCATAGCGCCAGTGACCAAAACAAGTATCACGTCCATAGCGGTGAGAAGAGTCACAAAGATAAGTGTCGTTCTCCATGTGAAAAAGCTTCCAAGATAAAGAATTATCAAAACCGCAAATACGATTCCGTAAATGTCAAGCAGATATGGAAACCATATAGGTGTTCCGCTGAAAAACGAGTATAGAAATATGAAGAGTGCAGGTGGCAGTATTGCTAAGTACCATCTCTCTCTTAAACTAGTCCTCAGTTCATCATATAGTAATGCTATAAAGGTGAATGCAAATAGGCAGAAAAAAGCCAAAGCGCCATAGCCCATTAAGCTGTTTGCATCCAAGTTGTATAGGCTAATGGTTGCCGCAGTAAAGCTTACTACGAGGAATACAATGTTAAAAAGTCGGGCTTGGGCTTTTTTGAAATCAGAGAAAATATAGGTGAATGTGAAAAGCAACATGGAATAGGAAAAAAGAAAAATTGTCATGATAGCCATTTGTGGAATAAACACTATAAGAGATACTGTTACGGCCATTGCTGCGACAAGCAAAATAGCGTCTCGAACACGAAATTCTTTTTCCTCAAAAACTCCCTTCATCTTTCGTTCTACCTTCTTATCAAAAAATATAGCCGCTAAAGTAACGAAGAAAAGCGTCAAGGGCATGGCGATGTCGAAATTCATAAACGCACAATAGCAAAACAAACATTTAAGCCTTAAAAATCAAAATGCACATTCAAAATTGCAAAAGAAGCGATAAGTGCCTCCTCTGTTCGAATAGTCTCTGTTCCCTGCATCGGCACTGCGTTTACAACAAAATCCGAAATGGCATCCAGACTGAGTCCTTCACTTTTGACAATTTCGTAAAGCCCTCGTGTGGGCGCACCGAAAGCCACGAGAATATTGTCTGCTTTTTTCCATTTTTCAGCTATCTGTTATGCAACATTTGCGAATGGGACACCATATTTTGAAGTGGCAATGACCAAGCCAAAGCCTCTAGTCCTCGCAAACTTTCCAATAGAATTACGCTCTACGGTAACCTTATAACCCCAATAGGATGGTATTTCATCACGCTCCGCAAGTGTGACCTCTACATGCTTTCCAATTTTTGTTATTCTGGTGGTGACCCGCTGGTTCAGCGGAAGCTGTTTGTTTGAAATTAGTGCAGGCTCTTCAACGCCTATGTCTGTTAGTGTGCCTTCGCTAGTTCTGGATAGCGTGATGCCCTCTCGGTATTCACCTATCTTTAAGCTCTTAATTCTGCGGTTAAGTGGATGATGCGGCGTTCGTAGAGGTGGAAGTATTCCAACATAGCGCAGTTGTGGTCTCAGCCTGAAAAGTCTTCTTCGTAGATACTGCGGCGTCTCCATATATGATAACAATAGGGCGATTAAGCTCATCTCAGTTTTTTGATCAACCTTCAGATTATCCGAGTAAACTATTATTTCGTTAACCCTGAAGATTGCCGTTGCTCTCCCAATAAAACCAATCTTTGAGGTTTTTTCACGTAAATGGGGAATATCCGAAACAACAGAAGCCGGTATTGCAACGCAAATTTTTTTCCTATTCAACTTCACTTCGCCTTCTCTTTTGAAATATTATTATATGCACTTCTTTTAAAAGCTAAAAGCGCAATATGAAAGAATATAATTGATTGGGTGAGAAAGAAACTTGCCAGCAACAATTTTGGACAACATGCGTGCAATTAAAAAAATTGACAAGAGTGATATGCTCTCTTTCTGCGTGGACGCATCAAGGCATTATGAAAAAGCCGCAAAACAAGCCCAAGCTTTCTCTATTGACATTCCTAAGCCTGACTCAATCATAGTTGCTGGTATGGGCGGCTCAGCCATCGGCGGAGAACTTTTAAAAGATTGGGCAATAGACAAAATAACACTTCCAATAGAAGTTTGCAGAGAGTACTCTCTACCAGCATACGTAAACAAAGACTCATTAGTTTTCGTTGTAAGCTATTCTGGAGAGACTGAGGAATCCTTAAGCGTTTTCTTAGAAGCCATTAAACGAAAATGCATGATAGTCTGCATAAGCTCTGGCGGAATACTGCACGAATTTGCAGAAAAATTGGCTATTCCGTGTTTGCGTGTTCCCTCCGGAATGGCTCCACGCGCAACCTTGCCATATCTGTTCATACCGTTGACGGTACTATTAGAGAAAATCGACTTAATTTCAAAGGTTGATTCGGAAATCTCTGAAACCATCAAAGTGCTGAAGGAAGTTAGTGAGGTTAATTCACCTAATCAACCATTTAATGCTAATTTTTGTAAGAAATTGGCATCAGACATTTGTGGAACAATTCCTGTGGTTTATGGATTTGGATTTTATCGTGCTGTCGCTCAACGTTTTAAGACGCAGTTTAACGAGAATAGTAAGGTTCCAGCTAAATGGGAGTTTTTCCCAGAGCTTAATCACAACGAAATTGTCGGGTGGGAAGGCGTGCAGAAGCTTGCTAAATGTTTCTCAGCAATCTTCATACGAGACAATAATGCGCCTACAGTGATGCAGCAAAGAATCGCAACTACGAAAGATTTGATACACAAAGCGTCAGTGAAGACATTTGAGGTTCACAGCGTTGGCAAAAGCAGATTGTCGAAGATGGCGTCAGTTATTTGTATGGGTGATTTTACGAGTGTGTATTTGGCTATTTTGCGAGAGATAGACCCCACACCTGTGAAGACTATAAGCTCACTGAAAGAGAGAATCAAACAAAGCGGCGTAAAGGAAAAAGTGGTACGCGAGCTGCGAAAAATTGCAAGGAAATAGATAAGGCTTGCTTAACTGTTGTTTGTCATGAAGTCTGCAAACATTGTTTCAGCTGTTTCAAGCGGCACCATCTGCGGCGGATGTTTAAACGCGTAAGCGCAGACTGGCAGTATCGCCCCCTTCAGTTTTTTATTCAAAGCTATTTTAACAGCCCTTATAACGTCCAACAGAACAGAGCCAGCGTTCGGCGCGTCTACAGTTGAAAGTTTAAGGTCTATTTGCATGGGCGTTCTGCTGAAGTATAATCCTCTGATCCAGAAGTAACTGTCGCGTCTGTTTTGGAGAAAATCCACATAATCCATTGAACCAGCAACTACTTCTGCCTTATAGGGCAAAGCAGACTCAACAGACTTCGTCTTAACAGCACGTTTCACATTCCTACTTCTATCAAACGTATCCAACGATTCCGTGCCGCCTCCAACATCAAGCTGATACGTTTCTGTAATTCGCACACCATTCATCGAAAGCAATCTCAGCAAAGTCTTATGCAGCGTTGTCGCACCAACCTGATCGATTAAGTCGTCACCCACAAGTGGCAACTCGGCTTTTTCAAACCGCTCAGCCCACATAGCGTCACTTGCCATAAAGATTGGTGTAGCATTCACGAAAGCACAACCTGCGTTAAGCGCTTGCTCTGCGTAAAACTGAGAAGCCTTAACAGCACCGCTTGGAAGCAAATTGAGCAGAATTTCTGAATCGCTTTCCTCCAACATTCCTGCGATATTTACTTCTGACTGTTTGCTTATTTGTACCACGTTTTTGGTATATTCGCCAACACCGTCTAAAACAGGTCCCTTCTGAACCGTAATATTAGGTCGTGGGATATCCGCTATTTTTGGGGCGTTGTTTGGCTCAGAAAAAATAGCTTCAGACAAGTCTTTCCCAACTTTTCTGTTGTCAATGTCAAAGGCTACTACGATTTGTATGTCTTTTGGGTGGAAACCATTTAGAAATAGATGACGCAATCCGATGGCTTCTTCCTCTTTTTCGCAATCACCGTAATATTTTAAGCCTTGAACTAGAGCTGCTGCGCAGTTTCCGACGCCTGCTAGAGCAACTTTTATCTTTGGCATGATTCTGGCACCTTCTGGCTGTTCTTATTTCACATTTGTCTTATAAAATTCTATGTCGCCCTTTATAGCTTAACCGGAGAGGCTTTGAGATGTCAATTTCTCAATGGGTGAATATTCTTCATTTATTTTAGACCTTTGAAGAACTTCCTTCCATAGGTCCAATCCTTTTTTGGTTCTCCATTTTTGCGGTGCTGGCAAACCCAAAACAGCTAATTTATCATCTTTTTCGATTTTTTCTGCGGTTATACATCTGCCAGTTTCCGGATGTACAGGGGTGATTATGTCTGGGGCGATTGCTGCTAGTTTTCCGTTTTTGTAGGCGACAAGCACTTCGTTCTTAGCCCTGAATTTAAACTGGTTTTTGGCATATTCGTTTGTTCCGTGAAGCTTTATTTCGACAAAAGTAAAGCCTAATTCTGTTTTCCGCTCTACATAGTCCACAACGCCTTCAAAAAGTTTGAAGCCTCTAGTTTCTTTCAGAACCGCCTTCATCGGCTCGACGGCTGTTCTTAAGAGTTTTCCAATTTTTATGGATTGTGACAAACTGAGCTGAATAGGTGAAGCCCTAACTTGAGTGCTTGTCAATATTCTTCTAGCAGTATAGGCGCTCTGGTTCCATTCAGTTGCTAGAATGCGGGCTATTCTTTCTGCTGCCTTCGAATTGACGGTTTCTTTCACAATCACCACATTTTTCGCGTGCAGGTCTGAAATGGCCATCGGAGTTATTGGAATGTCATCAATCGTGTAGACTTTTAGATGAACTTCTGGAACAGATCTGCCAGCTCCATCAGCATCTACGACTTGAATGTTGTTGCGAGCGGCAACGTCAACTGCCACTAAAGTGTTAAAACCACCTAATTCGACGGGGATTGTGGCATAGGCGGAAAAGCCAGCGTATTCCTCTAATACCTTTAATGTTTTCATTGCTGCTTCAGAATCATACTCTATCGCTGTCGTAGCGCCAACACAGGCAAAATTTACGACTTTAGCTTTTGCTGGTACTTCTGAAGGGTTTACAAGCCTAAAAGTGCACCCTTGAGAAGCTAGCTTGTCAGCTATCTTGTAGCCTAATTCTGGGTCGCCTCCACCGCCAGCGGAGAAGGTTGCAGCGCCATCCACTAAATCCAGAAGCTCTTGATAGCTCAGGATTCTCAAGCTCAACACCGCCAATCCTTTTGAGTTGAAAATTTATTATTAGGTACGTCTTAAAGTCTTTGAATATTCACGTATAAAGAGGCTAAACAAGTTGCCAGAAGAAAAAAAGGCTGCTGACAAGTTTACAACCATTGACGAGTTGGCACGTCGCCGAGGATTTTTTTGGCAATCGAACGAGATATATGGCGGCGTTGCTGGCTTCGCAACTTACGGTTCATTAGGAGCGAAATTGAAACAGAATATTGAAAGAAAACTGAGAGAACTTTTCGTAAATAAGCTTGGAATTCTAGAAATAGAATCGCCTGTAATTACCCCGTCCAAAGTTTTCGAAGCTTCTGGCCACATAGACCATTTCAAAGAGCCTATGGTTGAATGCCTAAACTGCAAAAAACGATTCCGTGCAGACCATCTGCTTCAAGAACATGCAAAAATTGGTGAGTCAGAATCTGAAAGAATGAACCTAAAAGAGCTTAACGAAGCTATTGAAAGGCACATCATTAAGTGCCCGGAATGCGGTGGCACTTTAGGCAAGCCAAAACTGTTCTCAACAATGTTTAAAACAACTATTGGTCCATATGCAGGGGCGGTTGGTTATGGAAGACCCGAAGCTGCACAAGGAATATTTGTAGAGTTTAGACGCTTGTACGAAATGACTCGGGAGAAACTACCCTTTGGTGTCTTGCAGGTAGGTCATGCCTTAAGGAATGAGATTTCGCCGAGGCAGGGTCTGATAAGATTAAGAGAATTCACTATAATCGATTTAGAGTTTTTCTTCGATCCCGAAGAGCCGAATTGTTTCCTACTGAAAGATGTTGAAAAAGAAAAATTGCGCCTTTTTCTAGCTGAATCTAAACTGCGCGGTTCTGAAGAAATTACTGAAGTTACAATTAAAAAGGCATTGAAAAAAGGTTACATAAAAGCTGAATGGCAAGCGTTTTTCATGGCTTGTTTCCAGAAAGTGCTTGCAGATTTAGGCGTTCCAGCTGAAAAGCAACGCTTCATAGAAAAACTTCCTTGGGAAAGAGCACATTACTCGCTTCAAAGTTTTGACCAACAATTCTATGATGAACGTTGGGGTTGGACGGAAGTTTCTGGGCACGCCTACAGAACGGATTACGACTTAAAACGACATATGGAGTTCAGCGGTCAAGACATGCGCGTTTACAAAGAATGCGAAGAACCTGTTGAAAAGGAGCAGTTAATCATAAAGCCTATTATGGCAAAGCTAGGTCCAATCTTCAAAAGAGATGCGGCAGCGGTGGCCGAAATGCTTTCAAAGACTGACCCGAAAGAGATTGAGACGTCTTTAAAGAAAAAAGGTCACCATATGCTTGGAAAATTCAAGATTTTGCCAGAACATGTGGAAATTGAACGCCAGAAGGTGGTTGAACGTGGAAGTCGTTTTATTCCGCATGTTGTAGAACCAAGTGTAGGCTCTGATAGGCTTGTTTATGTAGCTCTTGAATATGCCTACCACGTTAAAGAAGGCAGAGTGTTACTAAGTTTTCCAAGAGACATTGCACCAGTACAGATTGGAGTTTATCCTCTTGTTAGCAAAGATGGACTACCAGAAAAAGCATTGAAATTACATAAGAGGTTGCTTGATGAAGGCTTTATGGTTGACTATGATGAGGCAGGTTCGATTGGCAGACGATATGCACGTGCTGATGAAATCGGCATACCTTTAGGCATAACAGTAGATTATGACACGCTTAAAGATGATACTGTGACTATTCGTGACCGCGATACTTGGGAACAAGTTAGAAGCCCAATTGCGGCATTGCCAGAGCTTTTACGCAGATATTTTAGGTGGAAAATCAATTTCAAAGATCTAGGCAAGCCATTTAAGGGCTGAGTTATTCGTTAGCTTTTTTAACACATTAGTATATCTAGTGGTAGAAAGGTTAGCTATAAATCTGTGGCGGGAAAAGATTTGGTGCTTCCAGCAGAAACCGAAGAACGGGTGAAACGTAGAGCCTTAAACGTTTGTCAAGAGCATCTCAGGAAAGTTTTAGACTTAACCAGAAGAGTTCCGCAGATAGTGGACTGCTTCATAAAGAATAATAAGGAGAAGGCTCGACAACTTTTCACGGAGATTAGAGGCGGCGAAGATGAGGTTGACAAGGCAAGGCGCCTGGTGTCGCAAGAATTGGCTGAAATTGGAGCTATTTTGCTCAGTAGAGAAGATTTCCTAAGATTCACAAACTTAACAAGCGAGATTGCAGATTTTTCTGAAGGCATAGCCTTCCGCCTCGTCGAAATCATGGACCACAACTGGGCCGTTCCCATGGAAATAAAGAAAGATTTGCTGAAGCTTTCAGAGGCCGTCTTTGACACTACGCTAAAGCTAAGAGAAACAGCTATGGTTCTAAGCTACGGCTCAACAAAGGCTATGGAAAAAGCCAAAGATGTTGAAGTTGCGGAGCGAGTTGTCGACGAAATCTGCCGTGAACTTGAAATTAAGCTTCTCAGTAGCAAACTTGAATTTCCCACGCTAATATTGCTCAGAGACGTTCTACAGCTTTTAGAGGATTCGGCAGACAAGGCTGAGGACGCCGCCGATGCTGCGCGCATTTTATCATTCATGATGTAAAAGGCGAAACAGTAAGATGCCTAAGAAAATCGAAGTGGAATCCATCGAAAACTTTTTGATTGTATGGAATACAGCACATGGCTCAGAATTATACAAAATGGGTTTTTATGGAAAGCCTCTCGGAATCGCTAAACCAAAAATTCCAGAGTTTAATGCGCCTCTGATTCTCGATTTGATGGAAGGCTTGTACCTTGCTGAAAAGAGAAAAATAACAGTTTATGAAGGTACAGAAAAAAGAAAAGTCAGCGTCAAAACATTGCGCCAGAGAGCCAAGAGTTTGTATGAAGATTTTGAAGAAAAATATGCAGTTTATTATGATTTGCGAGATAGCGGTTTAATTGTCACGCCTGGAATAAAGTTTGGATGCGATTTTGCCGTTTATAAGCATGGACCCGGAGTTGAGCACGCACCTTTCATGGTTTCGGTTAAAAGTGCCAAATCAGAAATAACAGCAACAGAAATCGTGAAGGCCGGAAGACTCGCCACAACTGTGCGAAAAAGGTTCATCATCGCAGTGCCGGACATCGAAAAAGAGAAGGTACGTTATCTAATGTTTAAGTGGTTTAAAGCCTAAAATCCTGCATCTGCCTAAACAGTTGATTTAGGTGGGATTTCTCCTGGAGCTAAAACAGATTTTTGAGATACAGAGAGAATTTGACCGAAAATTTGGTTGGAACACCTACGAGAAATGTCAAACATCTGATGATGTGCTGAAGTTTATGAAGCATTTGTGCTCGTGGCAGTTGAGGCGCTAGGTGAACTTTCTAGAATTCGCAAACAATACTATAGAGATAGACAAAGCTTCAGTGTCGAAGAGATGAAACATGAACTTATAGACATTTTCGTTTATTTCATGCAAGCGTGTATGGCTCTGAAAATGGATTTAGAAAAGGATTTCCTAAAGAAAGTAAAACATAATAAAGAACGGTTCGCCCACCTAAAAAGCACCGAATAACCTATTCTATGAATGTCTTGTCAAAACAATCTTCAACAATTCTTCTTCCAATGTGGGTTCGCGAGGAGTCTCAATTATTCTTCCAATCTCGTTACCTTCTTTGTCGAATAATAGTATAAGTGGAATTTTTTCTACATTAAATGTTTTCGCTTCAGGAGGAGAAGGCGGAATTCTCCATTTTCTTTCTGGGTTTAATAAGTCCTTTTTTAAGCCTCCGAAAATTCTCACATCGATTCCTATTGCTTCTGATATAAGCGCTAACACTGGTATGTTTGCAGTGCAGTCTTTGCACCATTCTGCTGAAAAAGCCACGATTACGTATTTGTCTGCGAATATTCTGAGCTGATTCATTGTTTCATGCTTGAGTTGATACGTCTGTTTTCTTGTCAAAAAATTCTTTCGAAACGTCTGCTCTAAACTGTCGATGTACTGCTTTACTGAAACCGTCCTCTTTGTGACTTCATCCAAATCTATTTTCATTTTTTTTATCCAACAAATCTAGAGAGTTGCTCTTTATTTAGCAATTGCTGAAAAGAAGAGAAATAGTCAAAATGGCTCTGCAAGGATTTAGCCTGTCATCAGCGTTTGATTTGAAAATTCTCCTCTAACGTACTGGTGCGGGTAAATTTTTGTAGCTTTTAACATGCAACCTTCCGCTACAGTTACGTCGTCGGCAATGACTGAAACTGCGTCTATCTTTGTCTTTTTCCTTTGGCTTGAAAAAATCGCCACGTGCCGTCCTACGATGCTCTCCTTTATCTCAGCTTTTTCTCCAATTACAACCCTGTCCATGACCGCAGAGTTTTCCACGACTACATCTTTACCGATTCTTGTGTAATTATCAATACACGAATTCGCAATTCTTACGCCGTCGCTTATGTCGCAATGCCTTCCAATTAAAACTGCGCCTTCTACCTCTATTTTTCTTTGTTTAATTTTTCTGATGATTTCTTGTCTTCGTTTTAGCGATTCTGAGCTTTCACCCTGAACCCATATTTTCGTTTCTTCATTTAGTCTTCCACCAAAATCTGTTAGTGAACTAAAGCGTCCTTCAAGCATGTCTTGCATGGCTTCTAAGTAGCGTTTGGGAGTGCCCACATCAAACCAGGATCCTTTAAGCGTGTAGCCATATACTGGTCTGCCTGTTTCTATCACGTAAGGAATGAAGTCGTAGCCAAAATCTAGGCGTTTTCTTTCTCTGATTATCTGCTTAACGCCGCTTTCTTTGAAGATGTTTCTTATTTCCGGCGAAACCATGTATAAGCCAGTATTAGCAAGATTGGACGGTGCTTCTTTGGGTGATGGTTTTTCAACAAATCTTGAAATGCGCATGTTCTTGTTTATGTCTGCTATTCCGAAGCCTTCAACGTCTGGAACTTCTCTTAAGGCGATAGTCATTATCGCGCCTTTTTTTTCGTGAAATTCCACAAGGTCTTTGACATTTACGTCGAAGATGTTGTCACCTTGTACTGCAAAAACTGGGTCTTTAACATTGTAATATTCCATGTTTATCCTAGCAGAATCTGCGCTTCCTAGGTCGCCAATGTTCGGTTGATATTTCACGTGGACACGTGGACTTATACCATATCTTGAGGAAAAACCGTAGCCTGACTCAAAATAGTCGTGCAAATCCCTGTAATTCGTGTAGCCTTTCACTCCGAAAATGAAGTTTCGAATTCCCTGCCTTGAAAGAGATAACAGTGAAAATTCTATCAATGGTCTATTCACAATGCGCAGACAAGCCTTGCTCGTCTCAGCCGTAAGCGGAAGCAGACGCTTGGCTTTTCCGCCCACTGGAATTATTACCCTTAATCTTTCAGATGTGTAATTGCCATTCAAAAGCTTGCCACCAACAAACTTTGCAGAATGGTTAGTTAACTTAAACGTATTAAACTTTCGAACTTAATCGCGAATTTTATAACTTTAATACAAGCTAATGCTATTGCAAGGTTTGAGCAGTCATGGGAAAATCAAGTGGCTATTTGCGTTTAATGCGTCCATTGAATTGCTTAATGATGGGTTTCGCCGTCATAGTTGGTGCAGCTTTAGCTGCGCCCAACGTGCTGAGCGTTTTTTGGTTAAATCTTGCTTACGGATTCGTTACAGGTTTTATGCTGACAGCTGCGTCCATGGCTATAAATGACTACTATGATAGAGAAATCGATGCGATAAATGAGCCAAACCGTCCAATTCCAAGCGGCTTAATCAAACCAAAAGAAGCCCTAGCCTTTGCGTCTATTCTCACCCTAATAGGTTTTGCAAGCGCATATCTGACAAGCGCTTTCTGCCTCTTGATAGCCATAATAGCATGGATAATCTTCGTAGTCTACACCACCGTCGGAAAGTGCAGCGGGCTACCTGGCAACTTCCTTGTAAGCATATGCGTAGCAATTCCTTTCATCTATGGAAGCGTAGCAGTCGTTAACGAGATTAAACCAAACATTTTAATTTTTGCTTCTATGGCTTTCCTGTCAAATACTGGTCGAGAAATAACTAAAGGCATTGTGGACGTTCAAGGAGACAAGACGCAGAACATGAAGACTTTGGCTGTGCGGTTTGGCGAAAAAGTAGCTGCTTTATCAGCCGTTTTGTTTTATCTTTCGGCAGTTTTCTTGAGCCCATTACCTTGGCTTCTGAACCTCGTGTCTTTTTGGTTTCTTCCTCCGGTGATTATAATGGACTTTGGGCTTGTGATATTATCGCTCGTGCTTCTTAGAGACCATTCGAGAGAAAAAGCACGAAAAGTCAAAAACACTGTACTCTTATGGTATATCGTCGGATTATTCGCCTTCATCGTCGGTGCAATCGCATAAATCTGCTTTGGTGAAGGTGCCGAATTTTGAGTCGGATTATTCCGGCACGAACGTTCAGGTTGTTGGAGTTGACGAAGCTGACATTGTAAAAACTGACGGTGAACACATCTATATAGTATCAGGCAACAGTGTCTTCATTATAAGAGCCTACCCAGCGGAAGATGCTCAAATATTATCAAAAATATTCATTAACAACACATATCCGTCTGAAATCTTCGTGAGCGGCGATAGGTTAGCGGTCTTAGGTACCAAGTATCAAATACCGTCAAGATATTACTATGGCTTGTACGTCATTGACGTTAAAACATTCATCAACATTTATGACATTTCAAACAAGACAAATCCATTATTTCTGGGGAACTTCACCATCACAGGCAGTTACTTCAATTCGAGAATGATAGACGAATACGTCTATTTCGTTGCGAGTCAACCAGCCTACGTGATTTATGACACTGTAATACTCCCAAAAGTTTACACTCAGACAGGAATGAAGCAGATAAACGCGTCTGAAATCTACTACTTCAACGCTTCTGATGATTACTATTTATACACAACAATCGCCGCCCTAAACGTACAAAACGCAACTGAAGAACCAAATCGTCTAACAATTATGATGGGCGCAACAAGCAGCATGTATGTTTCACTGAACAACATTTACATAACGTCTCCAAAACTTAATGAACAAACCAGCATCTATCGAATACACATAGAAAACCGCACAATTAATCTGGAAGCCAAGGGAACCGTGCCTGGCCATGAACTCAACCAATTCTCAATGGACGAATACAATGATTACTTCAGAATAGCCACTGCAACGTGGATTGATAACGTTCCGAGAAGCAACGTGTTCATATTAGACATGAATTTGAGCATGATTGGAAACTTGACTGATATTGAACCTGGCGAAACTCTTGACTCAGCCCGTTTCATCGGCAACCGCTGCTATCTTGCAACATCAGTAGTGCGACAAGATCCATTCTTTGTAATAGACGTTGAAAACACGACTAATCCCAAAATCTTAGGATACCTGAGGATTCCAGGGTTTACAAGATACTTGCACCCATACGATGAAAATCACATCATCGGAGTGGGCGTAGATGGGAATAACAGCGTAAAAATTTCGTTTTTCGATGTCACAAACGTAAGAACCCCAATTGAAATCGACATGTACTCTGTTCAAAGCCATTGGTCCAGCACACCAGTTCTGTCTGAGCATAAGGCCTTTCTTTTCGCCAAATTCAAGGACCTGTTGGCGCTTCCAGTTTCAATCAAATACTGTGACAGCGGTACACTGTGGCAAGGTCTTTACGTCTTCAACATAACTTTGAGCAATGGTGTTGTTCTGAGAGGCAATGTTACCCATCAAGGCTATGGCTTGTACTTCTGGGACAGTAGCTACTGGGTGAAAAGAGCAATCTACATCGAGAATGTGCTATACACAGTGTCGGACAGAATAGTGCAACTCAACAGCTTAGAAGACTTGGCGTTCATAAAGGAAATCGAGCTAAACTGATTTTCTCTCCTTTTTTCTATTTTAGAAACAGATTCTCATTGTTATGGACACATATTCAGCTTGGTTCCGTGTGAACAGTCACCACTGTTTTTGCGAACTGTTTTCTTATGTTACTTTCAATCAATGAGGCGATTTTGTGGGCTTCTTCTACAGTGATTTGGCTTGTAAAACTGCAATCTATGTTAATGTAATGTTTTTTGTCAGCAGCATAAGTCACTATTTTTTTGCATCTTAATGCTTGTGGAAAATTTTCCAACGTCTCCTGAACTATCTTTTTTATCTCATTTTCATCCACTTTAGAAACCTTCTGAGCCTTAGCAGTGAAAGGTTCTACGTGCACAGTCACATTTCCAACTTCGCTTATTCTTGCATTAATTTTGTTCTCAATTTTTCCAGCTATTTCATGAGCTTCTTGAACTGACAATTTTGGATCTACACGCGCATGCAAAGTTATGTAAAGTCGACCGTCTGTGTAAACAGTAGCTATGTTATGGATTTCTTTGACGCCTTCGATTTCTTCTGCTATTTTCTCCACAATTTCTTCAGTTCGCATTTCCTTTTTCAAAGGTTCAGTGTGAATTGTGATGTCCGCGTTGCCTACGGATTTTCTTATTTTTTCTTCTATTTTTGACGCTAAATCATGAGCCTCTTCTAGATTCACATAATCTGGAACATGCAAGGTCACTTCCACAAATGTTTTAGAGCCTGCTCTTCTCACTCTCAAGTTTTCGTATTTCTGGATGCCCTTTGTGCTTACGATTTCTTTCCTGACTTTTTCTGCAACGTCTTTTGATATTGCATCGCTTAATTCCATTCCGCTACTTCGAATCAAACCGACACTTAAGTAAATCAGTAGTAAACTTAGAACTGTTGAGGCTATAGCGTCACCGCTGTAAAACCCGTAGGCTGCAAGTCCAAATCCTAGAAGCGCAATAATAGTTGAACCTAAATCTGCAACGGCGTGATAAAGTCCTGCCTTCAAAGTGAAGCTTTTGCTTTCCAATGCCTTCTTAAACGTTCCAACTCTAAAAAAATCTATACATAAAGTATAGCCAATCGCTACAAAACCAGCAAACTTCAGCTCAAGGTTTATGTAAGGCCGATTTCCAATAATTCGAAGAATTGATTCATGCATCAATATCAATGCCAATCCTATCAGTGTTAGTCCGCCTACGAGCCCACCTAACGACTCTAATTTTTCATGTCCGTACATGTGCTCCTCGTCTGGAGGTTTGAGTGATGCACGGGTTGCAATAAAGAGCCCAAACGCTGCCAATGTGTCAAACAACGCATGCATTCCATCGCTTAGGATCGCTAGGCTACCAACAACAAGGCCTAAAAATGCTTCCACAAGAAACACGCTTGTTATGGCGATTGTTGACAGTTTAAGCACTTTCAATTTGTACCTGTTTTCAGCAGAGTTTTGCATTACTATTCGATTTATATGTCATAAAACTTGAGATTTAAGAATTGCGTGTTACATTATACTTTTATTTATGCCAATATTCTTTAAAGCTAAGCTAAAGAAGTCTAATCTTCAGAAGAATAAACCATAGTTTGGAAAATATGAAGGTATTAGCATGAGCGTTAGAGACATCTTAGAAGGAAGGCTGACTGAAAAAGAAGTCGAATTAAGAGGTTGGTTAGTTACTAAACGCTCCAGTGGCGGAGTCCAATTTCTAATGATACGAGACGGAACTGGAAGACTTCAATGCACCGTCCATAAAGATGAAGTTGGCGAAAAAATCTTTCAGAAAACTGACAAGCTAACACAAGAATCATCTCTCACACTCAAAGGCATAGTAAAAGTGGATAAAAGAGCGCCGGATGGCTACGAGGTAAAAGTTAGAGATTTACAGGTTATCCAACTTGCGGCGCAGGATTATCCCTTGAGCAAAAAAGAGCATGGCATCGATTTTCTAATGGATTGGAGGCATCTATGGATAAGAAGCTCTAGACAAGCTGCAATATTAAAAATCAGAGCTGAAGTCATAAAAGCGTGCAGAGATTTCCTCGACGAAGAAGACTTTACGCTGACGGATTCTCCCATATTCACTCCTTCCATCGTTGAAGGAGCAGCAACATTGTTTGAGACGCCATATTTTGGCGACAAAGCTTTCCTAACCCAGAGCGGTCAACTCTATGTAGAAGCCACAATTGCTGCTTTTGGCAAGGTTTACTGTTTTGGACCAACCTTTCGAGCAGAAAGATCCAAGACTCCGCGGCATTTAACTGAATTCTGGATGGTGGAGCCCGAAATGGCTTTCTTCTCTTTTGAGGATAACTTGAGGCTTCAAGAAGAGATGGTGTCTTACATTGTGAAGAAGACCTTAGAAAAAAGAAGCAAGGATTTCGAAGTTTTAAAAAGAGACATAAAGCCTTTGAAGAAAGTTGAGCCGCCGTTCGATAGAATAAGCTACACCGAAGCCATAGAGATACTGCAGAAAAATGGCTACAGCATAGAATGGGGAGAAGACTTAGGATTGCCGCACGAGAGGACTATTTCCCTGAAGTTTGAGAAGCCTGTTTTTGTTCACAGATACCCGGCAAGAACCAGAGCATTTTATATGCAGCCTGATCCCGTCGACTCGAAAGTTGCTCTATGTGCTGATTTGATGGCGCCAGAAGGATACGGCGAAATAATAGGTGGAAGCGAGAGAATTCATGACTTGAAATTGCTTGAACAACGCATTGAAGAGTTTGGCTTGCCTAGAAAAGCGTACGAATGGTATCTGGATCTGAGAAGGTATGGTTCAGTGCCACATTCTGGTTTTGGGTTGGGAATCGAAAGGGTTGTAACGTGGATTTGTAAGTTAAAACACATTAGGGAGACAATTCCATTTCCTAGGACGATGACGAGGATTTATCCATAAATTACTAAATTCTTAGAAAAATGCGCAGTTTCAGCAACATTAAAAAGGTATTTACTGCATATACTAGGTGTGAAACTTGCCTTACCGAAGGAGAGGAGACCTTCAAAAGTGGGCACAGAAAACCTAGACAAAATTTTCAATCCAAAACGAATTGCCGTTATCGGAGCGAGCGACCGTGAAGGCTCCGTAGGCGCCAAACTGCTACGAAATCTAATTGGAGTTGGCTATTCGGGCGCCGTTTATCCAGTTAACCCTTTTAGGTCCACAGTGCAAGGCATAACTGCCTACCCCTCCATATCAAGAATTCCTTGGCAAGTAGACCTCGCAATAATTGCAACGCCAGCCCACACTGTTCCACAAATTATTGAAGAATGCGGAAAAGCCGGAGTTTCTGGGGCTATCATAATTTCAGCAGGCTTTAAAGAATCGGGAGAGGAAGGCGAAAAACTTGAGAAACAAATTCTTGAATGCAGAAACCAGTATGGCATGCGCATAATTGGACCAAACAGCCTAGGCGTGATGCGACCGAAAATAAAGCTTAATGCCACTTTTGCAAACAAAACTACCATCCCGGGAAAGATTGCCTGCATCTCGCAAAGTGCAGCGTTATGCGCTTCAATGCTGGACTGGGCTTCAGAAGCCAACATAGGCTTCAGCGCTGTAGTCTCAACCGGTTCAATGCTTGATGTGGATTTGGGCGATTTAATAGATTATTTTGGAAATGATGCTCAAACGCGAAGCATCGTGCTTTATCTGGAGTCTGTTAAAAATGCGCGGAAATTCATGAGCGCAGCAAGAGGATTTGCAAGAGCTAAACCAATCGTGGTGGTAAAAGCAGGACGCGTTCATGAAAGTTCGGAAGCGACATTTTCGCATACTGGCGCATTGTGTGGAGAGGACACTGTTTACGAGGCTGCTTTTAGACGTGCTGGCGTAGTTCGCGTTGAAGCCATAAGCGACCTTTTCAATTGTGCAGAAGCGTTGGCGATGCAGCCGAATCCTAGGGGCCAGAATCTTACAATAATCACAAATGCTGGTGGGCCTGGAATTATGGCTACTGATTCGCTTATTTGCGGAGGTGGGAAGCTTTCTGTTTTATGTAATGAAACTGTTCAAGCCCTAAAAGACGTGTTGCCCTCTTACTGCAGCATTATAAACCCCATAGATATCCTAGAAGAAGCTAATGTGGAAAGATTTAGGAAAGTCTTGGAAATTTGCCTCAAAGACCCTAACAGTGATGGCTTCTTGGTTATTTATACTCCGCAAGGAGCTGCCGACCCTGTTGAAGTTGCAGAAATAGTAGTCGAGTTTTCTAAAAAAACTACAAAACCTATTCTCACATCATTCCTAGGCGAAGATGGCTGTCGCAAAGCCCGGCAAATCTTGCAAAAAAACGGTGTTCCATCGTTTGCGGCGCCAGAACAAGCTGTTTCCACGTTCATGTACATGCATAGCTACACTCAGAACTTGGAGCTTCTTTATCAAACCCCTGAAGAGCTTTCCGTTGATTTTTCCATTCCAACTTTTCTTAAAGAAATTTTAAGAAAGGCTTACGATGAAGGATGCAAAGTCTTGACGCAGCCCGAATCGCTGCAATTTCTTGATGCTTATAATATTCCTACGATAAAGACTTTGGTTGCGCGAAATTCGAAAGAAGCTGAAGCCTTAGCATCAGAGGTGGGCTATCCAGTTGTTATGAAGGCTCTTTCGCCACAAATAACCCACAAAACCAAGGCTGAAGGAGTAATCTTAAACGTGTGGTCGCCTGCAGAGCTTAAAACATTTTTCAGTGAGTTGGCTGAAAAAGTGAAGAGTTTTTCTCCAGAAGCAGAATTTCAAGGCGTGGTTATTCAGTCTATGATTCGAAAGAGAGGGTATGAGTTGTTAGTGGGTTCTAAGAAAGACCCTCAGTTTGGCTCTGTGATTTTGTTTGGCATGGGTGGAATCAACGCTGAATTGTCTAAGGACATCAGCATAGGTTTTCCACCTTTGAATCAAGTGCTTGCGAGACGGCTTATGGAAAGAACTGCCATTTACCGATATTTGCAGTCATGTGAAGATTCGATTAACATCAAGTTGCTTGAAGAAATTTTGGTCAAGTTTTCGCAGCTTGTTATAGACTTTCCTGAAATAAAAGAAATAGACATAAACCCGCTTATTGTCAGCAAAGGTGACGCTGTGGCTGTGGATGCTCGCATTGTCCTTGATGCTGAAGGAATGTCTCAGGGTTTTCAACTTCATGGGCATCTTGTTATTGCGCCCTATCCTAGGAAATATATTGCTCAGTGGGAGCTGAAAGATGGTACTCGCGTTGTTCTTCGCCCTATACGACCCGAAGACGAGTCTCTCTTAGACGGGCTTTTCAAGTCTCTTTCGGAGGAAACTATGCGTTTTCGATTTTTCCAAATTATAAAAAATATGTCCCATGAAACCCTAAATAGATACTGCAATTTGGACTACGACCGCGAAGTCGCTGTGGTTGCTGAACTAAACGATAAGAGCAAAATTATTGGTGTGGGACGAGTTATTCTGGAGCCCGGCAGAAATTGTGGAGAATTCGCAGTTGTTGTTGGAGACCAGTGGCAAGGACGTGGACTCGGGTCGAAACTGGTTGATTATACAATTGATATTGGTAGGGATATGGGTTTGGAAACGATGTATGGCTACATCAGCACGAATAATTCTAAAATGATTAATCTCTGCACTAGGAAAGGTTTCGAACTGAAGCCAATCGATGAAGAAATTACGAAAGCAACATTTAAACTGTCTTAACTCGAATAGGCTGGTTTAAGAAAAAGGTAAAAAGTTTATTGTTTCTTTTCTATTTGTTTTCTCAACTCTTCGTACGTTGCCTTAATGTCTTCAACTGAAGCTTCATCTTCCAATGTTGAAACGTCGCCTAATGCTGCTCCGGCTAACACTGCTTTCAGAAGCCTTCTCATGATTTTTCCACTGCGTGTCTTCGGTAGTTTGTTGACAATCACTATGGCTTCTGGTGTTGCTATTGGACCTATTGTGGATCTAATGTGCTGAGTAAGCTGTTGACGCAGTTCATCTGACGGCGTATAACCGCTTCTAAGCACGACGAAGGCTACTGGAACTTCGCCTTTAACTGGGTCTTCTTTGCCCAAAACTGCTGCTTCTGAAACTGCAGGATGCGAAACAAGTTCGCTTTCAAGCTCAATAGTGCCGATTCTATGTCCAGCAACTTTCAACACTTCATCTGCCCTTCCAAGCAGCCAGAAATACCCATCAGGGTCTCGTATGGCATAATCGCCCGTGTAGTAGATATTTGGCCATCTTCCAAAATATGTCTGCTTATACCTTTCTGGGTCTTTCCACAATGTTTCAAGCATGCCTGGCCAAGGAGCCTTAATCACCAGAAAGCCTCTGGTCGATGTTGGCGCTATTTCTCCTTTCTCGTTGTAGACTTCTGGGTAAACGCCTGGCAAGGGGTTTGTTGCTGAGCCTGGTTTTAGTGGCACAAGTTCCAGTCCTGCAAGGGGCGATATCATGAATCCGCCTGTTTCAGTTTGCCACCAAGTGTCTATTATTGCGAGTTTCTCTTTTCCAATCACGCGATAATACCATTTCCATGCTTCAGGATTTATTGCCTCGCCAACGGTTCCCAAAAGCCTCAAAGTGCTTAAATCATGTTTGTTTACCCATTCTTCTCCAAATTTCATAAACATCCTAATTGCGGTGGGCGTGGTGTATAGTATTGTCACGCCGTGTTTTTCAATCATTTCCCACCATCGGTCACAGGCTGGATAGTCTGGTGTGCCTTCAAAGATGAATGATGTCGTTCCCACGGCTAAAGGGGCGTAAACGTTGTATGTATGTCCAGTAATCCAACCAATGTCAGCTGTGCACCACCAAATGTCATTTTCGCTAGGATTGAAACCCCATTTAAGCGTCCAATACGCCCAGACTAGGTATCCGCCGATGCCGTGCTGCACTCCTTTCGGTTTGCCCGTGGTTCCAGAAGTGTAAAGTATGAAGAGCGAGTCATTGGCTTCCATCGGTTCAGGCGAAACATAAGCGTTAGGTGCAACTTTAGCCATCGCATCATGATAATAATAGTCACGTCCCTCCTTCATTGGAATTTGCTGCCCAGTTCTTTTTACCACAATTACTTTTTCAACGGTCGGCGTGTTAGCTAATGCTCTATCTGTCGTTTCCTTTAACGGTACTATCTTTCCTCGTCTGTAAGAACCATCAGCTGTAACTAAGATTTTTGCTTGGCAGTCGTTTATTCTGTCTGCGAGGGCTTCTGCGCTGAAGCCTGAGAAAACCACAGTGTGAATTCCTCCTAAGCGGGCTGTTGCAAGCAAGGTTATGGGTAACTCTAAAATCATGGGGAGATAAACTGCCACCCTGTCACCTTTTTTTAGACCAAAATCTTTGAAAATCTGGGCAAGCTTGTTTACTTCTCTGTAAAGCTGGTAAAAAGTGAAAGTTCTGACATCTCCTGGCTCGCCTTCCCAAATGTAGGCAAGCTGGTTTTTTCTAGGTGTCTCAATATGCCTGTCTAACGCATTGTAGCATATGTTTAGAATGCCACCTGTGAACCATCGATAAAATGGCGGATTTGAATCATCCAACACTTTGTTCCATGTTTTGAACCAGCTAATAGCCTTGGCCTTTTCAGCCCAAAATTCTTCTGGATTCTTTATAGATTTTTCCCATTCTTCTTTCAAAAGTTTTCTAGGAAAAATCTTATCGTTAAATGGTAAACTTGCTTCTGACATTTCTTAACCTTCCGCGAGTTTTTGGAAAACGTTTTTTCGCAGATATAAGCTTTTTTGGTGAAAAACAGAAAAGGTGAAGGCGTTTTTCAGCTTCTTGAGCTTATTGGCAATACGATTTTTCCATGAACTTCGTTGAGGACTTCTGCAAGAGCTAGATAGACTGCGCTTGCTCCGCAAATGATGCCTTCAACTCCGATTATACGTGTAAACAGGGTTATCCAATCAGTTGAAACTGATGGGACGTAAGCCAAAACTGCCGACTTGATTGTAAGCAAGAAGAAGAGTATGGCTAGACTCATGAAGACAAACTGCAAAGCCCGATTGGTTTTCAACGTGCCGAAGAACATGACGAACGTGAAGATTCCCCACATTAAGAAATAAATCATAAACGCTTCTTGGCTGACAAGCCAGGGCGTATCATAATCAAGAATATACACGCCAAAAGAAGAGAATGGCCATATTCCCTTTTCTGCCACAGCCGTTGTTCCAAGCCAGTTTAAAGCTACAAATGATAGCCAGAACAGTCCATACGAAGTGAAGGCCACTGTCCCAAACGTGTTGCCTTTTTTATATTCTAGTATGCCCGCGATTATCTGTGCTATGCCACCATAAAATATGCCCATTCCGAGAATCACACCGTCAACTGAACCTAATCTGGCATTATGTATAAAATTCAGGAGAATTGTTGTTATTCCGAAGCCTAACAATCCAAGAGGAGCTGGATTTGCCGATTTTTCGCTCATGTTTGTCTCACTATCCCAAATTTTGAATAGAGATTGTTCGTGATAGCGCGTGGATATAAGCCTTTTTGGCTAAAACCCCCTCTCACGCAAAAGCAACGCTTACTTCTCAAGAAGCGAAAGTATGAGTGGACGTTCAAGCTTTGCGTTCTCGTCTTTTGCTTGCAATGTATTTGCCGGTTTCCAAAGTGCCAAAGACTATTATCGTGAACACTATTGCGTATGCCCAGTCTATGAGTTCTGGAGTGCCAACATAAAACACGTTTTGTAGCGGTGTATAGAGCACTAGGAGTTGCAGGGCGAGAGACGAAAAAATGGCAACCCACAAGAATTTGTTTTTGAAGACACCAACTTTGAAGACGGTGTATTTCAGCGAACGAGCAGACACAGCGTTTGCCAATTCCATTAGGATCATTGCTGTAAGTAGTTGCGTTCGAGCTTCCTTTAATTGATGCTCGCCTAACCATGGCTGGTGCATGAAATAACCATACAATAGTAGCACAGACATTATGATTGGTACGACTGTTAAATATAGCCTGACGTCTAGTGTAAACACGCTTTCATTTGGGTCTCTCGGTTTTCTTTCCATAATATCAGGATCGCCAGGGTCGATCCCTAAAGCTATGGCTGGAAGTCCATCTGTTGTCAAGTTTACCCAAAGAAGCTGTACAGCCACAAGGGCAACTGCTGCGGATGTTTCGGGGCTGCTGCCTGTCTCATATACTCCGCCTGCTAAGTAGGGAACCATCATAATTGCTACGGTCATCACTATGATTTCCATGACGTTGCAGCGCAGTAGATAGGTCAAGTATTTTTTGATGTTACCGTAAATTTCTCTGCCTTCTTTGACAGCCTTGACGATTGATGCGAAATTGTCATCAGTCAAAACCATGGCTGATGCTTCCTTCGTAACTTCTGTTCCAGTGATTCCCATTGCAACACCAATATCTGCCAACTTCAATGCTGGCGCATCATTAACGCCGTCACCAGTCATCGCGACAATTCGACCTTTCGTTTTCCAAGCTTTAACAATTCTCACCTTATGTTCAGGCGAAACCCGAGCGTAAATCGCAATGTTCTGAACATGTTCAGCCAGTTGCTCATCAGTCATCTTCTCAAGTTCTTCGCCTGTAAGCACCCTATCTGACGCATCATTTTCACCTAGTAAGTTAAGCTCTTTAGCAACTGCAATTGCAGTTAGCTTATGGTCACCTGTTACCATAACAACATCGATTCCAGCGTTCTTGCAGAGGTAGATTGCGTCTTTCACTTCTTCTCGGGGCGGATCTATCATTCCCATTATGCCCACAAAAATCATGTTATTTTCAGTTTTCTCATCAAGAGTTTCGGAAGCTTCAAGCTCTCTAAAAGCAAAACCTAGGTTTCTTAATGCCTCAACTGCCATTGCTTCGTTGACTTTCAAAACTCGCGTGGTATCCTCTCGAGTTATCTTTCGCAACTTACCATTAGCGTAGATTCTTGAGCACTTGCTCAGAACTATTTCAGGCGCGCCTTTCATAAATGCTATTTTCTGTTTTCCAGAAACAAGATGAAACGTGGTCATGCACTTTCTTTCTGAGGAGAATGGAACTTCGCCTATACGCGGAGCAGCCTGTTCCAATTCCTGTTTCCATAATCCTGCTTTTGCTGCAGTGACAACCAACGATCCTTCAGTTGGATCACCTGTGACTACCCATCTTTCCGTTTGTGGATCTTTCTCAAGTCTGGAATCATTGCAAAGCGTTGCTATCTTTAGGAGCATACGAAGGTCTTCGTTTTCAGGGTTGATTTTCTTGCCTTCTGTTAAGAATTCGCCTGTAGGCTCGTAGCCAACTCCTGAAACCTTGATTACGTTTTCGTTAAGGTACATTCTTTGAACGGTCATTTGACCTTTCGTCAAGGTTCCCGTCTTATCTGAGCATATGACACTTGTGCATCCCAAGGTTTCAACTGCCGGCAATTTTCTTACTATGGTGTTTACTTTAGCCATCCGGTACATGCCGACTGCAAGTGCCCCAGTTACAATTGCTGGTAATGCCTCTGGGACAGCTGCAACGGCAAGGCTTACGCCCCAAAGAATCATTTGCAAGATGTCTCGTCCTTCTACGATGCCGATGATGGCTACTGCAAGGCAGACACCAACTGATAAGAGTCCGATCCACTTTCCGACAGATGCCATTCTCTTTTCTAGAGGTGTTTCCACATGTTCAGTTATCTGAACCATCTTGGCTATTTTTCCAAACTCTGTATTCATTCCGGTTGAGGTGACAACAGCTTTCGCGCGACCGTAGACTGCAACAGTCCCGGAAAAAACCATGTTGCGTCTATCGTTAACTGGCGCATCTGCTGATATTGGCGCCACATTTTTATTGACTGGAGAGGATTCACCTGTTAAAGGAGCCTCATCGACTTTTAGATTGAACTCTTCTATAAGGCGCGAGTCTGCTGGAACTTTGTCGCCTGTGTATAATAAAATAACGTCGCCTGGAACGATCTCGCTCGTTTGAATCTTGATTTCCTTTCCATCCCTTAGAACGATTGCCGTTGGCGCAGCCATTTTTCTAAGAGCTTCCACTGCCTTTTCTGAACGGAATTCCTCAACGAATCCTAGGATTGCAGTGGCAAACACTATAGCAAGAATAACGATGGCATCAGTAATTTCGCCTAGAAAAAGGGAGAGTCCAGTTGCAATAAGCAATATGATGATAAGTATGTCTGCAAACTGTTCAAGAAACATCCGTATTGGGGATTGACCTTTCTCTTTTTTCAACTCGTTTGAGCCAAACTCCATTAGACGTTTCTTCGCATCTTCTTGGCTTAGACCCGTTTTACTCGTATTCAACTCGTTTAAAGCTTCTTCAAATTCCATGGCATGCCAAGGTTTTGACGTCTTCTCCTCTCCTAAATCTAACGTAATAAACTCTATCTGTGTAGAGACATTGGTTATAATCTTTTCTGACGAAGGGCAAATGTTGGCAAATAAGTTTATAAGATAAATTGCAATTCACTGTAGGAGTATTTAAAAAGAAAGGAGAACTTTAGCCGGAGAAGTGATAAATCTTGATTGATCCATGGTTCATAGCACCGTTGTCTGCATTGGTTTCAATTGTTGTGGGCTTATACTTTTATCGTTACGTGAACAGTCAGGACAGTGGAACCGAAAGAATGAAGGAGATTTCCTCTGCAATCACAGAAGGCGCCTACGCGTTTCTGAAGCGAGAATATAGAACATTGACAATGTTTGTTGGAGTGGTCTCCGTCTTGATCTTCGTTTTCTTACCGTTTCCACCCATATGGGACTCGGGAGCAAACCTCGTAGAACATTTGGCAATTGCGTTGGCATATCTGTTTGGCTCTTTCTGCTCAGCTCTAGCGGGATACTTAGGCTTGTCTGTCGCAACGAAGGCAAATGCAAAAGCAGCCAATGCAGCAAGAAATGGGTTGAACAAAGCTTTTCCAATAGGTTTTCGTGGCGGTGCAGTGATGGGCTTCGCAGTTGTCGGGTTAGGTTTGCTCGGTGTAAGCATCGTGTACCTGCTAACTGGAGATCCACACATTATCCTAGGCTTCAGTTTTGGTGCAAGCGCCTTAGCTTTGTTCGCCAAGGCAGGTGGAGGCATATACACCAAGACAGCTGACATAAGCGCAGACCTTGTTGGTAAGGTTGAACTTGGCATACCAGAGGACGACCCTAGAAACCCAGCGGTAATAGCTGATAATGTAGGCGACAATGTCGGCGATGTTGCTGGAATGGGTGCGGATCTATTCGACTCCTACGTAGCAAGTATAGTCGCTGTTCTGATATTAGGACAGCTTCTTAATCTGCTTCCTGGTTCTACTGGTGTCTTTCTACAGATGCCTCTGGTGTTTGCGGGTCTAGGCATACTAGCGGCTGTTTTAGGAGCATTGACGGTGAGAGTGGGCAAAAAAGGAGATCCTGGAAATGCGCTGAACATGGGCACTTACGTGACTTGCACGATTTTTGCAGTTATGACTGCTGTAGCTACTTATTTCCTGAATTATGAATGGCGAATATGGGGCGCTGCCATCGTTGGACTGATTGCAGGTGTAATAATTGGAATGACTTCTGACTATTTCACATCAGATGACAAGGCTCCTGTATTGAAGACCGCCCAAGCTTCGACAACTGGAACTGCGACGAACATAATCACAGGGTTCTCGTACGGTTTGCATAGTGTTTTCCCACCTCTCATAGGCATAGGCGTGGCTTCAACAGTAGCTTACTTCTTGTGCGCTCCACTTGGAACCGACTACGCGTTGTATGGTATAGGCATGGCGGCCCTAGGAATGCTTTCAATCGTTGGCCTCATAATATCAAACGACGCTTACGGACCCATAGTTGACAACTCGAGAGGGATAGCAGAACAAGCAGGCTTGGGTGAAGATGTAATCCGCATAACGGACGAACTTGACTCAGCAGGAAACACAGCAAAAGCAATCACAAAAGGTTTCGCTATTGGTGCTGCGGGGTTAACTGTGATTGCGCTTTTGGCAGCATTTAAGCAGACAGCAGAAGAGGCAGGCGGAGTTATCACGTTCGACTTGATGAACCCGTTGGTCTTAATGGGCGCTTTCGTCGGCATTGCCATGCCAGCCGCATTCTCAGCTATGGTGATGCTTGGAGTTGGGAGAAATGCTGAGAGAATGATTGCAGAAATCCGAAGGCAATTCAAGGAAATTCCTGGGTTGAGAGAAGGAAAAGAAGGCGTCAAACCAGACTATGCGAAATGCGTCGACATAGCTACGGTAGGAGCATTGAAAGAACTTATGCCTGCAAGCATCTTGACAATAGGCGTAACGTTGATTGTCGGATTTATTGGTGGAATTCAAGCCTTGGGCGGCTACTTAGCTGGAAGCATATTTTCAGGTTTGCTCTTTGCTCTGCTTATGGCTAACGCTGGCGGTCTTTGGGACAATGCCAAGAAGCTTATTGAATCAGGTGTTCACGGCGGGAAAGGCTCAGAGGCTCACAAGGCAGCGGTAGTAGGTGACACGGTTGGCGACCCATTCAAAGATACAGCAGGGCCTTCACTCAACACAATGATTACAGTAATGTCTCTAATTGCTTCATTGTTCGCTGCATTAATCGTCGAATACAACTTGCTGAACATGCTGAATCTCTAGAATCCACTTTTTTATTGTTCGCTTATTCTCTCAAACATAATCAACAGAAAGAGACCTTTCATACGGGAACATCAAGCAACCTTCACTTCACCCCCTTCAACATGTGTCGAAGAGCGCTTGGTTCTTTCTGTTCTTCCCTAAGAATGCTGTAAAGATAATGGTCTTTGTACTTTCCCCTTGTGTACTATGCTTTTCTCATGGTTCCCTCTTTTGAAAAACCAGCTTTTTCCAAGGCTTTTTGAGAGGCTACGTTTTCAGTGTCTGTTGATACTTGAATTCTAACGATGTCTTTTGTGAGGAACAGATAGTCTACAATTAGTCGGATGGCTTCGGCACCGTAACCTTTTCTTCTTTCGTTCGGAACTAAAGCGAAGCCTATTTCCATAGTTCTGCCCAGCATCCAACTGCCAATGTGGCCGATTTTGGTTCCATTCTTCTTCTCGATTATGAAGAAGATTGTGTTTTCAAGCATAACTTTTTCAAGTTCTTCTTTGGAAAGCGACATGATATCTTGGTATTCACCCATGTATTGCGGGTCAGTCCACCATTGCATTACTAATGAGACGTCATCTTTCGAAGCGTTCTTTAGGTTTATTTTTTCGCCTTCCAGCAACCTTTTTCCCACATTTCACAGCACTGTTGACTCATCTTTACCCGTCATTGATACATAAACCTGACGTTTAAAACGTCAGAAACCCAAAAAAATCAGACGCTCAAAACAGTTTCTTCATATGTAAGTGTGGACTGGACTCTCGCAGAAACCACAGTTATTGCAATTAGCCTTTTCTTCAAAGGACCAATGTGAAGCGCCGGGAATGGGATTCGAACCCATGCGGACCAGAGGGTCCACAGGCTTGCTTGCGATAAATGAGTTTTTCGCCTCAAGGCCTGCGCATTATCCACTCTGCCATCCCGGCTTCTTTAACCAGTTAGGTTCGTGCCTTCTAAAATGTTTTGTTTGTTTTTTATTGAATAAGTTTAATTATTGCCCCAGGAGATGCTTGTTAAAGGATGCCTGTCACATGAAGGATGTTAAGTTGAGACTGATTTCTGAACTTATGAAGAATAGCCGCAGAAGTGACAGAGAATTGGCAAGAGCGATTGGTGTGTCACAGCCTACTATAACACGGTTGAGAGCCAAGCTAGAGGGAGAAGGCAATATTTTGGAGTATACGGTGATGCCTAACTTTGTTAAGCTTGGTTATCATCTGTTTGCTTTGACTTTTATCAATATGAAAACCGCTATTAGCCCAGAAGAGGCAGACAAAGTGAGACAAATTGCTCAGGAGCTAGCGAAGAAGGCACCGTCGAATATTGTTGTGATTGAAAGAGGCATGGGTTTAGGATACACCGGCGTTGTCGGTTCATTCCACAAAGACTATGCGTCCTATGCAGAACTTATTGAAGAAATAAAAAGAAGTCCCCACTTGGAAAGCAAAACAGAAAGTTTCCTGATAAACCTAGACGACAAGATTCACTATCGACACTTGACTTTTCGAACCTTGGCTGAGCATCTGTTAACGCTTAAGAGCACTGAAAAATAGCGTGTTGACGACGGCGACGTCTCCACTCTCATTTTCTACCAAACCGTAGCAAAAACCAAATGCCACAATACTATGCTTAAAGATATGCCGTGATATTATTTGTAGGTTACTGCCTTGACTTTTTCAAATAAACTATTATACCTGCAACTATTGTGGCGCCTACCCCGCCGCCTATGTAGAGGGAATACTTGGCAAAGATTGATGGTTCGTCAACTTTCGCGGTAAGTGTGGTGCTTGCGCTTTCGTATGCGAATTCGTCTTCTGCGAAAAATGCCTGCACTTCCCATGTGCCCAGAATTTCAGGTTTGTAGCTGGCAGTGAAAGAACCGTTCTCAAGTGTGAGGCTTGTTATAGACTTTGTTATGTTTTGTGAAGCAAAAGTTACGGTGATTCTGAGAGATTCACTGGCTAGACTTAGGTTTCCCCTGACTGTAATATTCTCTCCAATTATAATCGTATTGCGAGATAGTGATATGTTCAGCCTAGAAGGATATTTCACTGGGTAGACTCCGCTTGCGTAAAGAACATTTTTGATAACGTCGTTTGCAGCCACTCTGTAACTCACAGAAGTTCCAGCTTGCTGTCCTGGTATAACGGCTCTACAAGTTCTATTGTCAACAAGTTCCATTGTTAAGGCAGTTATGTTCCTCCAACCATCTGTGGAATACTGTAAAGTCGCGTCCACAAGATCCGTTGCGTTTGAAGTGTAGGCAATTACTGTTTCATTGTATGGGTAGACTCTGCCCGGAACAGTTAAGGGCTCCAAACGTGTATTTGCAAATTCGGTTTTTACTAGATACTCTATTGTTCCAAAACCATTCTCGCCGATGAAAACTAGGTGATAGAGGGTCGGTCCAGAAGAAGACGAAGTGAAGTTGAGAAGCATGTCTTGACCGTGAAATTCGCAGCTAGCGTAGGCTAGCCCTCTGTATTCTTCGCTTTCGAGGTTGTATCCCCCATATGGTGTAGATATTTCACTGTAAAGTCCGGGCTCCCAAGCCAAGGGAACTCCGTTCAGTGTAACTCCCTTTCCCGATTTGGGGTTCGCCATAAGGTAAACTCTAGCTTCGTACATGTCAAGAGTATCTGGAACGGTGACCCAAACCTCAACATGTTTGCTATCAGTGAAAAACTCGTATGCCCAGCTTGTTGTAAAAACAGGTAAGCTACTGTTGTCTTTGCCTTCAACATAATGCTGATGCCAAACATTGCATTCGACGTTTTCGATTATCATGAATGTGGCTGGTTTTGAGCCGTTGCTTTCTCGAGGGTCATTTTTTATGGTAAAAGTGTAGTTTCCAGAGGTTTTTGGCACAAAGAAGGGTTCTTCGGTGCTTGTGCCTAGATGTTCAGGAAGTCCGGCGGATTCAGTATGATATCCCACCATCTCGCCTAGCGGATCATACACATATATGTCATAATCCGTTTGAGGCTCAGAACTATTATTGATCCATTCTCCATAGCAGTAGATATGATAGCTATGATTGGCTAAGAGCGGAGTGACGACGCTCCAATTTTGACCGATAAATATCTGTGATTCGTTAAATGCAATTGGAAACAGAGGCTTCTCCAAATAGGTCCAATTCCCAAGAACTCCAGAGTTCAGATAATTATTCACATACTGTTGATATTCTTGACTTGCCCAAGTCTGAACAGAAATGTCCAGCCTTAACACTAATGAAGCACTGAAAAAACAGAGAAGAATTAGGTTTAACAGCTTTTTACAGTGCATGGAATCCCTTATTATAGTAGGTAAACCATCTACGCCAGTCGAATGCATAATGGTTATGAATGTCAAGTCAAAATTCACAATTCAAATTAGACTGTACAAACGCGGATTTCTTGTCAATCTACTTCAGAAGAAAGTACACACTAGCAAAGGGTCAGCTATTCAGCCAAGTAGATTAAGGAATAATTATAGCAGCGGCCTTCGCGCAGGCGTAAATTGTTGTCGGTTAGGCTGCTTTGGTTCTGTAATGGCCCTTTACGTGGACTGTTCTTCTTTTCTGTCCGGGTTTTCTTCGCATAAAAGGTCGTACTCTAGGTGTCACGATTTCACCACCAATCACATGCAGAACAATTAATTTACTGAAAAACATTATGAATTGCTACTTAATATCCATAATATATACATAATTTGCTTGTTAGACCTGAAAAAAAGAGTAATGACTGCGTGAAAGAGCTAGAGCAGTCAATAAACAATTAGCCTCCTTCACTTTTTTGATGGAAAATGTTTTATCTTCATCGTTATGTATTGTTCAAAAGGTGACTATTGTGGCTAAATGTCCTAAATGTAAAAGAGAAGTCAGTACTCCTAAGAAGACTTGGAAGATGGCTGGAAGAAAAGACAAGAGTGGCAAGAGAACAGAGCTTACTATTGGATTGTTTGAATGTTGTGGAAAGAAATTCAGATCAGTCCTGAACAAAAGAAAAATCTAGATGCAATCACAACTCTGATCTAATCCTCTTCTTTTTCTATTTTCTAATTGATTTTTTCCAAGAACAACATGTTCTAAAAGTAGTGCACTCACATGCATATACAATAAATAGAATCTTTTTTCAGAAATGATAATAATCTCAAGCACAAATAATATTTGGGGAGAAACATGAGAGGAAAAACCTTTCTGCTGTTGACTTTTCTTTCCCTTCTAATTGCAAGTCAGTTTTCAGGAAAAATTGTTACCGCAAATATGCAAACAAGCGGTAAAAACATTCATGAGGCTCAGTCAGGCAGAGAGCTAGATGTCTTTACTCAAAAAGGAGGAATTGGAAATTATACACCAAGTGGTTCCTTTGGTCCAGCAGAGCTGGTATTTCTTTATGCAAACGTCACATACAATGGATGGCCAATACAAAATGAGATAGTAGCCTTCGAAGCACTTGCCCCACACGGAGACCTTTTCACCATTCTTTCTGGATTAACCAACGCGTCTGGTATCGCTACTGCAAGCTATAGACTTCCTTTTTCCAAGAATGATCCTTTGGAGTGGTTCGGAAACTGGACTATAATAGCTTCTGCGGATGTAGCAGATGTTGTCGTTTATGACACCCTAAAATTTGAATATACATTACACGACATTGCTATTGAAAATATGAAATTAAACAAGAATATTGTGGGGGCGGCCTGTTCTTTGAGAGTTGAGTTGAATGTTTCAAACTTGGGATATTATCTAGAAACCTTCAACCTAACAATATATGCAAACTTTACGTCAGTAACAACAAGTAGTGTTACTCTAAATTGTCTAAGCTCTACATCAACAACAGTATCATGGATTACTACGGATCTTGCCAAAGGCAACTATACAGTGGGTGCATATGCTCACCCAGTGCCAAAGGAAACAACCACGATTGACAACCTATTTACTAATGGATGGGTTTTCATCACGATTCTGGGAGATATTAATGGTGATAAATTTGTTAATGCTGAGGATGCCGTTGCTTTAGGAGTGGCTTTCTATTCCTTTGGAGACTACAATCCTAACGCGGACATTAACGACGATGGATACTGTAACGCAAAAGATGCAGTACTCCTTGGTATGCACTTCAACGAACATTGGGAATGAACAATATAATCTTTGCAGAAGTCAATATTGAATATCCAAGATGTTCGATAATAAGAAATCATAGTGGGCATCCATTTGCGAAATCCCAGAAACGTTGGATGGAAAAATAAACTTTTTAATACTAACCCAATAGACCATAATATCATAGACCCAAATCTCTTAAATAATGGCTCTATTAGTGAAAATGCAAAGGGCTGGTAGTCTAGCTCGGTCAGGACATCCGCTTGACGTGCGGAAGGTCACCGGTTCAAATCCGGTCCGGCCCACCAAAACAAATAAAAACGCGAATTGAAAGTGTGAATGTATGCCTTCGGAAATAGTTGACACTGAAAAGTTCATTGAGATAAGCGGACGCGCTGAATACTGCGCAGTGAAAAGGCTTAAAGATGTTGTGAAGTTGAAGCTTCGTACGCCACGGCAGCTTTACACTTTGAAGGCTCAGCCGTTGAAAGCCGAAGAAATTATAAAGAAACTGCAATGCGAAATACGAGAAATATAGTTGCAGCTATTTGATGTGTTCTACGATTTTTTGTGCTATTTCCTGCGCTTTTATGCCATCTTCTGCAGTTACCTGCGGCTTCTTCTTGTTTAATATGCAGTCTATGAAGTGCTCGTCTAGTTGTCTGTGTCCCCAAACTTTCGTGCCTTTCACTTCCACAGTAAACTCCTGCGGTTTCTCTTGGTCGCCATAAAGAAGTATCTTATCCACGTTTATAGCATGTAGCACGTTCGTGTTGTCGCCGTACACTTCCAGTCGGCTGATAGCGGCTGATGGTGTTGCTGAAGCCCCGTAGTGCAGTGAACCCACAATGCCATTTGCGAATTTTATCACACCCATCGTGTTATAACCAAATATTCCGCCATACATAGCAATTGGTGGATAGTTAACCATCCACTCTACGTCCCTAATCTCGCTTTCAAACATCCATCTGAACATGTCAAGAGACCACACAGAAAGCGTAAAATCCGGATAGCCACCGCTTTTTTCAATGTCCCACGCCCAAGACCCAACAGGCCATTGCTCAGCCAAGCCCTTAGTTGGTATAAACTCGCGGAAATGAATAGCTATTGGTTTGCCAATCGCTCCAGCCTTAATCATCTCCTTAATTTTCAGATAAATCGGCGCAAATCGGAAGTTCAAAACAGGCATCAGAATTACTCCCGCCTTGTCCGCAACTCTCTGTAGCTCCCTCACCTGCTCTATTCTCGGCGCAATTGGCATCTCACATAAAACATGTTTACCTTTTCTTAAGGCCTTCATAGCTGAATCAAAGTGCAAAGGCGTCGGAACCGACAAAACCACTGCGTCAAGCTTTGGGTCGTCCAGAAGCTTGTCATAGTCCAAAACGTATTTCACTTCGTACTTTTCTGCGAGAGGTTTTACGCGTGTTTCTGTTCTTGCACATAAGGCTATAAGGTTAGAGCCTTCAATTTTTTTGAAGCTGGGCACATGGGCGGCTCCGCCTACAAATCCTACGCCTACTACGGCTACTCCAACTTTTTCGGGCATAATTTTCACCTAGTATGTTCTCTCCAAATATGCGTCCACAATATAAAATAGTTACGCTATGCGCCACATATAACGTAAACATTGTTTTTGTGAGAAAACGTAAATAAGTTTCTCTAGCTAAACCAGAATGAGGAAGAATCAAGTGAAGATAGCGGTTTGCGGCAAAGGCGGCGTAGGAAAAACACTAATCGCCGCTGGCATCGCCCACTCCTTCGCAAAAAACGGCATAAAAACAATAGTCATAGACGCTGACCCTTCGCCAAACCTCGCTCTGACCTTAGGTTTGTCACCAGAAGAAGCGAGTAAAATATTGCCCATATCAGAAAACAAAGAGCTGATAGAGTCAAAAACAACTACAGACTATTCGGGCGTTTACAGGCTTTCCTTCACCGTTGACGATATTGTTCGTGAATATTCTGTGCAAACTTCTTTCGGCGTAAACCTCATAGTTATGGGTACTGTGAAATCGGCGGGTTCTGGCTGCACTTGCCCAGCCAACGCTGTTGTTCGTTCTTTGCTTCTCCATCTGGTAGTTGAGCGGGACGAAGCGGTTATTCTCGACATGGAAGCAGGTGTTGAGCATATGGGTAGAGGAACAGCAAAACACGTAGACACGCTGCTCATTGTGGCAGATGCAAACGTGAAAGCCTTAGAAACAGCCAAACACATACATGATTTAGCCACAAAAACCGACATCAAGCAAGCTCTCCTCATCGCAAACAAAATAGCCAATAACATTCAAAAAGAAACCGTGGAAAGATTTGCCGAGAAAAATAACTTGCAGATTTTGGATTTTGTGCCCTATGACTCCAAAGTTGTAGAGGCTGAAATGCGGGGAGAAACACCACTTAAATATGAAGATTCCGCAGCTATGCAAGTAATAGGCAAATTACACACAAAACTCGCATGAAAGGAGTAAGAAGAAACATGAAGACAATTGTTACAATAGGTCGCGGGGGAACTGGCAAAACAAGCTTCGTGGCTTTAATGGCTAAACACTTAATCGAGGCAGGCGATACGCCTTTGCTTTTGGTGGATGCTGACCCAGACCAGAACTTGGCTGAAATGGTTGGCGTAGACCTCAAACAAGAGGGGAAGAAAACGATTTCGGAGCTTCTTGTGGAGACTTTTTTGGAGCAGGGCGGAACAACTGTTGGCATAGCGCCCACTGAACGCATTGAAAACAAAATTTGGACTTACGGCATGTATGAAGGCAATTTCTTCGATTTTCTAGCTCTCGGAACGAAGTGGGTTGAAGGATGCTACTGCATGCCAAACGCCGCATTAAAAGGCGCCTTAGAATCCTTAACCAAAACCTACAAGTACGTGCTTATAGACTCGCCCGCAGGCTTAGAGCATCTAAACCGCAGAATCACGTCAAAAGTAGACGACATATTCGACGTTATTGACCCGTCTAAAAAATCGTTTGACCATGTTGAACGTGCATATCGTATTGCCCAAGAAGTCAAAATAGACTTCAAAACATTCTATGTTGTTGGCGGTTTCAGGTTCCCAACAAGCCTAGAAGAGCAAGCCAAAAAAGCTTTAAGATTCGAGTTTCTGGGCAAGATAGCCCATGATAAAATGGTTGAGGAGCATGTTTTGGCTGGGAAATCGTTGCTTGATTTGCCCCTTGATTCTCCAGCTTATGCTTCTGTTAGGGAGATCATGCGAAAGGCTGGCTACGTTAGGCTGTGATTGGGTTTTTGTCTGTTAGGTTTGGTTCATGCTTAATAGAAAGCTGTTCTAGAAAACTTAAAATCAAACATCATCAACCATATTACTTCTAAACCTTTGGATCGTGCTTAAACTTTGAGCAAAAAAGGCGTACACGTTAAAGTTGACGAGTTTAAGACTGATGTTGGTCTTTTCAAGAATCTTGAACTTTCTATCGGCAGGATTGTTGAGGAGAAATGGGCGGAGCCGATGGGTCCAACACCCTTTCCAGAAATAACCACACTAAGAGATTGGGACATGAAACTGCTTCAACGCTACAAACCATTTTACTTACCCTTCTGCGACGTCTGTTGTCTTTGCACTTTCGGAAAATGCGACTTGACTGGCGATAAACGAGGTGCTTGTGGATTAAATATGGCCGCACAGCAATCGCGCATTGTTCTTCTCGCATGCTGCATTGGAGCTGCTACACATATTGCACATGCAAGGCATCTGGTGGAACACCTCATGGAGAAATATGATCGAAATACTCCCCTTAATGTAGGTGGCTTGAACATAGACATAGAAGCTCCCGTAACTCGTTTAGTTTGCGGTATCAAAGCTGAAAGGCTGAAGGATTTGGAGGACGCTCTAGAGTATTGCGAAAAGCAAGTTACCCATCTTCTTTCTGCTACTCACACTGGACAAGAGGGAAGCAATTTAGATTTTGAATCGAAGGTTCTTCACGCTGGGATGGTTGATCAGGTTGGCATGGAAATTGCGGATCTGGCGCAGATTTCGGTGCTGGGTTTTCCAAAGGCTGACCCTGAAGCACCGTTGACAGATTTAGGCTTCGCTGCAGCAGACGTATCCAAACCTACAATTTTGGTTATTGGGCATAATGTGCCTTCTTCTGTTGGAATAATTGACTATTTGACTGATAAGGGATTACTTGGAAAAGTGGAGGTGGTAGGTATATGCTGCACGGCTCACGACATTACACGGTATAGTTCGATGGCGAAAATAGTTGGTCCCATATCTTGGCAGTTGCGTTATATACGAAGCGGGTTAGCAGACCTCATCGTAGTAGATGAGCAATGCATCCGCGCAGACGCACTGGTGGAAGCCCAAAAAGTCAAAGCGCCCGTAATTGCTTCCAGTCCCAAAAACTGTCTTGGACTTGAAAATAGAACAGAAAATCCGTCAGAACAGGTCATATCAGACTTGGTTGAAGGAAAAGTTCCAGGAGCGTTAATTTTAAACCCAGACAAGGTAGGCGAAGTTGCAGTTGAAACTGTGTTGAAGGTGGCTCCGAAAAGGAACAAATTCAGCATTATTCCAAAAAAAGAAGAAATCATTAAGGATGCTCAAGAGTGCACAGAATGTAACGAGTGTATGCGGGCATGTCCAAATAACATGCCTATTCCCAAAGCAATGAAGGCTGCTGCAAAAGGAGACCTTAATCCTTTAGCCGACATTCTTGAGGATTGTATTGGCTGCGGTCGTTGTGACAGCGCTTGCCCCAACGACTTTCCGCTTCATAGCTTCATTGTAAAAGCTGGAGAAGAACAGTTGCTAAAGGAAAAATTCAAGATGCGGGTCGGACGTGGAGCAATTCAAGACGTAGAGATAAGAAATGTCGGCGGACCCATAGTCTTGGGTGAAATTCCTGGAGTAGTTGCGTTAGTGGGATGCGCAAACTATCCAAAAGGCGGAAAAGAAGTTGCAGAGATTGCCGAAGAGTTTGCCAAACGTAGGTTTATCGTCGTCACGTCTGGGTGTGCAGCTATGTCAATGGCCATGGTCAAAGATGAGGAAGGAAAAACCATATACGAGAAATATCCAGGCGCTTTTGATGCAGGCGGCATCCTCAATGTTGGTTCATGTGTCTCCAACCCTCACATAGCCGGTGCTGCCATCAAAATTGCCAGCATATTTGCGAAAAGAAAGCTGCGGGCTAATTATGAAGAAATAGCTGATTACATTCTTAACCGAGTGGGAGCAGTTGGACTGGCTTGGGGCGCTATGTCGCAGAAGGCAGCCTCAATAGCTTCTGGCTTCTGGAGGCTTGGCGTGCCAGTAATCGTTGGGCCTCACGGTTCAAAATATCGTCGAATGCTGCTTGGAAGAAAGGATATAGATGAAGATTGGTACGTGTATAACGCCAGAACTGGGGAAAAAGTCTACGTGGGTCCAACTCCAGAGCATTTGTTCACTGCCGCTGAGACCAAAGAAGAAGCCATGGTGCTTATAGCAAAACTTTGCATGAGACCCAATGACACAAGCAAGGGGCGCGCTGTAAAATTGACCCATTACATTGATTTGCACAAGCGTCTTTACAGCGTTATGCCAGATGATATTCACCTATATGTCAGAAATCAGGCCGATATACCGATTACGATGAAAGATGAAATTCTCAAAATTCTGGAAAAGAAGGAATGGAAGGAGATGGGAATTCCAGATCCAACGCTTCTTCCTAGACTTATCAGAAAAACTAAAGGTGAATAAACATGGGTGTGAAGGAAGAACCTTGGCAGACAGCCGAAATTGCAGGCCCAAAGAAAGCTTTACTCATCTTGAAACCTGAGGTGGTTGCTGCAATGGTGAAGAAAGCTAAGCGTCCGCTTATTGTTGTTGGGCATTTGGCTGCTGAAGATTATTCAGAAGATGCCAAAATGATTGACTACGCTATTCGCATGAGCAATGCAGCTGGAATCCCAGTAGTAGCAACAGCACACGTAGTGAGCGAATTTATCAAGAGAGGTTTCAGTTCTGCGACTCACATGCCTGCCATGGACATAGGCGACAGACTTGCAGATTCTGAATGGAAGGGTTTAGATGGAAACGGACCTTACGATTTAGCATTATTCATGGGATTGCCCTACTACATGGAATTTGTCATATTGTCTGGGCTGAAGCATTTCTCCACAAATCTTAAAACCATAAGCCTCGACAGATTTTACAACCCACATGCATCATGGTCATTTCCAAACCTCTCAATCAAAGATTGGAAAGACAATATAGAAATTATAGTAAACAAACTTGGAGGAAACTAGAAAATGTCAATGTTTGAAGACATACCAGTCGACGTAGGCGTAATCTACGAAGGCGAAAGAATCCGCAGAAACGACATGCACATTGAACTAGGCGGACCAGACATCAAAGAAAAATTCGAACTGGCAAGAGTGAAAAAACCTGAAGAAATTGAAGACGGAAAAATAACCATAGTTAGACCTGACTTAAAAGACATGCAAGAAGGCAAAAGCTACAGCTTCGGCATACTCATCGAAGTAGCTGGGCCACAGCTTGAGCCAGAACTTGAAGGAGTCGTAGAAAGGCGCATCCACGCATACTGCAACTTCATCGAGGGCTTTATGCACCTTAACCAGCGTTATGACATTTGGATGCGATTGAGCAAAAAATCGTTCCAAAAAGGCTTAAACTCGTTTGAATATATCGGAAAGGTTCTGCATAGACTTTTCAAAAGCGAACTGCCCATAATTGAAAAAATGCAAGTAACCTTCTTCACAGACCCTGAAAAAGTGAAACCGCTCTATAATGAAGCTTTGGGAATCTACGAGGCAAGAGATGCCAGGGCAAGGGGACTGAAAGACGAGGAAGTTGACAGGTTTTACGGATGCGCCCTATGCCAATCTTTTGCGCCTACTCACGTTTGCGTAATCACGCCTCAGCGCTACTCGAATTGTGGTGCCATAAGCTGGTTTGACGGAAGAGCAGCAGCCAGCATCGACCCCAAAGGACCTGTATTCGCCATCGAAAAAGGAGAGTTGGTTGACGCTGAGAAAGGCGAATTTTCCGGCGTAAACGAAGCCGTGAAAAAGAAGTCTCTAGGCGAAATCACTAGAGTGTGGCTCTACACAAGTTTCGGTTATCCGCACACCTCTTGTGGCTGTTTCGAAGGTGTAGCCTTCTACATTCCAGAAGTGGACGGTTTCGGCATAGTTCACCGAGGCTATAAGGAGGCATCAGTTAACGGCTTAGCCTTCTCAACGATTGCAGATTCCACTGCTGGCGGTCGCCAAGTAGACGGGTTCCACGGGTTATCTATTGAATACATGCGTTCGCCAAAGTTTTTGCAGGCTGACGGCGGCTGGAAACGTGTAGTTTGGCTTCCGAAAGAGGTAAAGGAGAGGGTTAAAGACTTCATTCCAGCCGAGCTTGTGGACAAAATCGCCACAGAAGAAAATGCGAAAACAGTTGACGATTTGAAAGCGTTTCTGAAAGAGCATAATCACCCAGTTGTAGAGCATTGGAAAGAAGCGGCAGTGGTCATAGCAGAAGCTACACCAACTGAAACACGAGAAGAAGCGCCTGCTGTTCCCGTTATCACAGCGTCAACTCTGCCACTAACTGCTGGCGGATTCAAAATAATCCTCAAAGACGCCAAAATCTACGCCAAAAAAGTCATAATTCACTCAGAAAAAACCGAGAAAAAAGGTGAAAGCATTGCCAAAAAATGAGAAAGACGAATCAGCATTCGGGTTAAAACTTAATCCGCGTTTGCTTGAGCTTCTCGCCAAACTTCAGGAAATTGAACTTGAAGACTTCGAAATGGAAGTCGGAGATTTAGAAATCTGGTTGCAACCAGGCGCTGTTGCTGCTCCCGGCGTTGCTATGCCGAAGCTTGCTCCGCCCGCAAAAGCTAAGCCCACTCAGATTATCGAGGCAGAATTCTTTCCGCCCGTTGAATCCTATCTTGGTAAAGTAGTTGAGGTTACGCTTGGCGCTACTAAGAAGAAGGGTGGAAGCCGCGGAAAAGCAATCACTATTGGAGGCGAGACAGCGCCGCCATTCTACACTTTTGAGCAGCCTATACTTCATCCGCCTGTCATTTCAGTTGACGTTTTTGACATGAAAGTACCCCTTGCAAAGGCTGTGAAAATGCATGTGAAAGATGTTTTAGAAGACCCCGCGGCATGGGCTAAATTGGCTGTTAAGAAGTTTGGTGCTGACTTGTTGACTGTGCATTTGATTAGTATTGATCCTCTTGTTAAGGATGCTTCGCCGAAAGAAGCTGTCAAGACTGTTGAGGAGGTTTTGCAGGCTGTTGACGTGCCCCTGGTGATTGGTGGTTGCGGTGATCCGAAGAAGGATGCGGACGTTTTTGAGGCTGTTGCTGAGACTTTTGCCGGTGAACGCTTCCTGATGAGTTCGCTTACGAAGGATATGGATGTTGAGCGTTGTGCCAAATTTGTCAAAAAACATGGGCATGCTGCGTTGTCTTTTACGCCTATGGATTTGAATCTTGCCAGAGAGCTTAACCGCATCTTGTATGATTATTTGCCGAAGGAAGATATTGTGATGGATTTGACGACTGCTGCGTTGGGTTATGGTCTGGATTATGCGTTTACGAATATGGAGCGGGCTAGGCTTGCGGGTTTGATGGGCGATCCTGAACTGGCGCATCCGATGTCTTCTGGGACGACTAATGCTTGGGCTGCGCGTGAAGCGTGGTTGGAGATGGCGCCTGAGTGGGAGCCTCGTGAGTTGCGTGGTCCTTTGTGGGAAGTCACTACCGCCTTAACGCTGTTGTTGGCGGGTGTGGATTTGTTTATGATGATGCATCCTGCTGCTGTGAAAACGTTGAAGGACATTACTAAGCAGTTGTTGGGTGGAAGCAGTGGGAACGCTGATAGGCTTGTTGAATGGGTTTCCATGAAAACTTAGGTGCGTGCAGACATGAGCGAAAGAGAAACTAAAACAAAAGGCAGCATTCGAGAATTAAGCCCTATTGATGTGTATAAGCTTCTTCCACGGACAAACTGTAAAGAATGCGGTGAAGAGAATTGTATGGCTTTTGCCACGAAGCTTGTGAACCGTGAAGTTTCACTTGAGCAGTGTCCGCCGTTGTTGAAGAAGGAGAACGAGAAAGCGTATAAGCAGTTGAAGGAGTTGCTGAAGCCGCCCATTCGTGAAGTGGTTGTGGGTGTTGGCGACCGTGCCGTTAAGCTTGGCGGTAAGCTTGTCCAATATCGTCACGAGTTTGCATATTTCAATCCGACTGCCATTGCGATTGACGTTACTGACGAGATGGCTGATGACGAGGTGCTGGACCGTATAAAGCGAGCGGAAAAGTTTAGTTTTGAGTATATTGGACAGATTTTACGATTGGACATGGTTGCGGTTCGTTCCGTGTCGAATGATGCGGACAAGTTTAAAGCATTGGTTAAAAAAGTGGCTGAAAACACTAGTTTGCCGTTGATTTTGTGCTCTTTGAATTCGAATGTTTTGGAAGCGGGTTTGATGGCTGTTCCAAAGGCTAAGCCGCTTCTGTATGCTGCTACGAAAGACAACTGGCGCGAAATGGCTGAGCTTGCGCTAATGTATTACTGCCCGTTGGCAGTTTCTGCGCCAAATAATCTGAAGCTTCTGCGGTCTTTGGCGAAAACGCTGACGGCTTATGGCGTTGAGGATTTAGTTCTAGACCCAGGCACTTTTGCTGGTGATGGTTTAGCGGATACTTTGAACAATTTCACTATGATTCGAAGAGCTGGTTGTAAACGCGGTGATGAGCTTTTGGGTTTTCCGCTTTTGGGTGTGCCGATGACTGCTTGGATGGACCGTGGTGATGCGCCTGAAGAAGTTGTGAAGTGGAAGGAGGCTTATACGGCGGCTATGCTGATTGTGCGGTATGCAGATGCAGTTGTGATGCATAGTGTGGATGGTTGGGCGCTTTTGCCAGATGCTGTTTTGCGTCAGAATATTTACACTGATCCTCGTAAGCCTGTGGCTGTTGAAGCTGGTTTGAAAGTGTTTGGTTCGCCTGATGCTGATTCGCCTGTGATGTTTACGACGAATTTTGCGTTGACGTATTACACTGTTGCGTCGGACATTGAGAATGCGAAGTTGAATACGTATTTGCTGGTTGTGGACACGGAAGGCATAGCTGTGGACAGCGCGGTTGCTGGCAGAAAATTGACAGCGGAAAAAGTTGCTGATGCCATTAAGGCTTCTGGAATTGAGGATAAGGTTAAGCATAGGAAGCTTATAATTCCGGGCAAGTCTGCACGCTTAAGTGGCGAAATTGAAGAATTGAGTGGTTGGCAAGTGCTCGTGGGACCAAGAGACTCTTCGGATATTCCGAAATTTCTGCTGGAAAAATGGCAAAAGCAAGCGTAGTTTTCTTTTTTTTTTAACTCGCTGAGTCTTGATTGCTGAAAAGCTTTTTAGAAACTTCTTATGATACTATTTTTAGTGTATGTGTTGCTTTGTGGAGATGAATGTGTGCCTTCGTTAAAAAAGAAGAATGTTCAAAAGAAGAAGAAACATGCGGAAAAAATTGGAAAGTAACGCTTGATTGCGATGATTTGTGTTTGTGCTGATTTTTGTCGCATGTCAGTTTACGTCATCAACAAGGTTAGTTTGCTTGTTTTGGTTTAGAATTGTTCTTTTTTCCATATGTTGTATGGGCACTGGTTCCAGCAGTATGTGCTTCCTTTGTAAATGCAGTTTTGACATTCGGTTCTGTCAAAAAGTCTGCGCCTACTTCTACTCACAAGTAGTTCACATTTATCATAATGACTGTGCTTGCACTTCTAGTTTGCGTTTCTTTCACATTTTAGACAGAAAGAAGCTGTTTTCATTTAGTTGTGTCTTCTAGGGGTTTTTCCATAAAAAGCCATTGAGACCTGAGTTGTGATGGGACTTCTGTTTCGGGATATTCAGTGCGTTCAATAAATCCGAAAGAGCGGTGGAGGTTTTGCGCAGTAGTCATGAATCGTGCAGAATCGAGATAGATGGTATGTATCCAAATTCCTTCGCTTTTTGCAGTAGCTGCTGCAATAGGGCTTTGCCGTAGCCTTTTCCTCGATGTGAGAGTCGAATGTACATTCGTTTTATTTCGCCTGTTTTTTCTTTTATTTGTCGGAGTGCGCCCATGCTGATTATTGTGCCTTCAAGTTCGACCAAATAGTAGATTCCATGTGATGAGATGTCGGACAGCATTTTGTCAATGGTGTTTGCTATGTATTCACGGGGTGAACTCCCCACAATGGCGAAAATGTCGATTTTGAAGTGCTTACTAGCCTCTTTTGCTACCCACTCCATGTGTTCCACGTTCAAATCGATTACTTGGGATCTGTGAATGCTCAAATCGACTGGTAGAAAATGAACTTTTTCAGTCATTTTCGACACCGTAGGTTGGGATAATTTAATGTGGATTCGGTTCAGCTATAACTTTTCCGCATTTCGGAGAGTTTTGACGTGGCATCCAGTTTTTGAGCAAACCAACCGCGAAACTAATAGATATCGTCCTACTAAACCGCAGTCCCAAAACATGATTGGAAGAAAAAGTTCAATCTATTTATAAGGGGGATCTAGATAGCTCACAGACCACTAGAACCCTATTACTAAAGTTTCTGTTGTTTGTACTCCTTCAATGCCCCGTATACAATCAGTAATCAAGTTACCCAATTCCTCAAGCGACTTCGTCTCCACCCTAATCACAAAATCCACACGTCCAAACACGCCATAAACTTCCTTAACACCCTTAACCGCACACAACTTCTCCTTAACACTCTTCATAAAATTCAAAGCCTCACTGGAACCCAAACGAACCAACACAAATGCTTGCACCATAAGCTAACACCATTCTAACCATTAATCACATAGACTATAAATCATTTACTACCAAGCAACAATCACTTACCCGACTTGAGATACTTCTTAGGATGACGATAAATATCAAGAATCCCACCACAACGCTTCTTTCTGCTAATGCCATGTTGAAGGTTGGTGAAATCCCTTGGTGTGCTGAACCTTTCTATCACACCGTCCGCTCTCTTCCTCTCAACCCTAATACAATCATCCACAATACAACTCAAAACACAAGCACCACAGAAAACACACAAATCCTCAATAATATCTACCTCGCCAGCCCGCCAAAACAAAGCATTAGTCGGACACGCCTTAATACATAACTTACACTCCACACCCTTACACGTACGCTTATCCAAACTGATGCTTCCTTCAACAAAAAACTCTTCAACCCCCAAAGGCGCCAAAAGCTCCGCTCTACGCTTCTTTTTCGCCTTCTCCGACGATTCCGACAAAATTTGGAATATGTCAACCGCAGAATCAGCCTTCGACCCACGTGTCTTACGTTTCTTCGGCATTAACATTCATCTTTCAACATGCTATTAGCTCTAAAAATAATAACACTTCCAAATTATATTACTTATCTAAAATCCACATAAACGAGAACCCGACAGCCAAATTTGTTAAACAAAAGAAATTTCCACTCGTTAAACAAAACTAAGCCTGCATTCGAAGGGAAGTTTATAACTAAGCTGAATATCTTCATACACAATCGGTTGGAATGACAGAATGTGTGAATTTAATGTAATACTTAACGGAAAAACAGTTTTCAACGACGTAATCTACGCCAAAGTCGAAACCAACACTGTAACAGTCAAAAACGTCCTCGGCGAAACCAAACAATTCAGAAACTGCAAAATCACAGAAATAGACGTAAACGCAACACGCCTAACCCTAACGTCTGCATGAACCTACAGCAACGAAGCAGCCAAACCCAACACTAAACCGAAAAATATCGGAAACGGCAAACCAGGAAACATGCCCTTCCTCTCCAACATTTTAAAAGCCAACAAACAACCCACCAAAATCCCAACAACCGAAGCCAAACACGAAAAAAAACCAAAAAACAAAAGCATATGCCCCGAAAGCATAGAATAAAACGTCAAATCCCCTAAACCCATCTGAATATCCCGAAACGAAAAACTCAAACCACGCAAATGCTCCAACCCACTCCGCGCAATCTTGCCCACAGGACCGTGATAAACCGCAAATACATCATAAACCGCCAGAAAACCCAAAATCAAAAATGCACTCAAACTGGGAATAGAAGCGCCCAAAAACGTGCCTAAGGCTCCACCTAAACAGAGAATCACGAAGTCAGCCGTTTTTGTATGATTCTGAAAAATCGCAACATCAGCTAAGGCAGTAATAGCCAAAGCCAAAGCGACGACGAAAACGTCTAAACCAAAAAAGGTAAACTGTGAAAACACCGCAAACAAGTAGACAACTGAAAGCATGAAAACCGCAATCGTCAAAACAAAACCCGTAATCCAATTAATCAATTTACGACCCTTCCACTTTAAGAGCAAATAAATCAACGACGCACCAACACCAACAAGGATAACAAAATAAAAAGCATTACCAAAAGAACCAGCGACGCCTTCTGGAAAAGGCGTAACTTCATAAAGCTCAATAGCAGAATTCAAAATCAAAAACGCACAAAACATGCCAACAAGCAAGCTCGCAAGAATAGGCGCTAAATACACAATTCTCGCTTCAAAGCGGTCGCCCATCATTCTCCCCCAAGCTTACCAACAACCACTTCTGCTTTCACGTAGCATTTATTACAGAATAAACTTTGTTTCCTATCCGTTTCGAAAATCGAATTCGAAAAATACATAACGCAAAACGGGTTAGAACAATGCCTCAAACCTAGCGCATGTCCAAGCTCATGAACCGCTTCCTTCACGCTTCTTTCCACAAGAATCTCCAAGTTAGGCTTCTTCCCATAGAACTCTGGTTTAAGCCTCCACAAAGAGATCAATGCCGCTTTTCCAGGGCATTCAGCCTCTCCGAAAACAAAATTCAGTCCATGAGCAAAAATGTCTGCATCAATAACTCCTAGAACAAAATCACGCATCTTCTCTTTTTCTGCAAGATGATGAATCTTGCCCAAAATGACGTTTGAGCGATACTGCTGTCTCTCCTCATCAAAAGCTTCTTTCGGAATCTGCAGCGCTTCACTGACCATCTCGCATGTTGCCTTTTGAAAAGTCATGTTTAAATTTTCCAGAAGTCTGCCTAGCACAGCGGAATCTACTTGCCCGAACTGCAAAATTCCAATTTTCATAGTGCTTTCACTTTAAATTTGAACTACGTCTCCGGTCTTAGGAGCCGTAGCCTCCAAACCTAACTCGTTCCAGGCCCATTTCGCCAGAAGTTCACAATTGCCCTCTGCACCGTGAACCACAAAAACTTTAGGCTTACCACCCAAACGCTTCAAAGATTCTTTCAGCTCGCTTGCGCCACAGTGTGAAGAAAAGTCGAAATGTGCAACCTGCGCTTTGACTTTGCGCATTTTTCCATCAATTAGACATACACCTTTCTCTAATAGCTCTCTTCCTGGCGTGCTTGGAATCTGATAGCTTACAAGAAATACTGCGTTGTGTGTCTTCTTTCCAATTTTTGAGAGGTAAAATACTGCAGGGCCGCCTTTCAGCATGCCCGCTGGTGAAATCACAACGCCTGGAGTTTTCATGGCTTTTCTGCGGTCTCGCCAACCCTCAACCCAATCAACAGAACGCATGGCATCTGAAAACATTCTAGGGTCTTTGAGAAATTCCTTATAATTCAGCATTATTCGGCTGGCCTCACGTGCCATCCCGTCTATGGTGACGGGGTGTTCAAAATGATGTGCAGTCAAAACGCAAGCGATTTCTTGTGATCTGCCGACTCCGAAGGCGGGGACGAGAACGGTGCCGCCTTTTTCTACGACATCGGTTACTTCGTCTACGAAGCGTTTTTCTAATTCTAAACGTTCTGTATGGTCTTCGTTGGCATATGTGCTTTCAATGATAATTGCGTCCAAGTTGTTGTGTTCCATTCTTGCGCCAGACAAGAGTCTCGTGTCTGTGATGTTGAAATCGCCAGTGTATAGAATGTGTTTTCCTCCAGCCTCAATTAACACCTGTGCACTTCCCGGTGTGTGTCCAGCATTTATTAGCTGAAATTTGATGTCGCCAACTTGTTCTGCCACGCCGAAGTCTATGTGTTTGTTACTTCTCATCATTGATTTTAACTCGAGATACTCGAATGGTAGGTAATAGCTTGAAAGGTGGATAAAATCTGAAATGAGTATTTGCGTCAATTCCAAATTTAGCCTGTTTGTGTATAAGGGTTTTTTTCCGTGAATGTAATAGATGGGAATGGCGCCTGAATGGTCAAGATGGCTGTGAGTTAGAATGAGCGCGTCAACTTCTTTTGGTGGCATGTGCATTGGAAATCCGGGTTCATGGTCGAGCATAACGCCGCAGTCTAACAAAACCTGTGTCTTCTCTGCTTTGACTGCTATGGCTATTCTGCCAACTTCCCGAGTTCCACCTAAAAACTTGACTTGTAAATCGTTCATGCTCGTTCATCTGCTGTTTCATTAATCATGCATATTGCTGTTTTAAAAATGTATTGACTTTCCCGCTGAAATAGTTCTAATTAACCCTTTCTTTATGGCTTTCAAAATTTCGTCAACTCTAGGCGAAGCTTGAATTTCTGTGTAAGCACTCCACAACTCATCAGTTTGGTGCGCGTCACTGCCTGCTACTCCTGGCAAATCCATTTCTCTAGCCAAGTTTTCAGCCAATTTACTCACGTTGGATGCTGATGCGCCGTTTAGGGTTTCTACAGCGTCGAAGGCATAGTTTTTTGCGGAATCGCCTAAGCCATAGGCTCTGTATGGATGGGCGACTATGGCTAAGGCTTGTCTTTCTGTTGCGAAGGCTATGACGTTTTTAACGGTCCACGGTTCAGGTGGCAGTTCTGCACTGCCCAAGATTATTATGTCGCCTCCAATTGCGCTGATTTCAACTGCTGGAATTACTAGGATGTCTTCATATGTAGAAGCTAATTCCTGCACTTTATGGTAGCCTTCAACTGTGTTGTGGTCTGTTATAGCCACGACTTTTATTATGGGATGAGCGTAGAGCTGGTCAACTATGGCTTTTGGATTAATTGATGCATCTGCTGAGTATTTTGTGTGGACGTGCAGATCTGCGTAAATCATGTTTGATTCGCTCTTGTTAAGTGAAAACTTGTGTGATGCGGTTATTAGTGGTTTGCCTCTGTCTCCCCACTGCGTCTAGACCCCCCTATTAATAGATTGAACTTAGTTTTCTAGTGCTGGTAGAAGGTGTTTTATGTTGTTGACTGTTTTGAGTTTGATATTCTTCTGCTGGCATGCTTTTTTGCATGCATTGCTTATGGTTTTGTTCCAGTTTTCTTGGTCGTTTAGCACTATGACTTTTTTGTAGTTTGTTCGGTTGATGTAATCCACTATTTGGTTAGCTACATATGCTATTGTTTCTTTGTCGAGCGGCATCGCTGTTTCATGTTGGGATAATGGATAAACCTCGTCAAGTTCGATTGGGATTACACCGAACGGTGCGGCATAAAAACACACGTGAACCTTGCTTAGTCTGTTGTTGAGTAATTTTGTTATTTGCTTATATCCATGTGACTTGTGGAACGGCTTCGTTTGAGTTTGAGGCATAAGTAGAAGAGTGTTGGTTTCTTTGGGTTTTGTATAGTGTTCAGCTAGATTTTTTCGGTAATGAACAACTTCAGATCTGACTAGCCCAAGTGAACTAAAGAAAAATAGTCCACTGCTTTTCACAGTTGGCGCATGTTTTTCTATATATTCCTTGTATTTGCCGAGAATTTTCACAGCGCTGAGCAGTGCTGGATGCGTGTGCGCTCGCATTTCCAGATGTTCCCAAAGCCTGCCGTCTTTGATGGCTTGTTTTATGCGCTTCAGTTCAGCAGCGCAAACATAAAGATTGTGTTCTGCGAGGAAAATTTGTCTCTCTTTTTGTGGCAGTTCTGAAGCTTGTTTTGGATTTGCTTTTGAGCATTTGGGACATACGCATGGAAAATAGTCCAATTCGTTGAGTCGGTAGGTTCCGTTTTCTGTCATATAGCGGTTTTGTTTTGCATATATTGTGTAGGCGGCTGAATCAAAAAGGTCGCATCCGAGGGCTATTGCCAAAGAAAACATGAATGGATGCCCAGCCCCAAAAAGGTGGAGAGGTCTGCCAAGTGGCAAATTCATTTTGGCAGTCATAATCATGTCAACCAGCACGTCAAAACGGTAGCGTTCCATAACTTCTGTTGGACTGCCTAAAGCGTGGATTTCAAATGGCAATTTTCCCATTTCTTTTGCAGATTTTGCCACGAGGTTTAGATAGCGTCCTCCTTGAACTGGACCCACCCAGAGTATGTCATCTCGAGTTTTAATTGTAAAAAATTCTTTTGCCCTCTTTAGCGTCTCTTTCACTGTCTGTTCTGCATAGTCTTCTGAGACCTTCCAACCTGTCGGTATATCCAAAATTGTGGCTATGTCTGAGCCGATGCGTTCTTGATATTCCACAATTTCTTTTGACGTTGCTTCTATGTCGCCATAAACTAGGATTTGATAAGCGCCAGAATCAGTCATAACAACACCGTCATAGTCCAAAAACTTGTGCAACCCTTCATTAGCTGGCTGATTCTGGAAACGCTTCTTTAAAACATACGCATTAGTTATCAACGCCTCAAAACCAAACTCCTCCTTAATCCTCTTAGGTGAAATAGGCTGTATGGATGGGTTTATGACGGGAAAAAGCAACGGCGTTTCAGCAGTGCCGCTTTTAGTCTTAAGCCTTCCAATTCTCGCAAGCAAATCTTTTTCTTTAACTTCGAAAGTCATCAACAGAACCTAAACAGAATCAGCTAAACACACTTATATTATGATTTTCTCTAAATCTAACTTGACAACAAAAGGAACTAACAAGCATGGTTTGCACGATTGAAATCTACGAAAAGCCAAAACTGAAAAACCCAGTGTTAATCGAAGGATTACCCGGTATAGGTTTCGTTGCCAACATTGCAACGCTTCACTTAATCCATGAATTAAAAGTCAAACTCTTCGCCGAAATCGTGTCCGCGTCCTTCCAAGATTTGGCACTTATCACCGAAAAAGGCGGAGCACGTTCTCCCATAAACGAACTCTACTATTACAAAAGCGACAACGGCGGACGCGACTTAATCATCTGGTATGGAAACACACAAGCCCTAACAACTTTTGGTCAATACGAACTCTGCGGTCGCGTCTTAGACATAGCGCAAGAGCTAGGCTGCCAATACCTCATTACTATAGGCGGGTTCAAAAAAGACGAAATAAAAACACCTCCAGAAGTCTATTGCGCAGCTTCAGACCATGAAACCTTGAACGATGCCGTGAGCCTTGGAGCAAAAATAATGGTTGGACAAATTTTTGGAGTAGCCGGCTTATTAGTCGGGTTAGGCAAGCTTAGAGGATTTAAAGGATTTTCGCTTCTTATAGAAACATTAGGCACTTACCCTGACGCGAACGCCGCACGTTCTGCCCTGCTGGCTTTAAACAAGTTCCTAAACTTGAACGTGGATTTGTCAAGGCTGGATTTAGCTACTGAAAAGACTCAGAAAATTTTGGAATCGTTTGGTCTGGTTAGAGGCGGTCAAGAAGAAAAGAAGAAAGAGGGACAACAGCTTCGATGGTTCATTTAGCCTTTTACTTCGCTTATGAACTGGTCGTAAACTTTCTGCACTCGTTCTGCTGCGGGACCTGACCCTTCCACAACGCCCTTCTCAGTAACTTTCACTTTGTCCATGACCCAAATGAATCCCTTGTCCTCGTAAAGCTTAATCATTGTTGGAAACACTTTTTCAAGGCGATCAGCCAAGGCTTTGATGTCGAATGGTTTTTCTACGCTTAATATTTGCGCCACTACATTTCCGTTGAGGAATACTCTGTGCAAAATTTTTCCTTCTTCATCTTTTGCATCTGCTAAGCATAGGCTTAAATTGTCAGGGTTAATGCCAACCATTGTTCCTGTGAAGGTTTTTCCAGTTGTGGTTGAAACAATCACGTGTTTATCCGCTAAGGCTGTAATCTCTGTAAAGAATCTTCTCTGTGCTACGGACACTCTTCTAAACCTCCATTACCGCCCATACAGTTGTGAACACACATATTTAGGATTTTAACAGAATTAAGCATAAAACTAGATGTAGTTTATCATTAAGAACTCATTTTCTTCTCTTCCAGATTTTGTTTAAGCACAACTATAGCGTTTGCTGGTACATCGCGGTAAACAACAACGTTTGGTCCAATCCAACTGTTCACTCCAACTTTGACGCCTGGATTGAAAAGCGTGTTTATCCCCGCCTTAACATTATCACCCAAAACCACGCCAAGCTTTGTTCTGCCACTGTCTACAACCTTATCCTTTACCAGCATCTTTATTGTGCCCGCATCAAGCCTATAATTAGCCGTCACAGTGCCAGCGCCCAAATTGCAATGTTCGCCTATTATGCTGTCGCCAACATACGACAGATGACCAATATGCGCTTTATCCATTATTATGCTGTTCTTGATTTCACAAGCATTCCCTACGCGAACTTTTCTGCCAATACTTGTGTATGGACGAATGTAACAGTTCGGTCCTATGTCACTGTTCTCATCAATAAAAGCTGGACCTTCAATATACACGCCAGAACGTATACGCGCAGTTTCCGCCACAGTTACTGGCCCAATGAGGTGGGCACCGTCTTCTATAAGCCCACGAACCTTATGCCCCATCCGTGTCAGCGCCCAGTGATTCGCTTCAAGTAGATTCCAAGGTCTGCCAGTATCAGCCCACTCATCCCGTGAAATTGCAACGGCTAAGACGGTTCTTTCTTCTTTTGACAGTTGCGATATGGCATCTGTAATTTCCCATTCGCCTCGAGCTGAAGTTGACGTCTTCTTTATTTTGTCAAAAATTTCTATTGAGAGAGTGTAAATGCCTGCATTTGCCAAGTTCGTCGGCGCTTCTTGGCGGTTGGGCTTCTCAACTATGCGCTTAATACGTTTTTCCTGTTCAAGTTCTATTATGCCGTAATCTTCTGGATTTTCAACTGGAACAACAGCCATCGTTGCGGCTGGTTTCTCCTTATTATGCATATCTATGACATTCTTTACTGCTTCTGCCGAGAACAATAAATCGCCATTGACGAGAAGAAAATCCTCGCTTACATGTGGTTCAGCAACGCTTACGGCGTTGCCTGTTCCAATCATGGCTTCTTGCTTCGCGTAATCGATTTTTAATCCGATTTTCTTGACGTCGCCAAAATATTCTCGTATAGCTTCTTCCATGTAGTGAACAACTATTAACGCCTCGTCTATTCCAGCGTTTCTCACAGCATTCAAACAATACTCAAGTATAGGCTTCCCGCCAACTTTTATCAAATGCTTCGGTCTTGTCGACGTAATCGGTTGAAGCCTTACGCCTTCACCAGCAGCTAAAATTACAGCCTTCATTTCTCCAAATCACCGGCCAACTTTCTAACGAGAGGCACTCCCCTAGCCATTATCTCTTTTGCAGCTTTTAATGATTCACCCTCAACTGTCAGTCTCACAAGAGGTTCGGTGCCTGAAGCCCTAACCAAAATCCATCCATTTTGCAAAGCAAGGCGGATACCATCAACAGTGGAATATTCCTTATACTTTGGAAAAACGGTTTTCAGTTGTTCTCCAGTTCTCTCGACAACTTTGCGTTTTGCTTGATTTTTGCAGACGATGTTTTCTCTGAGTGTTGAGTATCTGGGAACTTTACTGATAAATTCTGACAACAGTTCGCCCTTTTCTTCTAAGACTTTCAGAAGCATTACAGATGAAAGTATTCCATCAGGGCAGTAATGAAATTTGGGATGTATCCAAGCGCCACAAGGCTCTCCGCCAAAAACAGCCTCATGCCTTCTCATAGCTTCTGCAACATATACATCGCCAACTTTCGTCCTAACAACTTTTCCGCCATGCGCTTCCACCATTTTTTCAAAGCACATAGATGCCTCAACATTCGTCACCACTGTTCTTCTCTTCCCACTCTTTTGTATGGCGTATGCGGCGTAAGCCGCTAAAACATGGTCTAAATTTGCAAATTCTCCTTTTTCATTAATAAAAGCTACTCTGTCGCCGTCGCCATCATAGGCTATTCCTACATCTGCTTTCAATTCTCGAACAATTCTTGCCAGTAGTTCTAAAGATTCCTCGTTCGGTTCAGAACTTCTTGCCGGGAAGAACCCGTCTGGTTGAGCGTTTATTGCTGTTGCTTTGCATCCTAAGTTTTTGAGAATTGTTGGTGCGAGGTTGTATGTTGCTCCGCATCCTAGGTCGACTATAACATGCCATTTCTTGTGCAATTTCACTTTTTTCTGAATCAGGTCAACGTAGTGACTGCTTTCATTAAAATAAACTGCTTCGCCAATGTTTCGCCAAACAGTCAACCCAAAACTTCCATTCTCAATAATCTTTTCAACTTTATCTTGACTTTCGTCACCATAAGCCAAACCATTTGCACCGAAAATTTTTATCCCATTATATTGAGGCGGATTATGGGAAGCCGTAATCATTAATCCAGAATCAGCACCGAGTTTTCTAGTTAAGTATGCCAAAACAGGCGTGGGCACAGTTCCCAAGCAATGAACAGTTGCACCTACTGCTAACAGACCAGAAACCAAAGCGTTTTCAAGCATCAATCCTGAAACTCGAGTATCACGGGCTACAAGCACTTTTTTCGCCTTAGAAAACGTTACAACAGCCAATCCTATCTTAGTCGCTAAAATAGGCGTTAAATCGACGTTAACCACGCCTCGTACGCCTGAACTGCCAAAGAGTTTCGCCTTCAAACTCTTATTCACCAGCATGTATGTTCCATGGTTAAAGCGGAGAGCGTATTTAAATAATTATGCAAAGTCTAGTGACAAATTTTCGTGTATACTTGAGAGGTTGAAACTAGTCTTTTCTTATCTTTCCGCAGAATTTTATCAGCTGCGCTTTCGTTGGATGCGTTCCATTCAAACTGGAGATGTAGTAGGCTGCAACTGCATTGGCTAATGTCAGTCTGCTGCCATCCGAAAGTCCATAAGCGTCTCCTATGATGTTTCCGGCATTCCAAGCATCGCCCGCACCAGTTGCTCTTAACTCTTGAACTTTGAAGGCTGAAACAATTGTTTCGCTCCTTTTGGTGAATGTCGCTGAAAAGCCTGTAGTATGCAGATCTATTCTTGCTGATAAACGGGATGCCAAAATCCTTGCGGATTCCATTGCTAACTCGTCAAACTTCAACTTCTTTTCGAGTCTGGCTATTTCAGTGCTTAGTTGTGATGCATAGCACACTGCTTCGTTCTCGTTGACACTTAAAATGTCCACACATTTGCTTTGCAGAACGTTCTTAACTAATTCAGGAATCTTGGCGATGTTAGGGATTGGATCAGCAGTGTCATAGTAAGTTTTGCCCCTTCCTTTAGTCTTTACATGTTGAAAAACTCTTTTCACTAACTGCGTCCCGAATCTTCTGGTTCCCGCCCAGTTGAACACGCAAACGTAATCTGCTTTTTCAGCAATCTCAAGATCATTTTTATCCAGATTCTGAGGTCCGAAATCAGCAAGTGCACCTAAATCTCTAAGCATTACATTAATCTTCCCTTTTTCTGTCTTAAGCTCAATCGCAGTAGTCATCGGCAAGCCATCCAAAATTTTGATGTGGGAGAGACTCGCTTTTAGCGGCTTTAGATAGTATCTGAGGAGTTGCATTCCACGCTTGTCCGCACACACAATGGGTGTGACTTTTGCGTTTAAGGTAGCTAAAGCGGAAGCCGTGTTAACTGCGTTTCCTCCTCTAAGTTCAGTCTGGTTTATTCGGTCTATGCTGCCGCCTTTTCTCTTAGCTACTTGCTCAATATTCTTTGAGAAAGTCTGCACATCACAATCCAAGTTTATTAGCCTGTCGAGGAAGAAGTCTGGCATAACAACTACACTAAGCTCTCCAATATTGCTCTTCAAAAAACTTATTACTTCTTTCAGAAAGTCATCCCGCAAGTTTTGTTACACCTTAAGACAAAATGATTACTGAGTGCAAATAACATTTTTTCATAAAATATTTTAGCAAGTACAATGTAATATGGTTAGGCTTCATGAAAAACGCGCTCAGTGAGGAAATGCTATTTGAGATTTAAAACTGAAATTATCTTGCTTCTTTTGGCAATGACCTTGTACATTGCAAGTGCCTTTTGTTATTTTTATGAACCGCAGGACTGGCTTCCATACACCATTCTATTGACTGTAATTGCCTCGGTACTCTTAGCTATCGGAGCGATTTTATATTCAAAGCGACGATAAAATTCTGCAAGGAAAAGAGATGCTGCAGAACAGGAAAATATTCTCTGGTGTATTTGCAGTTAAATGTCTATCAATTAATTGCGTTAGGCGTTATCACCCAGCTTCTGTTTGTCCTAGCGATGCTGGCAAATTCCAAGCGCAGTTTACAAATCACATATGTTCCGTTATCCTTTCATTTATAATCGAGAATTTTTTCACATTATGCAAGCAAGAAGCGAACAAAAATCCAGACAATGTCGCCTAAGAATAAGGCTATGATTAAACCGGCTGTTATGAAGATGAGCATTGGTAAACCAGGGGTCGCCCAAACCATGTCCTGAATCTTTTTTGCTTCAACGGCTTTGGCTAATCTTTCAACGATGGCTTCTCTGCTCTCGTCTTTAGGCACAAGCAAAAGTTTCCTTTTTAACTCGTTCCCGGTTTCTTCTATGTCCTCCAAAGGATACACGTGCCATTTTTCCTTCAGTTTGTTAACCGAAATTTTGTATCCCGTTATCAGAACTAGCGCTTTTTTCCCAAAAGATTCATTTTTTTGGCTTTGTTCGAAAAGTTCTCTGCTTGTTCTTATGCGCCAAGTTATATTGCGCAAAAAAATGTAGATTGCAGTTGCTGCCGCAAGTAAAACCGAGTTGCTGAAAACGGATATTGGGAAGAATTTTTCCGAAATTAATGAAATTGTTCCCGAAAGAGGTGTTAGCAAGATTTCTGGATAAAAGGGCAAAACAAGTGCTAGACACATCAAGGCTTTTGCATCTGCACCTCCGAAACCTCCTGAATAAAAGAGGATTACAGCAAAAGCAGCTGTCAAGCCAAAACATAATCCATAAGAAAGGATATCTGGCATACTCCAGTAATAGGGCAATTCCACAACTGTTAATGCAAGAGCGGATAGTGCAAAGAATACCCAGACTTTGTTGCTTACTTCGCGTGTTTTGTAGTCACTGAACGACGCATATAAAAGAAAGATTAGGGCAACTGAGATTCTAAGCGTGCTAAGTATTATCTGCACATCCGGCACCATTGGAGAGGGATTTATGTTGTCTACTTGGTTAGGTGGGAAGTGTTAATAAAAATTGGGTAAGCACTAAAGAATTCTGCTTACTGAGCTGCTTGCTCAGGAAATGGTCCTAGCTCTTGTCCTGTTTCAGACACTATTTTGAAATAGTAGTAATCTCCAGCGGTCCACGTGCTTGCTACGTTGTTTGGCCAAGATAGCGTTATTACCATGACTGACTTTGCGCTTAAGATTTTTCCTGTGCCAATATTTGTGTATGCAGTCACGTTTAGGAGGTTGCCCTGTGATGTTCCTAGATAGAGCCTTACGATTTTTGCATCTGAGGTTCCAGAGTTGCCAATGGTTATATACGTCTTCTTTTCCGTTGAATTCCAATAAACATTTTCTTTGTACAGAAGCACTCCTGCTTGTTGTCCTGCGCTACTCATGTAGGTCATTATCCAAGCGTACGTTACAACAATAGCGGCTACAGCTATAACAATCAACAGTAGCGTCGCTAGTATAGGCGATATGGCTTTTCTGGATTTTAACACGTTTTTGGTTAACATAGCTTCACCTTTATTGTATGTTAGGAAATCTCCGGATTACTTATTTAACTTGTATGAACCCTAAATCCACATTCTGGATGATTATGGTATTATCAATTTTCTGTGGCTACTGTAATTGTTGGTGGATGTTCAACAGTTATCCACAGACCCGTTTTTTGACCGTTTACAACTTCATATATTGGCGTTGTTGAGTCGAATGTTACTACTGCACCGTACCACATGACGTCTAGTGCATACTGGAATTGCACTTGAGCCATTGATGATACTGGAAGCAGATCAATTGCTCTGTTAGTGCCATCCGCTCTGATGCCTCCTGTCTTGCTTGACGCAATGGCATCGAAGACGTAGAGTTGCTGGTTTGAACTGTCTGTAAACATAATTCCTGTCCCCTTTGCTCCCGAAACCAGTTGGCTCCAATGGTGTTTCCAGGTTGAAGCCGAGAAATTGTAGAATAGGCTAGTTGTGTTTGAAACTATTGGATAGCCGCTTGATGTTCCATTTTCGGTTTGTGGTGTTCCTGTGGAAGCCATCAATTTGATTGGGCACAAGTCTGTAATGGTTCTGCTTTTCTGTGTGCTTACGAACATGAAGTGGAGTTGATAAGTGTAATATGTTGCGTTTGCTGGAAGCGTCAGAACTATATGTGCATAAACGTTGGGACACAGAGGACTAGTAATACCGTCATCCCATTCAACTTCGTGATGTATGATCACTCTTACGGTGCCTTCGGTAATTGCATAAGCGGGTTCAGAGTTGCCATAATCTGCCACTTTGTTGTTGATTCGTATAAACTCTGCTGTGCTTGTGGACACTCCGATTGTTGATACGACTTTAAAAGAATATACGCCTGAACGCTGTGAGAAGTCAATTGTTAAGTCCAAGATTCCGTTTGTCAGTGTTCTCTGAACAGTGTCAACGGTGAAATGTTGATTCACATATGCGTAGGATGTTTGGATGGCAGTATCGCTTCCGTTCCACCAGATTACGACTTTTGAAGCTTTGCTGTTCACCAGAAAAACTAACATCGTCCTACTGCTAAACACGCTCGCGTTGTTGGTCAATCCTAACGGAATTTTGTAGTCAGAAGCCCAATCTTCTATTTGAAATGGCACTTCACGGTTTGTGCCTTCTATTGTTTGGTTAACATGAATCGCTTTTGTTGGAATCGGAGGAATAGGCTTGGCTTGCGTTGTCAATTGTAGATTTTGTCCCAGCCATCGCATTGTGCCATTCTGCAACAGTTCCACAACAATTGTTGCGCCTTCCATCGATAGATTTACTTCTTTTTTCACTGTCACATAATCAACATAAGCATGTTCGCCATCCTCGACGTCAACTGCAGACCATTGGATTCTAAAATTCGACTTAAAATATTGAATGTCTGTAATCGTCTGTTGATAGTGAAGCCACTGGTTCTCAAGTCCTGTTCCTAAATCGACTATAGTGTCCCATGAGGTTCCGTCATAATAGCAAAGCATAAATTCACCAGAGTCGAGGCCTTCATCTCTATACCAAAAATCCACGTATATCGCACCCGACGTGTCAACGCAACTAAGGTCACAAGTAGTTAAGTCTCCCGAAACTCCTGAGCTGCTACCGTCAAAGTCCGCTGAATATGTCCCACTTCCATATTTTTGATTGCTTTCTTTGTTCCAATTTCCAGTTTCTGTCCAGCTAGACGGTTGTGATGGAGGCCAACTTCCTTCGAAAGATTCTTGATTAATTAGTGTTCTGTTAGTTACACCTAGAGACGCATACAGTGTGGAGTTCCATGTTAAGGTGCATGCGTAGCGACTGAATGATGAAGCCACAACAATTATGCCTCTCGAATCCTCCACCTGAATGACATAGGAGTATGGATCTACATCGGATGGGATGTCGATTAAATATGTGCCGTTTGCAAACGCTACTGGCTCAGTGCTTGGACTAGTCAGTTCCCATGTTGAGCTCGCGTAATCATAGCGGAAGAATTTGAAGTTTTGTTTCCCAAGATTTACGAGTGATTCATTTCCATCCTTTGTTACCATAAGCTTTGTCTGATTGCCTGAGACAGTCTCTTCAACTTTGACTGATAGTACACAAGAAGCTTCATACATCATTCCATATATTCCGAGACCTGTTAAGCTGTAGTTTACAGCCAAGTTTCCCGTGCTATAGCTTGTGTTCGTAAACCAAAACGTGCGCATGTCTATATTGCTCACGTTGAAGGATGTTCCCCATTCAGGGCGCATGTTCGCTATGTTTACTAATCCGCTGTGAAGATAGTTTGTCGCAAGCATCTTTGCGTATGACGAGTTTCCAGTGACTTTTAACACTGAACCATAATAGCCTACAGTGAAACCCAATATCTGTTTAATAGCGAAATTGGTTTCGTCTATTGCGCTTAGAACTTGTGGTTGATCTAGCGTTGAGCTGTTGCGTATTGTAGAGTAAGTGACAACAACAGTGGCTATGAGGATTATCGCAACAAGCAAAGCAGCAATGATCGAAAATTGACCCTTGTTGTTCAATCCTAGACACCTCCCACCTGCCCAAGCTGCAAAACAACAAGCCTTGAAGTCCCACTTGCGGTATATTCCGACCTGTAAAGCCTTGGTTTGAAAGCACACAATAGACCAAGGGCTGTGAGTCTGATGTCCGGAGTTCTTGTCAAGCCTAAAGCAAGAAACGAGCCTCTATAACTGTTTCTGTAAACTGCGCCTGCTAGATAGTTACCAACTTGGTTGAAAATGTATGATGTTACTGTCAGATGGTACGTGGTTCTTATTGATTGTGGTAGGGCTCTTGTAGCCATATGATAAGGATATGGATAAATACCGTAGTAGTTGCAGTAATACAGAGCTTCGGATGAGAGAGGAACAGGTTCATCGAGGCTGTCAGTAATCCAGTTGCCATCATATACGTAGGCTTGATTGTCTAAGCCTCTGAGGAAAGCATTGAGCCCCGCAGGTCCGACATTTCTCATTCCGTAAATACCATATCCGTTCTGATTGTCTGGAAAGAGACCTATATTGCTGACATAATACAGTGGATATCCAACTATGCTCGCCCAAGTCCAGTTATACTGTCGCACTCTCAGCCCTAAAGTGTGGCAATATCTGGCGTAAGAAGAGCCGTCATATCCCACGCCTAAGCTTGCGTAGTATCCCGAAGGTATTGGCACTGCTTCTCCAACAGTGTTTATGACTGTGGCGTTTTGTACAGTTTCCCCCTGTATTGACGTGCCGTTCAGAATCTGCGCGAGTTGCGCCGTGTTCTGAATCATTATTGTGGTTTTGAAGTATGGTGAAAGCAGATTATACAGGTCTTCCGCCAGACTGTGGGCTGTATATCCAGTAATCCACCAGCCATTTGCGTCGCTACAATTAAGTATATACAAGGTTCCTCCACCTGTGCGGTCTCCAATTTTCTCCGGAATCACATTAAAAGTCACGTTAGAAGAAGCAACCAGATAAGAAGAAGCATCAGAACTCACTCCTAAGCTTTGGGCGTTTGAAATTGATAAGTTCATGGGCCTGTAAAGTTCTCCATTGCTTCCGCTGATTACTTCATAAACAGTGAGATTATAAACAATATTTGGGGGTAGACATGCGGAAAGCGCTATCTGAAGTTCACCCCACGCTGGGTCGTCTTCCGCCTTAAATATTGTCTCACTTAAGGCGTAATTCACGTCTAGTACTTGGAGAGTAGTTAATGCGAGCCTTCTTAGGTTGAGTGGCGAAACTTGTCGTGGCTGAGGTAAAACTGCAAAGAAAGAGGATATTATGAAGGCTGAGGTTATGATCATTATTACAAGGAATATTTCAATTGTGCGCATCATTTTTAGTCAATCACCTCATAGCCTTCTAAACTCCACAGGGCAAGCTTTGCCTGATAGGCGATGTTGTTAACTGTAACTTGGCGTATTTCGGTGGCAACCCATTCTCTGCCAAATGGGTCATCTCCGAAGGACACTGGAAAAGCCAGAGAGCTTATACCCCATGGCATCAAAACAACACCACTTTGTATTGCACTCTTCCTGTACGTGACTATTAGGATGCCTGGATTATGAGTGGAAATTGTTACATTTTCATAGGCGTGCTGTGGATCTTGACCATAGTTTAGCATGCCAACTTTTCCTTCACCTAATGGCATTTCTCGTAGTGTAAAGTCTTCAGTCAACATGACGAAAGTTGCGTTATATGTTATGGCTGCAGGATTATCGCCGTGATGCACATCCCAACTGTGTGCAAGAAGTACTTGTCCAGTCGCGAAATCAGAGATAAAGGGTACAACATAATTCTCATCATATCTTACGTGCTCGTGATAGCCCACACCCATTAATCCACTGAGATAAGCGTATACTATGAAAACGTAAGACTCAGTTGCTCCGTCAAAACCTGGAAAACTTAACAACGCAGAGCCTTCGGCATCCGTTGTATTAGTACCATACTCTACAGTGTATGCTGGATAGGAGCCTTCACCTCCCGTCCCTTCAACAGTCAAGAAACAGTAACTCAGATTGGCATTTGCAAGAGGAAAACCAGTTCCCACGACTTCCACATTTAATGTCAAAGGGTTAGACTGCACCTCAGATATCAAAACTGTTACAATTGGGGTTATTGTGAGTCTGAATCCATACGTGCCGTTTACACCAAGCAATTTCGTTGCAGTTGAATAGTTCACTGCTTTCCCCATAGGAACAAGCAGAAATTTTCCAAATCCAATCGTTATGTTGCTGTACCATTCTCCAGTCTTATCATAGTAAACCAGTTCTCCTTCCGAATAATTCAACCGCATAAGCGAAAAAGGACTGAGCCTGTATTGGGTGAATTCTGGGTCCTGCAAGCCGAAACCAGTTGGAATGTAATTCGTCGTTGACCAATCGGTAGGAATTCCCGGATTTAATAACATGTTATCAAGTAAATCGCTGCATTTTGTTGCAAGATTTCTGTGGCGCTGATACAATATTGCTGTTTGCAGAGTTTGGTTGAAAAGGCTTATGAAAAGCAGTATGGCGCCTATGAACATTATCACCGAAACCAAATGGTCTATAGTTGAACCTGCCATTTTCTGCTTACCCTCCAAAAGCCAATGTTATAGTTCCATCCGTAGCGTTCTTCGCAGCTATTATACTTGCGTTTGTCGAATTGCTTACAAAAGTTGATTCTTGCCACTGAACATTGTCGCCCAGAATCACTGATGTACTCACGATGGTGCCAATAGTTTTCAGCCTTAGCGTAATTGTCAAGATTTTGCTCGAGTTCAGAGCTGATTCTGACACTGCTTTTAGCGTAGCTGTTCCATTGTAAGGATAGTTCTCTATAAGAGGCGGAACACTTGTTTTTTGCGTTACAGTTCCAGCGGAAATCGTTTCGTGGTTTAATGCGAAGTATATTTGCTGTAGTGTGCTTCCAAGATTGCTTCCTGCTTCTTGAAGAGCAAGTGTTCTGCGGGAATCTACCCAAATATTCATGAGCCAATTTGCAGCGAAAGGAAAGAGAAAAATCTGTAAAATAAGAACTGGAACCATAATGACATACTCAATAGTTACATGCGGCATACATAATTCTCCTTGGCGACATCTAGAGATGCAGCCCTAATGAGACGACCACCTCTCCAGTGTAAAACTCGATGATAGAACCATCTGGAATGTCCACTATTTCAGCGGTATTGTCAAAATTGAAGAAGCTTGTGTCAAATCCCAAACTAGACTTCGGAAACGTAACATTTATTCTAATCAAATTTATGCTTCCAGCAGTTTCAACAGAAACAGTTTTTCCAGTAAGTGTCACTGACTGTGAAAGACGCGGATTGTCTCCTGAAGATAGAAGGGGCAGATAAAATTTGTAGTAATTCTTGATTTCTCCGCCAGTGGATATTTTCGAATTCAACATTCTTACAGTTGGAGCTACAACGATACGGATATACTCGCCATCATTCATTGGTAATTTTTCCATAACATAAACATGGCTTATTGGTGCTGACGTCCCCATCTGAAGAAAAGAGCGGTCTGTAGAGGGAAATATGCGTTCGTGGTAATTGTTTCCAAGAGAGTATTTGCTCACTGGCATGTTGTACAGGAGAATGCCTGCACTGTAGTTGGCGAGGTAAGTGTATCCTCCACCAGTATTCACGTAAACAGTGTAAGTTAACGCTAAAGACTCAAAGTTTACTTGTCCATATTTGCTTGCATATCGAATTGTTTGTGTGCGTCCAATTGTCCACGCTACATCATCCATCTGTAGGCCTACTGTCTGCGTGAACTGTTTCATGGCGCTAAACTCGTTCTCTGCTAATCGCGCATCTAAGAAATTGTTTGCAAATACTATTGCTACAAGGAGAAGCGTAACAACTGCGCTTGTTAAGATGACTGTGGAAATAGCTGGGCTAATCGCTCTCTTATCTTTTCTTAAGCTGTAAAGCGAAGATCTTTTTCCAGACATTTTTTTCATTCCTATCCAAAGCTTATGAATGCAGGCACAAGTTTTGCAGCTAAAACGGCAATTATCACCAGAAGGGATGCGTGCTTGAAACCTGCAGCAATAGATTCTTCGCTTATTTTGCCAGCTACGATACCTATGAGGTAACTGTGGAAAATAGCCGAGGTCACGAATGTGGTTATCATTCCACTTAGGTCTTTCGTTTCGCCAGTGTCTGAAGCAACGCCGAGGGTGCCTGTGGTGAATCCTATCATCATTGTTGTTGTTGCCACAAGCAAAATCGCAGCAAAATAGGGCATCAAGATGTACGGGCGAACAGCCATCTTCTTTTCCTTTTCAACTTCCTGAGTTAGGTTATTGAACCTCGCTAGTGACTCAATCATCGCAATTGTTCCGCCACCTACATCTATTGTTTCGACAAGTAGAAACATGACGATCTGCGCCATCCAGCTTCGCATACGCTTTACAAAATCCATTATCACTTTCCTTACGGGGACTCCCCATGAAATCTCGGAACTTATTTTTCGCAATTCTTTGGTGAATTCGCCGTAGTCACGACTGCTGAGGCTTTCGATACATTTTTCTGGTGATAGACCTGTTTTTCTGACTTCTGTCAAGTCTCTGAGAAAACTGTTGATGCCTTGTTCAATGCTTGCTTTTTTCTTTGAGAGTTTACTGTTTACCACTGCGGCTGGTGCCGTTGCAATAAATAGAGTCATGGCGATTGCTACAGGTAGATCAATTATTGTTTGGAATGAACCGAAGAAGGGAACTTGTATGTATCCCATGAAATTTGTCAGCAGCAAGAATATTATTATGGCGATTATGCTGCATAGTCCGAAAACCTTGTAAGGACGCATCTCCACGACTGGTGTTTTAGGCTGCATACTATGTGCCAGATAAATGAACATCAGCGAAAGCATAGGCGTAAACAGAGAGGTGTAAAGAATTATGCCTGAGAAATTCGACATTCCCACGCTGTAAATGGATTCCACGCTGAACAGAATGTAGAAGCAAAGGGACATTAGAACCATTACAATTATGAAAGTTTCCAGAAGCATACCTAGCCTTTCTGCCGCTGCTTTCACCCTTAAGGCTCTTGTTTTGAAGATGTCTTCGGCTTTTCTCTCCAGGAAGTGTCCAATGTCACCGCCGATTATCACTGTCGAAGCGTAACCAGACAGAAAATCTTTGTAAGTGTCTAGTGGGTTTTTCTTCGCAGCATTTTCGATAGCCGAAAGCGGGTCTATTCCAAAGATTTCAACGTCCTTTATGATTTCCCTAGCTTCGCCTCTCATTGCTGGCATCAATTCAACTTCTGCGAGACGCTTAAAACTTGTATAGGGCGCTATACCTCCCGAAGCCATAACACTAATGTAGGCTGACGCAAATGGCATTTCCCTTTCTAAATTACTTGCCCTTTCACCTGCCCTAGACATGGGTATTAAAAGAAAGCCTATCATTACGTAGAATGGAAGCGGCACTAAGAAAATGATTGGAATAAAACTGAAAAGAAACAGAAGAGTAATGGCTATTATCGACGCTGGAAGCGTTAAGACAGCGGTGAAAAACATCAGTGAAACATAGGTTTCAGGATAAATCTTGATCTTTGCCCTCTCTAGATAGTCCTTAAACTCGAAAACGTTTTTCAGAAAGGAAGGCGCGATCCTTCCGAAGATGCGGAATGACCATGCCTCAAGGGTTTCCAGAAGGGGCAATGACCTTCACCTCTTCACCAGCAAGAACTTTCTCGTAAATCTGTTTTGGTCTGGCGTAATACTCAGCAATTATTGCAGCCACATCTCTGTAGCTTCTGATGTTACGTTCCCGCATCCAATGCAAGACATTCCTACGTCTTTCCAGTTCGTCCATCAGATCCTTCTTGCTGGCGCCTATGCGGTCGGAAATCCCCGTTAACATAAGACTCTTATTGAATTGTTGCAGTTGATTGTCTTCCGTTGGGTTCCATTTCAGAACATTTCTGTAATCTTCATAATCCGCAATCTCATTAACGTTCATGACACGCCTATACGCCTTTTTCTCGATGCCTTTCACGAGATGAACTCTTTGTATCGACAAGACTATATTCATCAAAGGAATATATGCAGGCGCAATGTCCATGGGTTTTTGTGTTAAACGTTTTACTGCCGAATCCAGATTTTCAGCGTGCATAGTGCACAAGCCTCCGTGACCAGTGGCTAGAGCCTGGAAAAGCACATAGGCTTCTTGACCGCGGACCTCGCCTACAATTAATACGTCTGGACGATGCCTCATTGACGTTTTCACGAGGTCGAATAGTGTTACTTCACCTACACTGCTTCCGCCTAGACCATAGCTTTGTCTGGCAATTAACGAAACCCAGTTTTCGTGTGGCAAGTTAAGCTCTGCTGTCTCTTCTATTGTGATTATTTTGCTTCCTGGCTTGATTAAGCATCCTAGAGCATTAAGCGCTGTCGTTTTTCCTGATGCTGTTCCACCCAAAACCATGACAGAGGCTCTGTTCTCAAGACATAGCCAGAAATATGCTGCCATTTCCTCCGAGAATGTGCCTAGATTTATTAGGTCTACTATTGAGTAGGGGTCTTCCCTGAATTTTCTGATGGTGAATGCAGTTCCAAAAGGCGTAACCTCACGCCTATAGCATACTGCCAACCTGTGTTTGCCTGGCAATGAAGCATCTACGATTGGGAAGGCTGAGCTGACATGTTTGCCAGCCATGTGTACAAGCTTGACAACCATGTTGTCGAGTTCTTCGTCGTTTTCAAATTCCAGATTTGTTTCAATGCTCTCGTAGTTTCTATGCCAAATGTAGACTGCCCTATTGACTCCGTCGCATGAAATATCTTCTATGTTAGGGTCTCGCATTAAGGGATCGATGCGACCGAAACCAACGAGGTCTCTTTCTGCATGATATAGGATCTTGTACCATGAGACATCTGGTAGCCAGCCTAGGCTGATGCGATATTTATCCACAATTTTTTTTGCTTCTTCAGCAAAGAATTTCCTTGGATCGAGAATTTCCTCTTTTGGTGATTCTATTTCTGCAAGTAATATTTCCAAGATGCGGTTGTAAACGCCTCTTTCCAACGGGTCTAATTGAAGCTCGTCTAAGACGTATTTATATTCTCCTATCTTCGGATTCTGCACAATGGCAACATGGGCAAAAGGCTCATAGAGGGGATACTTGTCCACAACCTTGAATCCTCTCGGCACGGGCTTCGGCGGAGGCGGCGGAATAGCAACCTGCTCTTTCTTTCCTCGGTTAATTCTAATTCTTACTTTCTTCAGTTTGACAAGGGTTTCTTTAAGCTGCAGCTTTGCCATAGCGTTTTCTCCTATCTACTTATAGTGATATGTCCAAACTATTAAATATTGCGTCTCACGACACACTACTTATGCCTCTTCTGCCTCCTCACTCGAGGAAACACTGATAACCTTAAGCTTAACCAAAACAACAACCACAACAGCGATTATTACTGGAATTAGGGCGATTAGAAGGATTGTTGTAAGTGGCCAACCACCTTCTTGCTGTGTTTTTGGAGTCACTATTATTTCTGTTTGGTTTCCTCCATTGACGTATCCATTCTTGGTGACGTTTGCAGTTATCGTTACGAATATTTGTGCAGTCGTGTAAGGAGCATTGAAGACGAAATTGCAGGCGCCTGTAGCGTCAGTAATTCTGCTTGTAGCATTGAAGCTTCCAACAGTGGCTACAATCGTGACATTTGCGCCAGCAACGGAAGTTGCATCTTCATTGCATGTTACTTGCACTATAACGTTTGCATTTTCCTCTGACTCGGCAGTGGGCGCGTATATTCTAACTATAAATGTTCGTGGATTGACTGTTACTTCCAACTGGTTTTGACCTGTTGCATATCCAGTCTGTGAAGCTTCTGCTGTGATAGTGATTTTTGATTGTGCGTTAACTGGTGGCGCTGTGAAAACGAATGTTATATTGCCATACGAGTTTGTCAATCCGCTGATAGCTGTGAAGTTTCCGTCTTCAGCTGTTATTGTGACGTTTGCGTCTCTTATTGGGATAGTTTCGTATTCCACATGAACGGTTACGTTCACGTTTGCCTCAGAAATTGTTGTGTTTGGTTGAGCATTAATCTGAACGTTAAGGATTTTGGGTTCTATGACTATTGTAGTTTGTCCTGTTCCGTCCATGTAGCCACCTTTCATAGCCTGTGCGGTTATAATAGCGTTTAGGAGTGTCGTTGTTTGTGGCGTCGTGAGGATGACTGAAAAAACTCCGTCCGACTCAGTCACTCCTATGTAAGAAGATAGGTTTCCTATGCTAGAAGTCAAGATAACGCTTGCGTTAGCGACTGGTTCATCGTTGCTTCTGACGTAGATTGCAACTTCTGAAGTCTCCTCAGATTTGACGACATCTGGGTTAGCGTCTATTTCAACTGAGAGGAATGGCGAAACTTCCAAATACTCATGAGCTGAGCCATCTGCATATCCTTCTTTAGAGGCTCTTGCAACAACCCTAATGTTCGCTTTATCGGCTATGTCAGGAGCTGTGAATGTTGTAACAAAGTAGCCAGTTGCGCTAGTAAGCCCTGAAGGCTGTGAAAAGTTTCCACCTACGACTGAAAACATGGTTATTGTTGCGTTTTCCACAACGTTGATTCCGTCTGTCACGTAAACAGTTATTGTAACTTGTTCTCCTTCATGAATAGTGGAATTACTTAGACTAGCACTAGCTCGTAATGGCGGAAGGTATTGAACTTCTACTGTCGCAAATGCGACATCGCTTGTGGTACCATAGTCATCCATGACCGTTAAGTTTGCGGAGTATGTTCCATTTGTGGAATATTTGTGCGGGAAAACTGATAGTGTTGTCCAGTCACTGCTGTCTCCATCCCCAAAATTGAAAAGATACTTGTCAACACGTCCATCAGTGTCAAATGATTCTGTAGCAAAAAACACTACATCTTCATTAGGCGGAATAAGAATTCTGTCTGCTAAAAGCATTGCCGTTGGGCGAACGTTGATATATCCAATAGGTTTGGTTAAGTAGAATATGAAATCGAGATCAACGCCGTCGCCACCGACTTCGTTGCCTCGTCCAGTAGGATTCATCTTTTCATGGTATGGTCCGCTTTTGTCACCCCAATAATTGTATTCTGCAGTCACAATTGCTCCAGATTCCACGTTCATGCCCATTCCGTTGCCATAGATGTCATTATAGTTCGCTACGTGGCTTCCTTGGTCATACAACATTCCCATGCCATTGTAGGGACCGATTGAGTTATTTGTGATGTATGTGCTTGTGGGGCTTGAAATGTAAAATCCTTTATCGTTCGATGAGATATTGTTATACAAGATGCTTATGTCCGAATGGCTTTCTGCGTCAATCCGTATTCCATTTCCACTATTCGCTGATATTTTGTTGTGATCTATGTCAACCGTTGAGGTTTGTACTCCTGTTAATAGAATACCGTTTCCGTTTGCCCATATTTCGTTCCATTGAATAATGGCTGGTCCGTCCCCAGTTACGGATATGCCGTTTCCTTCATTTTGCATGATTGAGCAATTTTGAATAGTTACATTGCTGTTGTCTACAGTGATTCCGTTCTGCAAACAATAGCTTACACTAGTGCTCTGTACATCTAATTTTCCATATTCCGCCGTAATCCCGTTCTGCGAGTAGCTTATGAAACTATTTGTTATTTCCACATCGCCGTTAGTCACAAAAATTCCGTTAATCGCATATTTCACGTAGCAATTTATCAACGTGGACTTTTCGATTCCATTAAATATAACGGAGTTCCAGTCTCCGGTTTGCGGCTCTAAATCATTCGAAGTAAACGTAATTGGCTTTGCTATTCCGTTGGCAAATAATTTTCCAGAAATCGTTAGAGAGAAAGCTCCTCCAAACCTTACCTCAACACCAGGCTCTATAGTTAATGTCGCATTTGGATAAACCGCAATATTGTTTGAAACTACAAAGGGACTGTCAACAAGTGTCCAGATAGTATCTTTTGTAATGGGGTCTTCTACATAAGTAGCCCTCACAGCAGGAAATATTCTACTTGCAGAATTAAAAATGCCAAAAATCATAGTCATTAGTATCATAAATGCGCAAATTTGTCTCTTCATACAGATTCAACCGCTTGCACTTAATATCAGCATATCCTCATGCCAAAGTTAGTTTAAGGGTTATGAATCCAAAATTAAACTTCCAAATCTAGATGCATTTCACATAGCAAGGGTAATGAGTAAGAGATTTAACCGAGAAACGAAGCAGACAATAGAAAGAAACGCGGAGGAAAATAATTGAAAAATTACACAGCGTTTGCTTTAGAAAAATTTCCTTTGATAAAATCTGGCGATAATATAGCCAAAATTATTGTTGAAACAGCAAAAAGAAACGGATTAAAAATTGAGAATGGAGATGTAATATCAATTGCGCAGAAAATTTTTTCCAAAACTGAAAAACGAGTAGTAAACCTAAAAGATGTTGTTCCTTCTAAAAAAGCGGAAGAAATTGCACAAATCACTCGGAAAGATCCAGAATTTGTCGAACTTGTCTTGAGAGAAACAAACAAAATACTGAAGGCCTCAAACGGAATATTGCTCGTGGAAGATAAACGTGGTTTAATCTGCATAAACGCTGGAATAGACAAATCAAACGTAAAAGGCAGAGGAAACTTTGCATTATTACCCGAAAAACCGGATGAATCAGCACGAAAATGTCGTGCGGAGATTAAGAAGTTAACAGGCAAGAGTGTCGTTGTGATAGTGTGTGATACTTACAGCCGCCCTTTTAGGAGGGCGCAAGTGAATTTCGCTATTGGCACTGCTGGAATCCAACTGTTTAGAGATTACAGAGGGAAGAAAGACCTTTTCGGCCAAACTCTGCATGTGAAAAATATTGCAGTTGCAGATGAGATTGCAGCTGCTGCAGAATTGCTTATGGGACAAGGCAAAGAAGCGACGCCGGTCGTTATCTTCAAGGGTTTAAGTAAAATTATCGAGTTTTGCGATGAATGTAACATGAAGCAACTGCGAATTTCAAGCGAAGAAGACCTGTTCAAAGACACACTGTAATTATGCTGACTGCAGAAAAGGATTATTGCGTTTTTCTTCTCCAACAGTTGTTATTGGTCCATGCCCAGGATAAACGACAAAGACATCTGGCAAAGTTGCCAACTTCTTTAAGGACGCTTTCATGTTCTGTTCAGAGCTCTCTGGGAAATCTGTTCTTCCAATAGAACTGAGAAACAATGTGTCACCTGTAAAAGCTTCTTTTGTTCCCAAAAGTGATATGCTGCCGCCGCTGTGACCTGGAGTATGAACCACTCGTAAGACTATCTTTCCAAATCTGACTAAATCTCCATCACGCAATAGAACATCTGCTGGCGGTGAAGAGTTCTCAAAGCCGAAAAATTTCGCAAGACCTTTGCCTGATTCGCCGAGCATATGTGCATCATTTTCGTGAATCAAGATAGGTGTGCAAAATTTTTCCTTTATTATCCTATTTCCACAGGTGTGATCAGGATGTCCATGGGTGTTTAAAACAAGTTTTATTGTTAAGGCATTTTCGTCGGTGAATTTGAAAATTTTCTCTGCTTCGAACTTGCTGTTGAAACTAGGGTCGATGATGGCTGCTTCTCTAGTTTGTTTGCAACTCGCAACGTAACAGTTTGTTGAGAATGCGCCAACAGTGCACATCTTTACTATCATATTTGTCAGCCATTGCAAATGGATGCAATGTAGATAAACTGTTTCGTTCATGGGTATTAATTATTATACCAAAACCATTAAATTTTCAGAAAGAAGCATAATTATGGAGATTGGAGAGAGCTTGAAACTGCAGGAAATGGAAGAGGCGTTTAGTCACTTCAAGATATGCCCAAAATGCAACTGTAAACATTTTTGGCTTGGAGCAAAATCTAGTTGTGCCTATGTTCAATGCAAAGATTGTGGCACAAAATTTGAACTTCACAAGGTTTACCCAATAAATGGCAATAGCAAACGCAAAACTGGACTTTTCAGTTTTCTTAAGCTGTAGACACGTGGGTTCTAATTCTGAAACTGAATGATATTCAATTTTTGAAAGAAGATTGATAAACAACACATCTTGCACTCGCTAATGAGGAGGCTTCAGTGGACAGTCCCAAGCAACCACTCGTATCAGTAATTGTGCCAACATACAACTCACAGAAAACAATCAAACAATGCTTGCAATCAATCAAGAACCAAACCTACAAAGAAATAGAAACAATAGTGATAGACCGCCACAGCAAAGACCAAACAATACAAATCGCAAAAAAGTATAAGACAAAACTGTTGTATGTAACTGAAGAACGAAGCACACTTTTGCTCCAGTTCCTGCAGATGTTACGTCAATGTGATGAACAACCGTGCATGTTGGTCGGTTAAAGATTAAACCCACCATCTAACCCAATGCAAGGTTTGGCAAGGTATTATTTGTGGCAAGGATTACATCTGGTCTTTCAAGGCGAAAGATGCGGAAGCTCTTAAAAAGTGCCTTAACAATCCAGAATCCCCATTCAAGATAGATGCCTAGCCACCTGTTTCCTTGAAAACCTGGAGATAGCGAATATTTTTCGCATGCAATTTTTGATGTGTCTAAAAGACTTGGGAAAGATTCCCAAACAGTTATTTTCATGTTATTCTGATTGCAGAAAATTTTGAGAGTTTCAATAAATCTTTTTTCAACGCTACCTACAGCGGTTACGTGCGTTGATGGATGAAAAAAAACTGCAAGAATCCTGAGAGGAAAACGTGGCTTTATTCTTTTGTCTCGGTTTTTGTCAACGCCTATTTCCTGCATGTTTTCCACAATTTTCATTCCCATGTCATCTTAAACTTCGAATGTTTTCCTCCAGAACCTGCAAGTGCCTTTTGCATGAGAAGTTCTCTTCAACAAACCTTCTTGTCTTTGAAGAGACTTCTTCCTTTAAATCAACAGCTTTCAGAGTTTTTTGTGCAAAATCTTTCATGTCATAGGGATGAGCTCTGAAGCCTGTTTCACCGTCAATAACAGTTTCACATGGACCTCCTCCATCATTCCAGACGACTGAAGGAGTTCCACAAGCCATTGCTTCAACAGGACCCAATCCGAAATCTTCTCGAGGAACAGAGTATACGTAAACATCTGCAGTGTTGTAAAGTCTCACAAGCTCTTTTTGAGATTGAAATCCCAGAAATCTTACATTATTCTTTATTTTCAACTTTTTAGCAGTTTTCAACAGTTTCTTTATGTACTTGGCATTTTCTTTCGAAATTTCGCCCGTTATGGCAAGGGTTGCAGAAGAAAATTCTCTGGCTATGTGGCTCATTATTTCTAGTAGCCATTCCCAACGCTTCACTGCAACAATTCTTCCTGTTGAGAGAATAAGAGGCCAACCGAAATCTTTACGAGACTCTTTAGATAGGTTTTGTCCGAGAATTCTAAAGGTTTCCATATCCACTGGTGGATAACAAACTTTCGACTTCAGTCCGTAAATGGCTTGAATACGTTTGGCAGTGAAATAACTGTTTGCCAGAACAATATCTGAATTTACAACGCCATGATAATCCATTTCTTTCAAAATTGGACCGGCAATTTTGCTCAACTTGAAAATTACTTCTCGAACATCATTAAATCTCCATAACGCCCTTTCCTCATCATTGAGATAGAGAAATCTTGGAGGCGAATGAATATAACTCACATATTTTTTGCCTCTAAATTTCTTATTTAAATAGCCAATCCATGGAGCAGGGCCATAACCGTGGCAGATTAGGACATCTTCTTCACTAAATGCCTGTAAAGCTAGGGGCGCTAAAGGCACGGACAATATAACGCGTGTTGCCAAGTTATTGGGGATGAAAGAAGTGAAAAAGCTTTTTGTGTAGCAGTGAGGATTGTTTGTTTCTTTGCGTAAATTTTTATCAACGTAAGCGAAGAAACATTCTGCGTCATAGCCTTTTTGGTGGAATAATTCGACCTGTTTTAGAATTACTCTTTCGGCTCCTCCTAACTCTTTCAGGTGACTATAAAGTATGGCTATTTTCAAGGATTTTACATCCTTTTTGTTATGTTCTAAGGTTGGAGTCTGTGATTCTCCATTTTATTTTGCCATGTTCGTGTTTGTTTTGGCTTTGCGTGAGGGTGTGTCTTTAAAGAATTATTAAAAAGTTTTTAGGAGTTCAGATTCCGAACAAAACATACGTCAAATTCCAATAAACTTTTCTACTTCCTCGCAATTTAATACTGCAACTAACATGAGGATAAGGGATACATGAACGAAGCACCCAGCGGAACAGCAGGGGCACCATTCGTACAAGCTAATTTCGAACGAATAAGTACACTGGTATCCACAGAGTTTCAAATAGAAGAAGCTCTAATGGAACACAACATTCCAACCTTTTACCTGAAACAACCACAAGAAACAAAACAGGCTTTTCTTAAACTGCTGAAAAATCTCGAAGCGATGAATTTGATACCCATTCTACGCAGACAAAGTGGGCGAGTCGTTTTAAAAGTCATTGCAAAGCTTCCAATAAAAAAAAGCAACGTGCTCATAAATTGGATACTTTTTTTCGCTACGATAGCAACGACTTTCCTAACCGGATACATTCTTTCAGGAGATATTACTGATCCAATATTTGGAGGAGCAGCCTTCACTATCGCTTTGCTTATGATTCTTGGCCTGCATGAGCTTGGCCATAAAATAGCTGCAAACAAAAAAGGAGTAGACGCAACTCCGCCATACTTTATTCCCGGGCCTCCACCTATAGGCGGTTTTTTGGGAATAGGGACGTTTGGAGCCGTGATAATGCAGAAATCTTTGCCGCCTAACAAGGATGCTCTGTTTGATATAGGGTCAAGTGGGCCGATTATGAGTTTCGTCTTAGCGGCGGTATTTACTGCAATTGGTTTTGTTTTTTCTCCCATAACCTACAGCTCTGAACAGCTGCCTACTCTTCAGGTTCCTTTGTTGTTTATGCTATTGGCTAGGGTTCTTGTCCCGGTTCCAATTCCTCCTTCAGGTCAGTACGCTTATATAATGTTGCATCCTGTGGCTTTTGCTGGTTGGGTTGGCATGCTAGTTACAATGCTTAATCTATTGCCTGCTGCGATGCTTGACGGCGGTCACGTAGCTCGTTCAATCGCAAGTGAGAAAATGACTACCATCTTGACCTTTCTCTCAGTCTTATTACTAATTGTTGAAGGCTTCTGGCCGATGGCTTTCTTTGTGCTTTTCATTTCAATGTATAGGCATCCAGGCCCATTAGATGATGTCTCAAGCTTGTCTGTAAGCAGAAAAGCATTCATATTTCTTCTAATAGCCATTTTCATCTTATGTTCATTTCCCCCAATAGAGCTTTAGTTGCCTATGGTTTTGTATTTGTGTTGAGCAAATAGACAGCAACGTTTATTAAATATTGCTATACTCGACTTTCTTATAGTAAGAATTACAAAACAATAGCTAAAATCTCAACGTTGGTGGATCTGTAAGAGGGGAATACTGATTCTAATAGTGTTCTTTTCCATGTTCACAGCTGCGTCACTGCTAATTCCTTCGCCAATGTTTCCGGGAATTTTCTTCTGCGCTTTAACCGGACAAGGAGCCAGTCAATATACAGACTTTCTGAGCGCTATTTTCAACGGAGTTTTTTATGGCGTAATCTTGTGGCTAGTTTTTATTGCAATAAACAAGAGACTCGAGGGAGAAAGGTAGTCAAAAGTAATTTTAGCTTTCCGGTTGCGATAAAAAGCCCGTTAGTTTGATTGCACTTCCACATTTGTTGCATGTAAGCATCAATTCTGCCAATTCGTCGTCTTTGACTTTTGTTTCGATGATTTGATAGGTTTCTTCACTTTCGTCGTCTGGTGATATTATCGATCCGCATTTGGGGCATGGAAAAGCTCCATCTCCATCAATTTTCGTCAAATCAACTGTGTACGTCATATTTTTTTTAACAGCTTCTTTTTTCATCATTCTTGAATACACCTTTTAAGCTTGTTTTCCATGGTTAGCCCAGAATATAATTAACAATTATGAATCGCTAATATGGATGCAGAATTCATTTTTCAAAGATTGTGGTCTCTAGTCTTTTTAATTTTTGTAAAAACGGAACTGTGTAATACTTCTAAAAACTGGACATGTTTCATTTTGTGGCATCAAATATCGCTTGATTTAAGTTCCTAAATTCCTTTAGCCGCGTAAATCTTTCCTGTTTCAGCTTTACAACATATGCATCAATTTGCTCCCTAGAGTAGTATTCGGAAGGATCAAATCTTGTCATTTGCATTCCATTTACTTTCTTAGGAACGAATGTATTGAAGTATGGCTCACGTATCCATTCTATGGAGCCTTTAACTATTCCTCTTATGATTGCCGCCATCTCCGGTATCTCTACTCTAACAGGTTTTCTGAGGATTTCGTTGCTAACATCTTCTTTTCTGTTTTCTCCTACACCGCCTGTATTAAGGAGGTAGCATTGAACCTTGTCATTGTGTTTTTTCAGAAAATCGTAGAACCAGTTTCCTTCTAGAGTCTCATCGCCGACAATGAAAGGATTTGTTCCGACTTCCCTCACTGATTCACCTGTTCGACGCGGGTCGCCTGCTGATGTTTCTACAGACTCGCCCAACATAAAAGCTGATGCGGCTTGTTCAATGGTCAACTTTGATGCGATGGGTACTACTGTATTTCGTCTAGTGATAAAGATGATAACCATTTCATCCATTTCTTTGAGGGGCGGTAAATTTACACTTTCAGATTTGTCTGCTCCTAAGTCTTCTCTTTGAATTATTGCTCTTCCATTTTCTGTTAATGTTATATCGTCGAAATGGACGTTGCCAAGATGATCGATCATCACGTTCTCAAAAATCGTGTTGTGACTTATGGCTGCTCTAAATATTATAGGCTGAACTTTTGGGTTGAGATATCCTGTTTTGAGATAGAATCCTTTTTCGCTTCCGAGCGCTGAACCATCTGGTCTTAGAAAGATTACGTCGTCTTGAATTATTTCTTGTCCTTCTCCGTCATCTAGCAAACCATGGTTGTGACAAGCGTGTGTAGTTTTGCCTGTGGCGCTAAGTCCAAAAAGAATCATACCGTATCTTTTGATTTTTCCTGCGTTGTCTTTTGCCTTGACGATTTTTGCTCCTGCGTGAAGACCTAGCATTCCTTTTTGTTTCGCCATCCACATGGCCATTCTTAGAAAGCCTTTCTTGTCTTCTCCGTAGTAGTCTGAACCGAGAACGTAGGTAACTCCTATTTCAGGAAAGACAAGTATTTGCCTGTCTTTTTCTTGCCATTCCGGTATATGAAGTAAGTACAATTCTGGTCCTGGCGCTTTTTCTCTGAAGGTGAAAAGGGTCTGCCCAATCATATATGCGAGACGTATCATTTCTTTCCTATAGACAGAAACATAAAGCGTGCATTGAGGGTTAAAGTATGAATTGTTTCCCATTGTTCTTTTAACGCATACAATTGGTGCTGATTTCACGTATTGATGGATCAACTCCGCAGTCTTTGGAGTGTCTCTGAGAATTTCTTTTTGTCTTTGACTTAGTTTACGCTGAAGAACCTTTTCGGTTCCGATGTACACTGTCAGCCATGCACTTCTATTTTTCACGGTTGAAACAAAGTTGTAGTTGCCATAAACTGTTCGTGAGCCATATCGCTCAGCAGATAATCTCAACTCCTCCGGAAATGGATGGGCGACATTTTCTGCATTATGTAGGCTTTTCATAGTTTCTAATATCGACTTGAACAAAGCATCAGTATCATACTGGATATTTTCTAGGATCTGCATCACATTCACCGGAAGTTACAAATCGTAAACTATTCCAGGCACTTTGGGAAACAGTTGTGTTTCTCCGACATGGTTGGCTCCTGAAATCCATGCGACGAATTTTTCTATGTCTATTCCCGCTCCCCCCCGAGGGTCTCAATTTTCCTTCTCTCGCTAGCCTTAGCAACAGTTTGAAGTTATCCTTTTTAACGTTATCTCTTTCCATTTTTCTCACTATTTTAGGGTATTCCCATTCTCGTCTACCACCTGATAGAACCTCACCATATTCGGTTAGGAGCAAGTCTTAGAATTCTCTTGGAATGTTTGTAATCCAAACTGGATCATTAATATCAGAAAGAATTTGGGTTTCCCACATCTTCTCGTGTTCTTCTTCAAGCTTCTTTCTGTCATAGATTTTGAAAGGTTTTAGGTGAATCTAAACTGCTTGAGTAGTATAATAAAGGCAAAGCCAAAAGTACCACGTTTTTTCCTTTCATCGTCAACGCATATTCTACTCTTAGCGGTGGTCCTGTTTCAACTGTTCTGTCAACGTATCCATGCTCTTTCAAGCTTTTGAGTTTGTCCGAAAGTGTGCGGGAGTTTACTCCAAGAATTTTCTTTAAGTCACTGAAGCCAGCGGTGCTTTTCAAAAAGAGCGTATAGAGTATTCCAAGATTCCATTTTTGAGACAGCAAATTGAAGCTTTCTTCGAGGCTTTGTATGTCTTCCTTCAAGTCTCTTAAGCTTACTTCTTGATTTTCTGTTATCTGTTGAAGCGTGTCTTCGATTCCTTTGAGCGTGTGTTCTATACGTGCCTCTACAATTCTGCGAAGCTCAGTGCTCAATGTCAATTTTGGACCCATTAAGATACACTTAGTGTGTAGAAGCTTACTTCACAATTTATAAAGGTTTACTTATACAACAAAGTATAGAAAACATATCAGACGTATGGAGAGATAAAGCCATGAATAATTATGATGTTATTGTAGTCGGAGCTGGAACTGCAGGATGCCTAGCGGCAAAAACAACAGCTGAAGCTGGGCTTAAAACATGCCTGATTGATAGAAAGAGAAGAGAAGAAATTGGAGAGAAAATATGTGGAGACGCTCTTGGAGAGCATCATCTGAAAAATTTGGGTTTGGAAAAACCTCAAGGTGGCGAGTTGGAAAAAAGAATTGAAGGCATCAAAATTTACTCGCCAGATTTAGAAACTATTTTCGCAATTGCCCATGAAGATTTTGTAGGTTACCTGCTTAACAGGCGCCTTTTTGGACAATGGCTTTTGAAAAAGGCTCTTGACGAAGGCACGGTTCTTGCTGATTCCACACAATGTTTGGAGCCGATTATTGAGAAGAGCTTCGTAAATGGACTTCAAGCTAAAAATTTGAAAACTGGCAAGAATATTCATTTAAAGGCAAGGATTGTTGTTGATGCAAGCGGTTTTCTGGCTGTGCTTCGGCGAAAGCTCCCGAGGAAAATGGGAATCGAGAACGAAGTTGCAAATGAGGATGTGGAGGCTTGTTATCGGGAAATAAGACAGCTTAAACAAGAAACTAAAAATGAAGGATATTGCGAAATCTATCTAAACCAAAAGGTCACTCCTGGTGGTTACACATGGATTTTTCCTAAAGGCGGAGCAAAAGTCAATGCTGGATTAGGCATCTGCATGCGGGGGAAATTCCCGAATCCCAAAAGTCAGTTTTACAAACACATTTTAACAAGATCACTTTTTGAAGGTTCGTTGCTTCTGCAAGGCGGTGCATGGTATGATCCAACACGTAAACCAGTAGATAATATGGTTGGAAATGGAGTCATAATCGCTGGCGATGCTGCATGTTTGGTAAACCCCATTCATGGCGGCGGAATAGGGCCCTCAATGCTTAGCGGTCAGTTAGCTGGAAAAACGATAATTGAAGCTTTGCAGAAGGGTGATGTCAGCCAAAAATCACTTTGGCCTTACAACTGCAGATATATGGAATCGTACGGCGTAAAACAGGCTGGACTGGACATTTTCCGTATGCTGCTTTTAACATGCCGTGATGAAGACTTGAACTACGGAATGAAATATAGGCTTCTGATGGAAGAAGACGTTCTAAAAGCAGGTTTAGGCGAAGAATTCCATATAACAGTAACTGACACTGCAAAACGAGTCTTCAGAGGACTAAAGCGAATACGTTTTCTAAACAAGCTTAGGATTACCGTCAATTTCATGAAACAGGTTAAAGCTCATTATAAACACTATCCTGAATCGCCCAAAAACTTCAAAGAATGGCAACTGGAAACGGACGCGTTGTTCAAAGAGGCGAAATCAAAAATCATGGAATAAACAGCGGCAAGAATAGAAGTGTTGGCTCTATGCGTGTTGCAGTGTTAGCCACAGGCGGAAAAGATTCTGCTTTAGCTCTTTACAAGGTTATGAAAGTTGGCTACGAAATAGAATATTTAGTGAGCATGATTCCATTGAGTGAAGAAAGCTGGATGTTCCATTACCCCAACATACACTTAGTCGACTTATTTGCCGAAGCTGTTGAAATTCCACTCATAAATGCCGAAACTTCTGGAATGAAAGAAAAGGAAGTTGAAGACCTCAAACGATTAATCGAAACCCTTGACGTAGATGCAGTAGTTTCTGGCGCGATAGCCTCAACCTACCAAAAAACACGAATCGAAAAAATCTGCCAACAACTAAAACTAAAATGTATCGCGCCTCTTTGGCGCGAAGAGCCGTTGACAATTCTGAAGGAAATTTTAGACCTAAAATTTGAAGCAATCATAAGTGGAGTCTGCGCCCATGTCTTCGGCAAGGAATGGCTTGGAAGAAAAATCGATGAAACCGCAATAGAAGATTTGAAAAAATTGAATAGTCAATATGGTGTTTCTCTTGTCGGCGAAGGCGGCGAATACGAAAGCCTCGTTCTTGATGCTCAATTCTTCAAAAAAAGAATAAAAATTGTTGAGGCAGAAGCAATTTGGAAGGATCAAAGTGGCTACTTTTTGGTTAAGAAAGCAAAACTCGAAAGCAAAGAGTAGGCTGGAAACGTGAGTTTTATAGTTTCTGTTACTGTTCTAATTTGGGTTGTTTATGGTTGAAGATGATAAGACTGTTGACGAGATTGAGATTGTTGAAAGATTGAAGACGCTATACAAAGTGCAATATGAATGCTGTCCAACTAATTTGTTATAGCTCAAGTAGATTAATGTTTCCGGTTGTTTTATGCTGTCCAACACGGAGATTTAGGGCAATTTCCGTGAATTCTTTAAGAACAAGATTGCTGAATTCCCACGTTGGATTTCCGTATCTAAGTCCACTACATGCAGAATCTGCATAAACAAAAAGCCTTTTTTCACCATAGCTATAAACTGCATCATCAGCATACCCGTATTCTGGTTTGCTCACGATTTTGAATGGCCAAAGCTTACATGCCTTAGGTTTTGTCTGCTGAAGTCCACAAAGATGCGTGCCATAAAAACTGTGTAGAAAAGCGCATGAACCATCGCTTTTTCTCTGTATAAACAGTTTATCCAAGCTGGACGCTGTTGATTCTACACCGTAGTTTTTGACGATTTTTAGCCATTCTTGAAAATTTAAGACGACGCTGTAGGCTCTGCAACATAAACCACATGCATTGCATTTCCAGTCTGCAATGTGTCGCCATGGAACAAACATCATGTCACGTGTCCACTGGAAGAGTTCTAAAATTTTTAGAGGTTATCCTTTCTTTAAAAACTTATTTGATATGCGATTTCAATTTTTCAACAATGTCCGTCGGAATCTGCGCAGCTTTTCCCGTTTGCTTGTCTGCAGCCACAACAATTATGTAACCGTTTGCTAGCAAATCAGACGTTTCCTTATTGAAGATTCTGAAGCTGTATTTTACTGATTTCTCTTTCAGTTCTTCTATAGTTAATTCCACTTCAACTAAATCATTGAATCGTGCTGGCTTCTTAAACTGGCAAAAGGCCTCAACTCTTGGAAACCACAAACCTCTCTTGTGCGCATCAGTGAACGTAAAACCCAGATGCCTGTAGAATTCTTCTTCTGTCTTTTCGAAAAATTTGAAGTAATTGGAGAAATGCACCACTTGAGCGGCGTCGGTGTCTGCCCATGAAACTCTAAAAGACGTCTTAAAAGCAGTCGAAGCCATACTGTTCACTATGTGAGAAATTTAGCTTTTCTTGTACAAATAAATTGTGTGAGAAGGATAACCCAACGTTTGATTTTCGCAGAAATTCTCAACTTTGACTGGTTTCCATCCGATGATTTCGTAGTCATGCGAAACCACACGCACGCCACGTTTAAGTTCAGATTCGAGTTTAGGCTTGACTTTTTCATTTGCGCTTGTTGTCAAATAAAGAAAGATAACGTCTGCTGATGTTAGGTCAACATTGAACATGTCGCCGTTGACTATTGTTACTCGGTCTTGGAGACCACTCTCGTAAACTGTGCCTAAAGCCTTTTTCACAAGGTCTTCACGCAGTTCAACTCCGACGGCTCTTGCTCCAAAATCTTTTGCAGCCATTACGACTGTTCTGCCGTCGCCGGCTCCTAAGTCAAAGAAAACTTCGCCCGGTTTAAGTTCTGATAGGATGAGCATTTGGCGGATTACTTGCGGTGGACTTGGAACATACGGCGCTACATACATTCATGAACCCTCGTTTATCATGACCTAAATCTTCTTTTGATTTATCAAATACTTGAATTCTTTTAAAGACTTTCTGAATTTCTAGGCCACATATGTGGCTTTTTTTGGTGCTGGTCTTTTTGCTTCTCCACATTTTACACAGCTTTGAGCGCATAGCTCTAAATACTTCTCTTCCTCTTTTGAACCGACAGCTTCAGATGCTTTGCGACACAGTTCGCTTGTTTCTTCGCATCCGCATTGTTTGCAGAGGTTTGATATGGATTTGCAGATTTCCTGCACATCTTTCGGGTCTAATACGGCTCTGTTTGTACGAACAAGTAGGCAGATTTCCCGTGCTAGAACGCATGTTTGAACATATTTTATTCTTTCGAGAACTTCTTCGCGGAGTTTCTTTCGACTAATTTCCACGTTTGTATTCTCCTAGCGACAACAGTAGAATGCTTACGCACAATAAGGTAGTCTTTCATTTAAAAGTTGTTGTAAGTCTCAGCCATCTACCCGAATCGTCTGCTGATGGCTTTGCGTTCTGCTTCAAGAACAAGTTCATAGAATCTGTCATTTATCTTCGATTCTTCTTTAAGCACTTGTCCAACATCTGACGTGTGGATTCTTCTAGCGGACAAGGCAAGCATTGCCGCTTTGCCATATTTAGCTATTAGCTTTGCAGTTTGTAGTGCTTGTATATGCAATTTTTCTTCGTTTTTCGTCAGTTTTTCGCCTTTCTTTTCAATAAGTGGAAGAATTTTTTCTTCCTCCACTTTTAGAAGCCCTAACGCTTGAGAACTGCATCTCGGACATTTTGGTTTGTCTGGTAAATCCTTAATGTGTATCATTTCCATGTAATTCCAGCAGTTTGTGCACACAAAACCAGATGTTTCGCTAAGCAGCCGCACCTTTGCAGACTCTATTAGTACGGCTCGCATTCGTTCAGGCGGAATCAAATCGGTTTTCATACTCACACGTTCAATGCCTACACGGGCAACAGGAGTTGCATATCCAGCAGTCTCCACTTTCTGCAGTTGAATTTTGCCCTCTCGAATTTTGCCGAGAACAAAAACAAGTCTTTCAATGTCTAAATCTTTTGTGAAAACTTCTTTCAAAGCCTCATCGTAAATTGGTGTGTCTTCGAAACTTTTTACCAGCCTTTGAAGACTTACACTGCTGAAGTCAGCCCACTTTTTCAAGGCTCCGAAGCGTCGTGCCACATGAATCATTCTGCGCTTAAAAAGCCCAGTTTTCACAGTAGCTCTTATCAGAGCATCTTTGACTGCTTGCTCTGTCATTGCTTTCATTTCATCAAATGACGTAATTATTCGGTTTGCGTTTGCAGCGCCCATTGTTTGTACGAAAATGCGGTATGGGTCGTGTTGAACCACAATGGCGTATCCTATTTTTTCGGAAAGCAACTGCCCCAATAGTTGAGCTAGGGCTCTGTTAGCAAGCGAACCGAAGTTGGCGTGAATTATTACGAAGTCTTCCCAGTCTTCGAAGATTATTCGTTTTTCAGTTGGAACTGGAACGTTAGCGCTTACTTGTTCTATTGTTTCAGTTAAAGCCCGCAGAATAGTGTCTTTGTTAGATGGATATTGCTCACTCAATTTAGCAGCTATTTCTTCTTGTGAAAGTCCTTTTTGCATTTGTTCCTCAACGAAACCTCTAATTGAGGCGACTTCTTGCGTCACTTCAAACGGAACTGGAATCTCCTCTCCAATCCAACTCGGTATGGCTCCAGTAGGGTCATCAACGGGCGTTACGTGGACTTTTTCCTCTGATACGTGCAAGATTCGCCATGGGCTTCCGCGGATAATGAATTTTGTTCCCGGTTTGCCATACTCAGCCATAAATGCTTCGTCTAAGACTCCTATTGCAGAATCGCTTGAATCGTCAACCACAAGAAACTGCTTTTCTTCAGGAATCATCGACAAATTGTCAAAATAGTATTCGAAAAGTGCTGTTGTTCTGCGCGGTTTCAAAACCACTTTGTCTTCGAAGGAGACCCATGCTAAGCGTGGAAATCGTTGATGCATATAACGAAGAATCTTTTCGACATCTGCTAGTGTTAAATCCTCGTAGGGATAAGCATTCTTGAACACTTCTAATATTTCGTTGAACTCTAACCTTCTATTCTTAAGCAGCAAACCAGCGATTTGATGCGCCAAAGCATCATAAGGTTTAGGTGGAATTTCAACAGGTTCCAAATCTTCTTTCAAGGCTCTACGAGCTATGACTAATGCTTCTAGCGCGTCGTCTGAATCCATTGTGACGATCAATCCTTCTGCGATGAGACCTATTCTGTGACCGCTCCTACCGACACGCTGTATAAGCCGCGTTACTTGTCTAGGGCTCATGTACTGTATAACAAGGTCTATTCTGCCCACATCTATGCCCAATTCTAGGCTGCTTGTTGCTACAAGCCCTTTTAGTTCACCGCTTTTCAAACCTTTTTCAGCCGCTATTCGTGATGGTTTGGCAAGAGAACCATGATGTATTGAAACTGGAAAGTCTACGTCCCAAACTTTGAATCTGCTTGCCAAAACCTCAGATATAGCCCTAGTGTTAGTAAACAACAAAACTGACTTGTGTTTGCTTATGTACTCCCGAATTAACCGCAATCTAGCGGCAACTTCGGGATGAGTGTAAAGCCGCTCAGACAGCTTCAAATCCTCAGATTCTGGCTTTGGATAAACAATGTTCAGCCGCATCATCCTCGCAACTGGAACGCGGACGATTTCAACTCTTCGTCCGTTTCCAACAAGAAATTGGGCAATTTTTTCGGGGCTTCCAATAGTCGCTGATAAACCTATTGTTTGGAAGTCTCGACCCATCATGGACCTAAGCCTTTCCAACGCTAAGGCCAGTTGGCTTCCTCGTTTGCTGTCCGCCATTTCATGTACTTCGTCGGTTATTACCCATCGCACTTGTTGCAGATGCTGGCGCATGATCCAGCCTGGCAATATTGCCTGCAAAGTCTCAGGTGTTGTGATTAGCATGTCTGGGGGACTTATGGCTTGTCTTGTCCGCTCTTTTGTTTCTGTGTCACCGTGTCTTACGGCTAATTTTATGTCGAGATTGTTGCACCACCACTCAAGCCTTTCCAGCATGTCTCGGTTTAAGGCTCGCAGAGGCGTGATGTACAGTGCTTTAATACCTGGTGTTCCCTGTTGTCCTTGAAGAAGCATGCTTAAGACTGGTAGAAACGCTGCCTCTGTTTTGCCGCTGGCTGTCGGCGATATGAGAAGAACGTTTTTTCCTTCAAGAATTTTTGGAATGGCCTTCTCCTGCGGTTCTGTCGGTTTCGAGAATCCTCTCTGCTCAATGAGCCTTCGAACGGGCTTAACAAGCAAGTCAAAAGCATTTTTCTGAGAATCTTTCACGCTGGCTAGCCTCGATGCTGAAGGAATAAGCAGAAGCCATAGGTAAAAGCGTTTTGGAAACCGTTTCTGAATGTTTCAAGTCGAATTTTTGGTTGAGCAGGAAGCAGTGTTCTGCTAGAATTTGATTGCGATGTGATGGTAATTTCTGATGTTGTTTTTGCCACTTTTACATCAATTTCTATTATGGAATAGACATCTTGTTTTATCGAATTTGTCAATGGATGAATGTTCGTTTTCATAATCGATTGGCGGTTTTTTTTAGAAATCTCATCAAATACTGTCTTTAACCATAAAACAACATGAAAAAGGTAACATTCCAAGAGCGTCTGACCATAAATAAAGCAACATTTCTCTCCAACAACTAGTTTTTTCTATCATGTTGCAGCTTTTAGGCTTTAACTATAAAGTTTATGTAACGGGGGTTTCATTCTTTTGCCAAGAATATGTCTAAAGCCAATGTTAAGGCAGAGTTTTTCTATTCGAAAACAATGGAAAGTTTTTTATCTATCATCATATGAACCATGGATATTGAGAATGTTGGAGGAAATTGAATGGCTAAATGTCCAAAATGCGGAACCGTAGTTTCATCGCCTAAGAAGAAGTGGACGATGGCTGGTCGCCCAGACAAATCAGGAAAACGCATGCAACTAGAAATCGGACTCTTTGAATGCCCGAAGTGCCACAAACCATTCCGCGAAGTATTAAGCAAAAAGAAGATTTAGGCACGCAGCAAAAGCGGACTTTAGGCTTTACCTCTTTCCCCCTATTTTTCCAATTTTCAGAGCGTTAAGTTTTAAAACATGTAAGCCTAATTGAACAAGAACTCTTCATCTAACAGAAGGCAGAAAATTGGCAGAAATGAAGACGCTGAAACAAATTTGGAAAAACGAGTATTTCCAAGCAATTCTACTGACTGTTGCAATGATAGCAATAGTCTTCGGTTTCTGGTTTGGCTCACAAGTTGCTCTAAGGACGCAGTATCCCGCTTTAGCCGTGGTTTCCGGAAGCATGCTACCCACGCTGAATGTGGGCGACGTGATAATAGTTCAAGGAGTACCCGCATCTGAAATAAGAGCTGATTATTCAACAGGCGACGTTGTTGTTTTCCGAAGTCCAAGCAATCCAGATTATCGCATAGTTCACAGAGCAGTTGAGATAAAGTGGGTTAACAGCTCTGGCTCTGGCTACTATGTAATTACTACTCATGGAGACAATAACCCCTACGAAGCAACAGAAACATTTCATGAAAGCTACTTAATCGGAAAAGTAGTGGTGAGAATTCCATACATAGGCAACTTTGCCTTATTCGTAAACGCATTAGGCAGTTTCTACTACTTTATCATCGTGATAATAATTATAGTTAATATCTTGTTTTCGTTGGTTCCCAGTGGCGAAGAAGAAAAGAAGGCTGGAGAAGAAAAGGCTCCTCGCGAAAAGAGAAAGTTATTTGGAAAGCTAAGCTTGGAGATGCTCGTTTTAATTATTATAAACGTCTTTCTCTTAGGCTTCGTGCTTTTTAATCTCTTTGGAAGTTTCGTTTTTTGGCAAATTGGTGCTGACCCGCCACAAAACGTAACGATTCGGGGGATGTATCCTGATCTGCAATATCAATCTAACTATGGAGAGATTACTCAAGCCTTTCTTTCTCATGATTTCATGACTTACCAGATTGATTGCCTAGTAAATGGGAGTGTGCGTTTTGGTGTTCCAGCATTTTCGTGGCTGCAAGCCTCAATCTTGGTTCTTTTGCTGTTCGACTTTTGGATATTAGCCAAATTTCTGCATTTAGACAAGAGAATTGTGCAGATGTTAAAACGCAAACCGACGTAGCCTTTTCTGTTTAACGCCTCTTAGAATGCATTTATTGGAGATTTATGTGTCCTTATTGAGTAGATAGAGTGCGCGCCACTTTTTTTGGTTCACAGCTATATTTCTCCAATCAATTCATATGCGCTTCTAACATGAGGATTCAACAATTCAGTAACTTTGTTGCCTACCAGTATTAAGGACAAACCTAGCAGAACAATGCAAGATAAAGGCGGTAGTACAACCCACCATGTATCCAAAGAAAGGAATGTAGGCATATTGTATGCGAGTATGCTTCCCCAGCTAAGTGTCGGTGCTACTGTCACTGGCGGAAGACCAGGATCTTTGCTCCAAAGAAAACGTTTAAAACCAAAAAAGTCCAAGGTCGTCTGTATTAAAATAACAAGACCAGCTATGTACACCATGTTCGCAGCAATTACTCCCATCACATCAGGCAAAATATAACTCAGAAATATTCTAGAATCGCTTGCTCCCAAGGCCTTTGCAGATTCAATATATGTCTTCTCTCTAGTAACTAGAACCTGTGACCTTACGATTTTAGCCATTATAGCCCAGGTTGAAAGGCCCACTGCTAAGATCCATTTTAAAGATCCTGTTTCGATAGGGAAAAACACAATAACAAAGATTACGGGAACAGACAAGAACACGTCCGTGACTCTATCTAACATGTAACCAACTGGTTGGTCTCTGTAGTAGCCTGAAATCATGCCTATAGCTGTCCCGGCCAATATCGCAACAAATAGCGCTCCTAACGATTCTAATAATGAAACTCGCGAAGCCCATATTGTACGGGATAGCACATCCCTTCCATACTCGTCAGTTCCAAATAGGTGCTCTAGAGATGGCGGCTGGTTTCTCAAGACTGGATTTATCACTTCTGGATCTGCCAATGGAAGGATGGGCGATAAGCTGCAAAAGCAATAAGAGTCAATATTATTGCTAAGCCAAGTTTTCCAGAACTTCCTTTCATAAAAGAAGACATAAACCTTTTGAGTCTTACTTTCCGGGATTTCCAGCGTCGACTTTTGAGAGAAAAAGTAAGACCAGCGCCATCAGTCATGCTTCTTCCAAGTCTAGGATCCAGCTGGTAGTTGAGAAGATCCAAGGCATATTGAATTGCTATTGTGATTATAGAAACGAGTAGGAAAATCGCAGGCAATGTTGGAAGAACGTCTACGCGAGGTAGTTCACTCTCACTTATGAGTGAATGATAAATAGCATCACCTATACCCTTAAGCGAAAACACTCGTTCCACTGAAATGCTTGCATTTATTAAGAATACAGGTATGAGGGCAGCACCAGCAGCAATAGGAACTATGGCGTTTCTAAAAGCGTGCCTGAAAATAATCGAACGCCGTCTTAGTCCCTTAGCCTTGGCAGTAATTAAGTAGGGTTCACTGAAAGTTGCTGCAATGCAGCTTCTGGAAACTAGAAAGTAGACTCCAACCATACTAAGCGTTAAACAAACCATCGGAAGAGTGGTATGCCAGAGAAAATCTCGAGTTTTTCCAACAGGATCTGAAAGAAAAGGAACATTTATCCACTCGAAGCTATGCCACTTTCCAACAGGAAATGGTGGGGTAAAAGTAGCTAAGAGAACAAAGGCAGACCACCAGTTGGGCACCATTATCAACGTTATGAAAAATGCTGAAAACAGAAAATCTGTTTTTGATCCACGCTTAAAAGAAGCTAAGGCACCAGAAGCGACTCCGACCAAAATGGCAAAAATCGCCGAGACTGTCAGAATAATCAAACTATACGACAACCTCTCGAATACGTAATCCAACGTGTTTGGAGACCCCGGCAGGGCAAGCGTTCCAAATCTGTCAAAAAACACGAACCTAATATAGTTCGTAAATTGTTCACTTTCAGGCAATCCCCTAGCTTCGCTAAGGTTTTGATAACAGATGAAGAAATTCAACATAAATACGAGAAAAATAGTGATCAAACTATCCAAGGTTCTTTTGATTATGTATTTGCGCAAACTCATGTGCAGAGCCTCGAGAATTGATGAAGGTTAACTCTCATAGTCACACTTAAGTCCTTGTCTTGGTATTCATCATATGACATGAATGGTAATACAAGCACTTAAATTTTCGACAAGACTCATTATTACGCAAGCACTTATGAAGGGCGGAGACCTTGAGGTCTGCTACAGAACTTAATTCCTCTTTGGTTTGGCTTATAGTTATTTCAATGCTGGCGCTTTGGATTATTGCCATAGGAATGGAGACAACAGCTGCGTCTGAACAGATACGGTACCTTAAAGATGCAATCGGTGATTCGACTAAACCCGAGGATTTTCCGTGGGGCGAAATAAGAGAGGTACTGATTGGAGACGATGCGATAACCATCAGGAGCAACGGCATAATACGTTCAGGGGAGGGGTATCTTCTTTTGTTTTTCGACGAAAACTTTGACAATATTACAGAGGTCATTTTAAAATATAGTAAAGGATATAACTCCATTACAGGCAGCATTTTTGAATATTGTTATCTTTATCGGCCTAGTAATCGGTCGTATTACCATCATGGTGCTTGGACCACTACTAAAGGTCTGTTTGATGCAGAGACAGAGGAGAATGTAACTTTAGGTCAGATGACCTTCCACTTGGGAGGGACGATCAAAGGAGCGTTAAGACTCAAAATGCTCAGCTACTACATTTATGGTAGAGAACTAACTACTTTGAAGATTGGAGGCGACACAGTTCCAGACTGTTCTTGGGAGATTGACGAACTCACTAATCCCGCCTACATAGAAAATCTTGCTCGAATTGTGAATGATACAAGATTTCTTTACCCAAACGCAAGTTTTCTAATGGAAGAACCTTTACCACCTCCGCCTCCTCCTCCACCAACTATAATCGATTTAGCTTATGGCTTTATTTCTTCTATTCAAGATTGGGTTGCAGAAAATTTTGCCTCAACTATCTTGCTGTCAATCTTTTCACTTGCCACAATCTACAGTATTACTAGTAAAATACGGGCAATCCTTAATGTTGCTTTAGCCTACTTCATAATCACGATTTTAATCTATGCTACCACTTTTCGAACGTCATCCTTTCTGCCTTTTCTTCTTTCTACAGCCTTAGTAGTGCCGCTTTTCCTATGGTACCGAGGAGTCTCTACCTCGCTCTCATCCGTTTTGAATGTTCAGAAAAGACTTGTTTGGATTGAAGTGTTTGTATTATTTTTATCTACTCTAGCAATCCGCTTTTATGTCGCTACCTTTGCTATTTCAGTACCTTTGGAAACACCTCTTGTTTATCTTGTTATTCTAACAATTGTCTTGATTAGAGGAAATACACTAGACACCTATGGTTTCAAGATGAAAAGTTTTGCAAAATCGTTTCTAATCGGCCTAGCTTATTGTCTCACGTATGGTTTACCCTTTTTTGTAACATTATCCAGTCTTATCTTTTTATCTACGGGGCAAATAGTTTTCAGCGCCTACAATGCCACTTCAGCTTTAATCTACCTTCCATTTATGATATTATGTGTTGGTTTAAGCGAGGAAGGGCTATTTCGAGGTTTCATGCAGACAAGATTAGCGAAAGCTTACAGCAAAAACACAGGATTGCTGGTTCAAGCCATGCTTTTTGCAGCTTGGCAACTACCGATTTTTATCCTGCCCCTGAGCGTTATTGGAATGATCGTGTCTATTTCGCAGACTTTTGCTTTTGGTTTGATTTCGGGGTTATTCTATAAAAAGTCAGGAAACCTGATTCCTCTTATACTTGCAAATGGGTTCATGAATACTACTATTCTGTTTGTAACAAATCGATTTGAAATTTATGAAACTGAACCCTTTTTCAGTACCATCCTAGGAGTTTCGGTTTCAATAGGATTAATCATTCAAGCTATCTTCACGAAATATTTGGCCAAAAAGGCCTGTGTAGAAACTGGAACGAACAACCAAGGAGGGATATAGACGCCGATGGCGGTTTCTCGACTGAAGCCTGCAATGTTTTGGATTGGCATTTTGATTCTGTCTTTTGGCGTTCAACTTGTCCGCTCTGAAATTGTAGCAACTCCGAATGCTAGCTGTTTTGGATTCAGCACCAGAATACCTGGAGTTGAAGGCGCCTTCGCTGTTGTTGCTGTTGACGATGTCGGCGGGGTTTATGTGGCTTATCAGAGTCATTGGACTGAAAGCAACAGCAGCTATATGCATGTTTATTTCGCTTATTCTCATGATAACGGAAAAAGCTGGAGTGAGAGCTATAGAGTTGATGATGATGGAAAGGCTTCGGTTCAGTGTGACAGCCCAACCATATCAATTGACAAGCATACTGGACACTTGTTCGTTGCTTGGAAAGACAACAGAACCGGAGTTGCGAAAGCATACATCGACAAATCCATAGACCGCGGAGTTTCCTTTGGCTCTGACGTAATGGTCTATGACTGGCCCTACGATTATGTGGCTACCTGGTTGCCGCAGACAGTTAACATTGAGATCGGCGATGATGGGAAAATCTACGTTGCATGGATCGCTTACTACAGCGACAGTTACACGGACTGCAACATTTTCTTTGCAAGCTCCAACGATGGCGGTCAGACTTTCAACAGCCCAGCCACCGTCAATTCTGCAGAGGGAGGAGCGCGCTTCACACATCCATGGATCGCAGTTGATGTGGGAAATGTTCTTTATGTTGCCTACCTAAAGAGGAATTCCACTTTTTTCGGCGTCTTTCTGGCAAAGTCTTTGAATGGAGGGGAATCATTTGAGGCAGCTGTGAAAGTTAATGACGATTCGACAACGAGATATCGTGGAGGAGCACAAGTTGTCGTGTCGCCTGATGGAAAGATCCACGTTGTGTGGACTGACGGTAGAGCCGGAGATGGAACCCAATATTTGGACATATATTTTGCAACATCTTCTGATGGCGGCTTATCCTTTGGTCCTAACACTCGTGTCAACGATGATCTCGCTGTAGTTCCGCCAGATGTACATCCACATTTCACGCGTGGTGCACAAGGAACTCCATCAATTGTAGCTGACAGTGAGTCTAGGGTTCATGTTGTTTGGGAGGATTTTAGAAACTTTGTCGATGATACTGCCTACTGTAGAGATACTTACTACGCATCTTCAGAAGATGGTACACAATTCTCAATGAACATCAAAGTCAACGACGTTCACTCTGCCGCTGACAGTGTCAACAATGCAGATCCTAACATGGCTATTGACTCCCAAGACAATCTTTTCATAGTATATTCAGACGCGCCCTCTGGCGACAATGACCATCATCAGATTTATTTTACATTTGCCACAAGCTCAGCATGGAAATGGACAACGATTCTGGTTTCTATTTTTTCTCTTCTCTGTCTACCTCTTGCCTTTCTCTCCGTCTCTCTCGCTCTCCTTTTCTCCCTATATAAAAGAAAATCAAGGATAAAAATCCGCAGGCGAATCTTACTATCCTGAAGGAAACAAATGCTTTATAAAGCCTTATAAAGGGTTGTTAAGCATTCACTATGAGAGTGATGTCTCATGCCAAAAGTTAAAGCTCAAATAAACATTGAAAATGTTGTTGCTTCCGCTACTCTGAATCAGAAAGTTGATTTAAACGCTGTCGTGAAAGGTTATCCAGGCGTAGAATATCGTCCAGAACAATTCCCTGGTTTGGTGTTTAGACTTAAGAGACCGAAAACTGCCACGTTAATTTTCAACTCTGGAAAAATGGTTTGCACTGGAGCAAAATCGGAGAAAGAAGCTCGCAGAGCAGTGATAAAAGTCATAAAAGAACTGAAAAAGGGTGGAATAATCATTATCAGCAAGCCAGAGCTGAAAATCCAGAACATTGTTGCCTCTGCAAGCCTAGGCGGCATGATAGATTTGGAAAAGGCAGCTTATACGCTTGGAAAAACCATGTACGAACCAGAACAGTTTCCAGGATTGATCTACAGAATGGACGAGCCCAAAGTAGTTATACTATTGTTTGCAAGCGGGAAACTTGTTTGCACTGGTGCAAAGAAGGAACAAGATGTGTATGATGCGGTGCATAAGCTTCATAAGATATTGGAGGAGCAAGAGCTAATATTTTACGAGTAGCTCTGCCTTTATTTCCTTTTTATCTGCTTCAAAATAGTTTTCAACTGTTCCTCGTCTATCACGTCTAGTTCGTAGAGTCTGTTGGCTACTTCTCTAACACTCAGCAGTGCGTGAACCTTTATTCCGTTTTTTTCAAGTTTTTCTTTTCCGCCTTCTTCTCTGTCAAGAAGCACAACCGCGTCATTGACGACTCCGCCTTCTGCAGTAATGGCTTTTGCCGCCTTTTTGAGAGATAAACCAGTGGTGATTAAGTCGTCAATCAGCAGAACACGGTCTCCTGGGGATAAGACTCCTTCGATTCTTCTCTGTCTTCCATGAAAGCGGACGCCTTTACGAACGTATAGAAATGGTTTTTGTAAATTGTAGGCGATCAATGAAGCAAACGGTATGCCCGCAACCGGTATGCCTGCTATTCTCTCAAAGCTTTTGTCGTCAACTTCATCTTTTATGAAGGCTATACAGAAATTGCAGATTTTCTGAAAAGCATCTGGGAAGCTAGGCACTATGCGCAAATCAATATAGTAGGGGCTTATCTTTCCACTTGTGAGTTTGAAAGCTCCAAACTGTAACGAACCGATCTTATTTAGAACTTTGCAAATTTCTGTTTTAACAATTTCGCTGCTTTCTTCGGTTGGCAATACTTCACGCCCTTTTAGAAACTTGGTAAATCTTTCCCACTTCAGGTATTAGACACGTAACTTTCGGCATTTCTTTTTTCAAGATTTCCGCAAACTTCTTCAGATCTGATGGTGAGCCTGTGTGGTATGGAACTGCCACCTTGGACTTTGTTAATCTTGCAATTTCGAAACCTGTTTCTGGAGACGTGCCAGGTGCAATTCCAACAGTGCAGAAAACAACATCAAGTTTTTCTTTTTCGCCAATTGTTGCCATTTCCGGGAACGGCAGGCTGTCTGACGTGTGAAAGATTTTAACTCCGTCTTCGCTCGTTATTAGGAAGGTTACGGGCGCAGCTGCTGGATGATTACTTCTTTCTGCCCTAATAGAAACTTCTCCAACTTTCACCTCTGAACCTATTTGGATTTCGCGTAATTTTTCTGGAGCGATTACATTTTGCAGTCGTCTTGTGGACGTTGGATCAGCCACAACCACGCATAATGTGTTTTTATGGATTTCTGAAACAAGAGCTTGATCCAAGTGGTCGTAGTGCTCGTGGCTGATTAGTATCGCGTCCACGTTCTTAAAGTCTCGTGGTTTAACATCTACTGGGTCTATTATGAGTGTTTTTGAGGGAGTTTTAATGGTTATTCCGGCGTAACGGTTAAACCAAACGAAAAAGACTTCGTTTTTTGAAGGATTTTTTCCGATAGACATGCTTGTTTCCTCGCGCTTGAATATTATTGCTTTTGTGTTTTAAAGAGCTTATGCTGACTTAAGCTGAACAAGCTAGTTTGACCCGGTTTTAGTTAAGACTTAATTATTTAACAAGTCAATTAAAACGTCACATACAATAGGTGAAAAAGTTGAATGCAGACGAAATGTTTGAAAATTTAAGCCAGCAAATGCTGAACAAGTTTCTGGAAAAAAATCCTGATTATGCCACTTTTTTCGGATTGCACGAACCCTACGATTACTTGTTGCCAAATGGGTCATCAACAAGACTTCTTGAAAACCTTCGCCTGTCAGAAGAATGGCTTAAAACCCTAAACGAAACTGTGAACCGTAACGAATTGAACGCCGGACACAAAATAGACTGGGAAGTAATCGAAAAAACCCTTGAACGCGGAAAATTCGACTTTTATGAGCGACGCACACATGAACTGAATCCAGATGTCTTCGAAGAGCTAGGCGGCTTAATCTTTATCATGTTTACCAGAAACTATGCACCATTGGAAAAGAGACTGGACGCTATTGCGGCACGTGTCGAGAAAATCCCCAAATACCTAGAGGAATTTCGCTCCAGATTCGCAAACTCGCAGCCCATAAAACTTTGGACTGAAATAGCCATCGAAAAAGCTCAGCAGATAGGCGGTCTTTTCCAGTTCATTCTGTTCGTAGCGAAGGGAAAAGTATCAGACAAAGTCTACGAACGACTAGGCAGAAGCGTTGGAAATCTTGAACCTTCCTTGAAAGAGCATATGGACTGGCTTCTGAAATTGAGCTCAAAAACAACGGAAGACTGGGCGCTGGGTAAAGCGAAATTCGAGAAGCTTATTCAGCTACGAGATTTGGGCATGAACTCAGACGAAATCTATCAGCTAGGCGCCAAGTACCTAGAAGAACTGAAATCCCAAAGAGAGCAACTAGCACAACAGATAGCGCCTGGAAAATCCGCAGAAGAAGTGCTTAAAGTTATAGAAAGCAAATCCCCTAAGACCTTTGAAGAAGCACTTGAATATACAAAGAAGGCGATGGAAGAGGCTAGAAATTTCATTCAAGAAAAAAACATTGCAACTGTCCAACCCGATGATATATTACTAGTAGAAGAGACTCCAGCTTTTCTGGTGCCTATTATTCCATTTGCAGCTTTGATGATGCCAGCCAAATTTGACAAGCCACAAATAGGCATCTACATTGTAACACGACCAAAAGACCCGAAAAACTTGGGCAAGCATTTGAATTATGCAGCTATACGGAACACTGCGGTTCATGAAGCGTTTCCTGGGCACTTCCTGCAGGGTACGGTTTCAAATCGTGGAAGCTTCGTTCGCCTATTAGCAGACGGAACAGAAACGACGGAAGGTTGGGCGCATTACTGCGAAGAGATGATGGCGGAAAAAGGCTTTGTAACTGATTTGGAATCTCGCCTAATACAGGTCAATGATGTGATTTGGCGTGCTGTCAGAATAATGGTCGATGTTAAGCTTTCATGTGGTGAAATGCGCTTTAATGAGGCTGTTGAAATGCTTGTGAAGGAAACTGGAATGTCAGAAGAAGCTGCTACTGCCGAGGTTAAACGTTACACGCAGACGCCTGGCTACCCATTGTCCTACCTACTTGGAAAGCATCTAATTCTGAGGCTTAAAGAAGAGCTGAAACAGAAGATGGGCAGCAGATTTGACGAAAAATTCTTCCACGACACTATAACTGCAAACGGCTACTTGCCTATGTCAATGCTGCGCAGAATCTTCAACCAGAAATAGGCAAGTCCTAATCCTTTTTCACTTTTTGTTCTTGAATTAAAAACAAGACTATGAAGAGTTCTGGAACGACTAATCCAAGTGTTACGTAGAAGGGCAATTGCGGAAAGAAACTTACATAGAGAAAGCTGCCCAATAACATGCCTAAACCGTTGAAGATGTAACCCACAAAGTTTCTGAATCCAACTGCTTTTCCCCGGTTTTCTGGATCTATAAGGTCTGTTGAAAGCGCCATTGCTGCAGACATTACAAGTAATTGGCCTATTGCGAATAGACTCATGGCGATCATGACAGTTACCAAGTTGCCCATGACAAAAATTAACGTTGCGGAGCCGAAGACGATTAGTCCGAGGGTGAGTGGAATTTTTCTTCCAACTTTGTCAACCATTTTGCCAATTGGAATGGAAACAATAATCATTGTTACGAGTAGTGGGATGAAGGTGAGCCACCATTGGTCTTCAGGTATTCCCAGGTTATTTTTTGCGTATATTGCGTTCATTACGTTGGTAAGCGACATTCCGAACATAACGAGTGTTTGAACTACGAAGAGCCACAGTGCTGATCGTGGGACGACTTTCCACACGTGAAAGCTTTCCTTTACTGCCTGTGGGTATGAAGAAATGAAGTATCTGAAGCGGATAGGTTCTCCGTTTGTCAGTGTCTCCTTTAGTCTCAGCCGCCAGAGTTCTGCGATAACGTAGAGAACTGTTACGATAATGTAGATTACTCTCATGCTCCATTCTAACCCAAGCGCCAGCAGCAGTAATCCTGCAATTATTGGACCGGGCGTGTTGAACGCTCCGTGGATTAGTTGTATGATTGAGGAGCCCATTCCTCTTCGTTCTGGAGGAAGCGAATCTTGAACCATTGCGAATAATGCGGGTTGATAGATTAGGCAGAGGCTATGCACGATTGTTCCAAATAGAACGAAGTGCCATGATAGGGCAAATGCGAAGAATAGGTTTGACAATGCCATTACAAAAGTCATGGTTGTGATTAGCCATCGTCTGCCGTACTTGTCTGCGAGGTAGCCACCTGGAAATGCTACTACAGCCATTGCAACCCAGCTAGCAAAGCCGATTAGTCCTAAAGCCATGGGAAACTGGCTTCCGCCTAAAACGTCTTGGACGTAATACTGAAAGTTTACAACTGGCATTTCCATGGCTAGATCCATTATTATCCAACTCGTCACGAGAACGCGATAGTTGCCGCTGATGAAACCGAATTCATTTCTAAGAAAGTCACGCAACCCCATTAAGCTTCACTGTTCTTTCTACGAAACCATTCGACATTCAGATTTAAGGGTTAGCTTCTGCCAGCACAGAAATTAACATTAGCATATTTTTGTATGCTTTTGATAAAACTTAATAGTGGCTGTTTACGTGTTTCAACCATTCAAAGTGATTGAGCATGGTTGACGTTTGGCTTCCCTATGGCAGAACAGAAGTCTGCGTGAGAATTCCGACGCAGAATTTTTTGGGTTCACTAGAGCCTAAAGAAAAACCTGGCGTAGCAGATGCAGAGGCTGAGGTTAAACGGGCTTTGAAGGAGCCAGTTGGTTCTAAACGACTGGGTGAAATTGTTAAGCCTGGACATAAAGTGGCGGTTGTTGTTGATGATGCCACGCGGTCGGCGCCTAGTAGTCTGATGGTGCCTCCAGTTCTTGACGAGCTTAACTCTGCGGGTGTTAAAGATGAGAATGTAACGGTTATTTTTGGTTGTGGCACGCACAAGGCGGTTTCGCGTGATGAAGCGGTTCAGCTTTTGGGCGATGCGGTCCTTAGCCGCGTGAAAGTCGTAAGCCACAATTGCAGGGCTGATGATTTAGTTTATGTGGGCACTACTTCGAAGCATGGGACGAAGGTTTATTTGAATCGTGTTTTCGCTGAGGCTGATGTGCGTGTTCTTACGGGTGATGTTGGTTTTCATTATTATGCAGGCTAT
>JACAEK010000010.1 GCA_013388895.1 Candidatus Bathyarchaeota archaeon | reverse complement strand
GTTGAAGGCTGAAAAGCTTGCTTATCTATATTCTCCTCACTTTCCATATTTTGTTCACGTTAACAAAAAAGGAAGCGTCAGACTTCTTCGTGGAACATTCTACTTTTGGAAAAATAAGATTTCAAAAAGTGATTTGATGTTTTTTACTGGCGACAGCCAAGCTCAAACAATTGAAGGGCAATATGAGATTTCTGACCTCGTCCTAGATTTTGCTAAAAAACATAATGTAAAATTGATTGTTACTCTAGGCGGTTACAGAATGGAAGCTAAAGATAAGCCAAACGTAATTGCAGCCGCAACCAATTCTGAACTTCTAAATAAAGCGTTAGAAGCTAAAGCAATGCTGAGTCCTCTTGAAAGCCCCATTGTTGGTACAGCCGGTCTGATTTTAGGTCTGTCTCGTTTCAAAAAAGTCAGTGCCATCTGTCTTTTGGGCGAAACGAGAGGATATTTGCCAGATCCGCGCGCCGCTAAAAGCGTTCTCGAAGTATTAAGAACAATACTTAATCTTGATGTTGACTTAGCAGGTTTGGAAGAGGAAATTGCCAAAGCAGAAAAAATAGTTACACGTTTGCAGAAAATCGAAGAGAAAAGGATTCTACAAACTGAAGAGATGCGGAAAGAGGAAGACAAGAAAGTCTCATATATCTCGTAAATTAAGCTAAAAACCCAACTCTTTTTTAATTATCTTGGTGATTTTTCGAGCAGCGTTTCCATCTCCAAAAGGAGATTTATCTGGCAGTTTTCGCGGCTGGGTTATTGTTCTCTCCATGGCTTTCACTATCTTATCCTTTTCTACACCAACAACCTCAGCAAATCCCGCCTTGACTGCTTCTGGTCTTTCTGTTGAAAGGCGTATAACCAAAACTGGCTTTCGAATGGGCGGCGCCGTTGCTTCTTCCTGTATGCCGCCAGAATCTGTAATTATCATTTCACATTTCTCCATTAAAACTAGAAAGTCCAAATAGCCAAGTGGCGGCAAGATTTTCAGATTTTTGATCTTTTGAACCTTGGCGCAGATTTTGCTTTGTCGTAGTCTTTTTCTTGTGCGCGGGTGCATGGGGTAAACAACTGGTATAGGGGCTTCTTCAAAGGCTTCTACGAAATTCTTAAGGACTGTGGAGTCATCCACGTTTTCTGCTCTGTGGGCTGTTGCCAGTGCAAATTGTTCAGAGTGAATGCGTTTTAGTATTTTCGATTTCTTTCTTGCTATTGATATGTGCTGAATGACAGCGTCTATGACAGTGTTTCCAGTCACGAATTTTTTTCCCCAAACATTCTCTCTTTCCAGGTTTCTTTTCGCGATTTCTGTAGGCGCAAATAGATAAGTAGAAACGTGATCTGTTAGGCGTCTGTTGTGTTCTTCTGGCATGCGAAAGTCAAAGCTTCTCAATCCGGCTTCAACATGTCCAACAGCTATTCCAAGCTTAACTGCTGCCAAAGCAGTGGCCAAGACGCCGTTCGTGTCGCCTTCAACTAGAACAAGTGATGGTGCTGTTTTTTTCAGCAGTTTTTCCATGTGAATTATTATGCGGGCTGTTTGAGTTCCCTGCGAATAAGTCTTAAGCACGTAGCTGAAATCAGGTTTAGGCAGTTCGAGTTCCTCGATAAATTGCTGAGACATATTATAGTCATAGTGTTGACCACAATGGGTAAAAACTGCTGGGACTTCCTCTGCTTTTAAAGCCCTGATAAGTGGGGCCATCTTTATAATCTCTGGGCGTGTGCCCACAACCACCATTACTGCCTTCATTAATCTGTCACTTTAACATTCGAGCGTCTATAGTCACATTATCTTTAACCTTAATCTATGATGCGTAACTGTCTTTTAAAACTAATTTTGAATGTTTCTGTGAGGTTTTAACTTTTAATCAACTACGTGAATAATAATTGTTAGATTGCGTTATCTTGTGGTACATACAAATCTTCTTACTTTTGCGTTTCAATTAAAATCTGAAGAAATCCAAACAGGGATGAAATCTATGCGTCTGTTGAAAAATAAAAAAGGATTAAGCGTAGTTGTTACAACGCTCATAATACTGGTTGTTTCAGTGTTGCTGGCAACCGTAGTGACTTTCTACGCTATCAATGTAACTACAACGAGAGTGCAAGAAGAAAGCATTCAAATCTACAAGATGCATACATGGCATAATGGAACAAATTTTGCTGAGACAACATTCCTCATAATCAACACTGGCGGTCGTGATCTTGTCATTGACAAAATCGCTGTTAGAGGTCAAGAATCTGCTTGGGCTTCAGTTTATTACAACAAAACAACTGACACAATAAACAACGATCTGCCATACATCACTCCAAACGCAGATAGTACGCTAACGGGAAAAAACGTTACACTTGGGTCCAACACCTATGCTCTCACTCAAGCCAGTGATGATTTAATCTTGAAATCTGCGTGGAGCATGATAGTTTACATAACTAACCCAGACCACATATCAGTAAGCGACATCGGAGTTACCGTTGGAATAACAGTGTTCACTGCTAACGCTCAATACTACAAAGAAGGCAACGTTGAAGCTTCCTCATAACAGCTTCTTCTTTTTCTTAATCATTTTTGTCGAAGCAGAAAATCCATGAAACTAGTGATTATCCACTTCTCAGTCTCTTGCAAAACGTTGTGCATGGTTCGCTCCCACTCAGAATTTAACATGTAATCTATTTTGAAGTTTATTCAAAACCGAACAAAAATGATTTCCATTAAAAAATCAATAAGGAAACTGAACAGTAACAAAGAGAAAAACTGAAACCTCTGGACGTCATACTTATCCAAAAACAGATTGTTACTATGGTCTAAAGGTTCTCAACATTTTATTAACGGCACTAATGCAGAAGAATAAATTCTGAAGAGGAAAGTGGACAGTGTCTACTAAACTGGAAAAACTGTTAACCCACCTAAACGATAGCGTGTGGCACAATGTTGACGAAATAGTTAATGCGTTAGAAATTCCGCAAAACAAATTTCAGCAAGTAATAAAGCTTCTAACTGAAACAGACATGGTATACTACAACTCGGCAACAAACCAAATAAAGCTAAATCAAGACTGGAAAATGCCATTCATAAACAATAAAGAAACAAGTCCGGAAACATCAATTCAACATGAAAATGCGGCTGTCGGCACCATAATAATTCCACCACAAAAAACGCTGATAATCCAGTGCACCCGCATAACAAACTTAACAGACATCAACCTCGAATTAGACGTTCGAATTGACAAGAAACTAAGCGAAATAGCCATAAACAAGCTCTAATAAGCAACGCTTCTACCCAAAAATACAATCCGCGTCTGGGTGATTTTTAGGGTACCTTGTCGAAAAAAGGTCAAAATACTCTTGCGATTTGCACAAAAAAAGGGGAGTGCAGAAGTTCAATTTCTATAGTACAGGCCCAAAGTTGGATAAGAGTATCATCGCATCTTGTGCGTTTACGAATCCATCTTCGTTCAAGTCGGCATTTGGGTTCCAATTCGTGTCGCCTGATTGCGAACCAAAGGCAGCACCAAGTATTACAGCGTCTTTAACATTTACGTATCCATCACCATTAATGTCAGATGATAGTTCAGCAGTCGCAGGTCTTATGCAAAGAAGGCTCAAGGAAAACAGCAGGACCATTGTCAATGCCAAGTATTTTATTAAGATTTTCATTTTATTCTCCCTTCTCCAGAAGATTTACCAAACTTTTGACGAACCTTTAAACCTTATGGAATAACATTCCTTTTTTCATTTTTCACACTTTTGTTAAGCTTCAAAAATAACTAGATAACCTGAAATTCAATCTATTTATAAGGGGGCTAGACACCCTTCGCAGTTGACTCTAGGACTCAGATAGATAAAAACTCGCTGGCTTTTCGTAAAACCTTAAGCAGTTCGCGTCCTCTCTCCGAGGTTTTGTACAAAATTACGCCTTCAGGATTGGAACCTACGCATTCAATTAGACCCGCACTCAGCAGTTCTTGTAGATAGCGATTAAATCTTACAAAATTCAAATTACAATGATACATAAGTCTTGTCTTGTTCGCACCTCCGAGAGCCTCATTTAGAATGTCGCAGATGACTTCAATGTGACTTCTCCTGTATCGCCCTCTCTCCATTTCAGCACAACCTTGAATCGAAATCGAATTTGAGTAAATAATAGATATGGAAATAGAGAGCTAATAAAATTAATTGCAAATAATTTATAGAAAAAAGTTCTAGTAGTAGAATAAAATTTTATGGAAATATCCGATTATCTACGATGCGAGCTGTTTATCCCACTAGATCCTTTAAACCTTTGTACGACTTCAAAAATTCTTTACCTTTATCTGTAATTCTGAACAAACTAAGATCAGGGTTTAGACTTCCGTTAACCATGCAGAGAAGCTCTTTTCCAAGCAGAAAATCCAAATAACTTTTCAACTGTTTGAAGCTCATGTTACAACGATACATCAGATATGTTTTTCTAGTGTCTTCGTAGGAAGCTTCCAAGATATCTGCAATGATATCTAAACGTCCACGATGGTTGTTGCAGTTGCGTTTTCTTGTTTGAGCCAACAAACCTTACCAACCCAACTTTCAAAATGTTGGTAAATCTCCCCTTCTCCAAAAAACTATCTAGTGAAAACGCTGATTTAAAGGTTCTTAAAATGCTATACACAGAAAGATAGATTCTAAAACAATAAATAAGAAAAATTTTAGGTTTTAGCCTAAACTAATGCAGTTTTCTTAGAATTTTTTCACAGTCAGCTCCTTTCTCAAGAAAGACGCTTATTTTGTTCTCTCCAACCATCAAAGAAAGCACTTTGGCATCTTTGCCTTCAACAACTATGTTCTTAACATCACCTAAGTCAAAAAGCTCAGAAAGCTCCACGCTTGAATCAAGAGCAGAAGACGAAAGAATAGCATAATCGATTATCTTTGTGGGATCTTTGAGATCTATGGCTGCCGAGGAAGAATTTCGGAGAATATATCCTATGACACCATCAGAGGTTTTGATTTCTTCAAGATTTGCCCTCAAACTGCTCTCCGGCATCGCCTCTTCAGTTGCTACTGGTTCAGCCAACGTCGCAAATTCTGGTTCTGAAAAACTTCTTTTTTTCTTAACCATAATTTTTAGCCTCCGCCTCCAATTATTGGACTAGCCCTAACAAGCTCGCCCTTCTTAATTTCAAGAGCAAGCTGCACTTTTTCCGGCATCTGGATGATGCCCTTTCCCTCGTATTTGGAATCTTTGATAGGTTTAACTTTGCACCGTGTAGTTTTGCCATCAAAAGTTCCGATTTCAACCTCTTCGATTTTGCTGTCTTCGTAGAGATTTGCCCATTGCGTGAGTATTTCGTTATCTATGCGAACAGTGTCGGATGGAACAAGCAAACCGCCAAGATTTTCAACTATAAGCTGGTTCACTGGAAGCTCCGGAAGCGAAGCCTCAGGCTTAATTTCGGACTCCATTTCAGGTTCCGCGTCTTCTTCCAACTTTTTCATTGCAGTTTCTTTAATTAGCTCCTCTGAGGGCTTATTCATTTCTTCATCCATATCAAACTTGGGCTCTATTTCCTTTTGAGAACTGTTTTGGAGAGGAGTAGAGCAGATTTTTTCTAGGAGTTTAAGGATTGTTGGAACCAAGACATGAGTTACAGTGTCCACATATTTCATATCTGCCTTTTCAGAAGAGGCTGTCACCAAGTAAGCGTCATTCACGCGAAAAATCTTTAATCTACCTTTGCCACCCTCAAAAGTTATGCAATCGACTTCGCCTATTGCATCACTTTTTTCGAATATGGAATCAAGAGAATCCACAACACGCACCATGATTTTTTCAGATGTAGTATTGTCGCCAGCTATGATTTCGCCATCTTCTCTAAACATGAACGTACCCGTTATTTCGGGGCAAATGTTCCGAATCTCGTTCAAAGTATTTTTTACTGCAAAAGTATATACTTCGTTATCCATGATCTTTCACATCCCTTAGCTCAGTCTCAGGATATTTTGAAGAGGATACGCTCTGGAACACCGTTGCTCTCCACGACAAGGTACCTTAAGCCTTCAGTGTCGCCAAGTTGGTCCAACCATTTCAGTGCTTCGCGGGCTTTTTGCAAAACTAAGAGTCTTTCCTGATGACTTCTCACGACTTCTTCTATTGCTGTTAACTCGTGGAATGGGTTGGCGTCTAGCACTATGTTTAGGCTGCCGATTGAGATTTCGCCAAGGCTTTCTGTGGCAGCTTTCTTGCCTGCCAACTTCATGACAACTTCTCTGATTTTTTTGGATTTTTCAGCCAAGGCTCTAATGTCATCTAACCGGCGTAAATATTCGCCTAGAGTGCTTTTAGTATCTGATATTTCTTTATCCAGAGTTTCGGCTATATCTTCGGCTGAAGCGTATTCTTTTATTTCTACTACCAT
>JACAEK010000024.1 GCA_013388895.1 Candidatus Bathyarchaeota archaeon | reverse complement strand
GCTCTATAAATTGAATGCAGAAAGATTGTTAGGAAAAGCAGAATCGGAATTGCCAATGCAAAAATTAGCACGGCCTCAATTATGTAGGCTAGAAATCCATAAGTTTGCAGACTATTTTTGACAAAGTTGTAAGCAAGAATCTGGGCTTGGTAAGACGATGACGCGTCTGTGCTTTCAATTCCGAAGAAGTTAACTATGGGCGTTATAACAGCGATAATCAATGTAACCCATAAAAAGAAGATGAAGCAAGGCTTCCAACTTTCAGTTCTTGCATTGTTGAAAAAGGCATTTGGGTCTGTTAACAGTTTTATGAGTTGTCTAAACATGGCTAATGTTTTCTCCAGTCTCCATTTTCGTAACAGGCTCTAAGACAGATGCCGCAAACAGAGTATCGCAGCTCAAGCCCTTTTATTCTATCCAAGCATTGTTGCCTATAGTCTTTCAATTCTCTTTTCCTCTGCAGAATACGGCAACTGTCCAAGCATGCTCTACAATCTCCGCATAAGTCTTCTGTCCTTTCGCCCTTTTCTAACGCTTTAGGCGTGATGAAAGAGTTGAATCTCACAGCACAACCATTCTGCTTCGTCACAATTAACTCGTTTTTTCCACGGGCGCCTATTCCAGCATGTTCGGCAACTTCTCTATGTGATATCTTGGCAGCTGGGTAATATTCCTCTACTGACTGTACTTGGCTTCCTAATTCTGATGTGGCTCTTAGTGGAATACCCTCAAGCACAGAAGCTAGTTTAGTACAAACCTCGTTCAGAACATTGTTTATACGGTTGTATTCATCAGTATAGATGTTCCATTTCTCATAGTCAACTTCGCCGTCTCTACGTACATTTATCGTTTTTATGGCGTTTTCAGTGTGGAAAACGGCTATCGAAATGATCGAGCCATAATCTATGAACTTTTTGAAATTGTCGCCACAGACTTTCTCTAATTCCTTCTGCTGTATTGGCATTAGACTGTTGTAAACGTCAGAGAAGCTTGCTACTCCACACGTTCCATCAAATCCTCTTCGAAGAATTTCCTTTTTTATCCATTGTTTGACTAATTCCACGGTCATTCTCTTCTCTCAACGACTATCTTACAATTTGTAGCTAGAGCAGCTATTACGCCTAAAGCAGCTAGCCAAGGAGCAAGAACAGCGCCAATAACTCCCACAGTTGCTGGTATTTCAAGCAAAACCTTTCCTTTTTCGTCTTTAACAATTATTCTAGTCACATTGCCTTCATGAAGCAACTGCTTAACCTTTTCAATGAAGTCGTCGGCTGAAACTGTGAACTCTTCTGTAACTATTTTGGTGACTTTGGCTCCGCATACAGAACAGAATCTATCCTCGTCCTTTAATTGGGTTCCACATTTCCAACAATACCGCATGTTCTCGCCCTTACCTGCTATTTTATCATGTGTGCAATTATCTTTTGCGATGGCCATATGCATCAGACTTGTTCAATCTTTATTAAGTAATAGTTTATTAGCTTCAAACAAAATTATGGAATAATTGGCTTATCTATTTACGGAGATAATCAAAATGCCTACTCGCCAGCCAATTGTTTGCGTTCTTGGTCACGTCGATACTGGTAAGACTTTGCTGTTGGACAAAATCCGCAAGACAAGTGTTCAAGCCCGAGAGGTTGGAGGGATAACTCAGCACATTGGCGCAAGTTTCTTTCCGGTTGACACGCTAAAACAGTTGGTTGGTCCTCTGCTTTCAATGGTTAAAAGCGAAATAGAAATTCCAGGATTGCTTGTTATTGATACGCCCGGACATGAAGCGTTCACAAACTTGCGCAAGAGAGGCGGAAGCACCGCAGACATAGCCATCCTCGTCATTGACATCTTGCGAAGTTTTGAAGCCCAAACCTACGAGTGCATAGAAATTTTGAAAGCTCGCAAGACGCCTTTTCTTGTGGCTGCTAACAAAATCGACCGTGTACCTGGCTGGAAATCTCTTGAGGACACGCCTTTTCTGAAAGCCTACCAGATGCAAGACCCCTATGTGCGTGAAGATTTGGATACAAAACTTTACGACATTATAGGCGTTTTTTCTCGTTTAGGGTTCAAAGTTGACCGCTTCGACCACATAAAAGACTTTACAAAAACAGTGGCTATAGTGCCTACCAGTGCCAAGACTGGTGAAGGCGTAACTGAGCTTATAATGGTTCTTGTAGGTTTAACACAGCAGCATCTGAAGAAACGGTTGCAAACGACAAGGGGACCTGCAAAGGGCACAGTTTTAGAGGTTAAGGAAGAACCGGGCTTAGGATTAACGTTGAACACCATAATTTATGATGGCGTCCTGCAAAAAGATGACCAGATAGTTGTGGGTGGAAAAGAAGCGCCAATAGTTACGCGTGTAAGGGCGATTTTGGTTCCCAAACCCTTAGACGAGATTCGAGACCCAAGAGATAAGTTCTCCTCTGTGGATTCTGTTTCTGCTGCGGCTGGAGTGAAAATTGCTGCGCCTGGCTTGGAAGGTGCTTTAGCTGGTGCGCCTTTGTATGCTGTTGCTAAAGATGAGGAATCAGAGAAGTATGTGCGGCTTGTTTCTGAAGAGATTCAGAAGATTAGGATTGCAACGGATGTAGAAGGCATCATCCTGAAGGCTGACACGCTGGGCTCTTTGGAGGCTATAGCCGAGAATCTGAAAAATAGTGGCGTGCCTATTCGCCTTGCAGATGTTGGCGATGTTTCCAAACGAGACGTTACTGAAGCTGCTGTTGTGAAGGAACATGAGCCTCTATACGGTGCTATTTTGGCTTTTAGCGTCAAAGTTTTGCCAGATGCGGAAGAAGAAGCCACAGTTAAGAGTGTTCAAATTTTTAAGGAAAAAATCATTTACCATCTAATAGACAATTATCTGTCTTGGCTTAAATCTCATCGAGAAGCGAAGTTTGAGCAGCAATTTGGCAATCTGGCTAAACCTGCGAAAATCCGCATATTGGAAGGCTACGTTTTTCGACATGCAAAACCAGCAATATTCGGCGTGGAAATCTTGGCTGGAAAAATAAAGCCAAAAACCTTTCTCATAAGAGCGGAAGACGGTGAGGAAGTGGGCGAAATACAGCAAATCCAAGAGAAAGGCAAAGCCTTGTCAGAGGCACAGCAAGGCATGCAAGTGGCGGTTTCGATGGATAAACCAATAGTCGGAAGGCACGTATTCGAAAAAGACGTGTTATACGTCAAGGTGCCTGAACCAGATGCAAAAGTGTTTCAGGCAGATTTCATGGGCAGATTAACAGCCGAAGAGCAAGAGGCATTAAAGGAATTCGTAAATGTAATGAGAAAGAAAATATCGTTCTGGGGTACGTAGCCCTCTTCAGCCTCTTCTAACTCCCTTTATAAATAGTTTAAATTTTAGGTGTCTCATAAGGGAAGCTTTATGCCGACGTTCTTTTCTTTCGCTTTTTTGTAAACGAGTACAGCGGTTGCCATGTCTTCTATGGCTAAGCCCAAATGCATCGCCATGATGCGTTCTTCTGGATTTTCTCGTCCAAATTTCTCGCCGCTTACAACTTCGCTTAACTCTGCATATACTCGTGGTATATCTTGAAAATATCCCTGTTGCCTATAATATTTCAGCTGTTCACGGTCGTCAGTGCAAAACTTGTCCATAGAACGCATAGCCTTAGGCTTCCAATAAGAATCAAAATCTAGTGGGCACGCGAAGCCGCCATGTTTGAACCATGGAGCCTCAATAACTGGGCTGAGCTGCCTTAATATCGGGCCAGCAGTAACAACTACGTCGCAATTCTCAACTGCTTTCCTCGGCGAATCCACCGGAACAATTCTCAACTCATGCTTAGCCGTCATTTCTTCCACATATTTCTGCAAGTTTTCAGCGCTAACATCATAAGCCCTCACTTCTTCCAGCTCTTTACACACAACCAGCAACGCCTCAAGATTACTTCTACCCTGAACACCACAACCTAGAACGCCAAATGTTTTTGAGTCTTCTTTGGCTAGATACTTAGCTGCGACAGCCGTTGCAGCTCCTGTTCTCTTCGCTGTTATCCAAGTACAATCCATAACACACAGAGGAAAACCCGTTTCAACATCATTCAAAACTAGCAAACCAGAAATATAAGGCAAACCACGTTCTGGATTCTTGGGAAATCCACTGACCCATTTAACTCCAGCCGCTTTCATATTAGGCAAATAAGCTGGCATTGCATGAATAAACGCGTCTTTCTGCGGATGAATCCCAGGTTTCGGCGGCACCTCTACCTCTCCTTTCGCTTTCTCACGAAAAGCCTGTTCAACCACGCTGATGATTTCTTCCATGGAGATGTCTAATCTTTCAATATCTGCTTTAGAAAGGTACAAAATTTCATCTTTTAACATGTTGACATCTGCCTCGCATTTCGAGCTTCTCATTTTCCCTCTTATACACTTCAAACAAACGCCTAAACTATCTGGCATTGTAACGGCTTCTTCACCACAAATTAAGCCTTTTCCCATTTCTTAGCCGCCGCCAACTGGCGGAATTATAGCTAAAACATCGCCGTCAACAAGTTGCGTATTTAATCCGTCAAGCGTTGATGCACTTCTACCATTAACAAGAAATTGCAGAAAACCTCTAACCTCCCTACTCCTGCTGTCATAGACATAGTTCGTGAAGCTTTTTCCATATTTTTTCGCCAACTTTCCAAGAACCGTATCAACCGTAATTTTTTCGTCGTTTCGAAACTTCAACGTTTCCTCTCGTTTACCAGTTATCTCTCTTAGACTTGTGAAGAAACGCACCGAAACTTGCAAGGCACATCCTCAATATCAAAATTGTAAGCTGAAATTTAAACTGTTACCAATAGAATATGCAATTTAATTGTGTAGAGGTAAAAGTTTATATTTCCGTGCATTTTGCTTATTCCAATTAGCAAAAAATAACGTTTTAACCTTGAACGGAGGGTTTGAATGGCATACTTAACAACTACAGCTTCGGGACAACCAGTCCTAATCCTCAAAGAAGGCACGTCTAGAAGTAGAGGAAAAGAGGCTCAAAGAAACAATATTATGGCGGCTCGCATAGTCGGCGAAGTATTGAAGACTACTCTTGGACCCCGCGGAATGGACAAAATGCTCATTGACAGCCTCGGAGACATAACAATAACCAACGATGGAGCGGCAATTCTTGACGAGATAGAAGTTGAGCATCCAGCGGCAAAAATGATGGTGGAAATCGCCAAAACCCAAGACGATATGGTAGGCGACGGAACAACAACATCAGTGGTCTTAGCTGGCGAACTTTTGAAGAAGGCAGAAGACCTCTTAGACCAGAACATTCATCCAACAGTGCTTGTAAGCGGCTACCGCAAAGCAGCCCAAAAAGCAATTGAAACCGTCTATAGAATTGGAATACCCGTAGACATTGAAGACCGAGAAACACTCAAAAAAGTCGCAATAACATCAATGGCAAGCAAAACAGTAGGACCAGCAAAAGAGCACTTGGCGGAGATAGCCATAGACGCCGTGAAACAAATCGCCGAAAAACGCGGAGACAAAATGATGGCAGACATAGACAACATCCAACTAATAAAGAAAACTGGAAAAAGCCTCTACGAATCACAAATGGTTAGAGGCTTAATAATTGACAAAGAAGTCGTTCACACTGGAATGCCTAAAAAAATAGAAAACGCAACAGTTGCATTGTTAGACTGCGCGCTAGAAATCGAAAAGACAGAAATAAGCGCAGAAATACGAATTCGCGACCCGCTTCAAATGAAGGCTTTCTTGGACCAAGAAACTAAAATGCTGAAAGGAATGGTGGACAAAATCAAAGCGTCAGGTGCGAATGTTGTTTTCTGCCAGAAAGGCATAGATGACATGGCGCAGCACTTCTTGGCGAAAGAGGGAATAATGGTAGCCAGACGAGTTAAACAATCAGACATGGAAAAACTCGCAAAAGCAACAAGCGGAAGAATGATCACAGACTTAGACGATTTAACATCCAAAGATTTGGGTGAAGCAGGTCTTGTTGAAGAACGAAAGATCGGTGAGGACAAAATGATTTTCGTTGAGCAATGTAAAGACCCTCGCTCTGTGGCTGTTCTCATACGTGCTGGGCTTGAAAGAATGGTTGACGAAGCAGAAAGAGCCATGACCGACGCATTATCAGTCGTATCAGATGTCATAGAAAACAACAAGATTGTTGCTGGCGGCGGTGCAGTAGAAGTGGAGATAGCTAAAGAACTTCGTGGCTACGCCACAAAAGTTGGTGGAAGAGAACAGCTCGCTGTTGAGGCTTTTGCCGACGCTATTGAAGTCATACCTAAGGCATTGGCCGAAAATGCTGGACTGGAGCCTATAGACATAATCGTAGAATTAAGGGCAAGTCACGAAAAGAAAGACGGAGCATACATGGGCGTCAACGTTTTCAATGGAAAAATCGAAAACATGCAAGAAAACGGCGTAGTCGAACCACTAGTAGTTAAAGAGCAAGCGGTTAAATCAGCCGCAGAATCCGCTTCAATGATACTTCGCATAGACGACATAATAGCAGCCACAAAACCAAAAGAAGGCCCACCAAGACCACCAGGCGGCGAAGGCCCAGAAGGCGAAGAATACTAAACTCCATTCCAAAACTTTTTTCTACACTCTAATCTCTCTTTTGAAGCATCAAAAATTTAAACCTGAAACACTATCTCATTCTTGAAAAGCTCCGGTAGTATAGTCCGGTCAAACCTTGCTAAAGAATCTTATTAAGGGACTATGTATAACGGCCTCTCGACGCAACCGCTTAGGCGGAAGAAAGCCGTGGACCCGGGTTCGAATCCCGGCCGGAGCATTCACAATTCTGGGCTCATTCTGAGCTTATTTTAACCAAAAAATCCTGGTATAGGTCATTTTGGAAGCATGGTCAAAATTGGAGCACGCGTTTACTAGTAAAAACATTATGAACGATGGCATGCGCTTCAAACTCGGTTCAAACTTTTTCCGTATACTATCAAATAGCGAGTAAGAAATACTTGATTTGCAATTGAAATGACTATGTTTACTCGCATTTCAGCTAGTCACCCGAGAGCTCGACACTTTCTAGTGCTCATGTTATGGCGCGTTAGAATTCCAGAACGCTTATGCTACGTGTGCATAAAAAACGTGCCTTTGAGTTTGGGATAAAACTTTGCCCTCAAACCATGAAAAATCGTCAGTCCTGACAAGTTTTCTCTATTCCTGCTTCTTTGGGTGAAGCTCATACAGCTTTCTGCTGAAAACTCCTTTAAAACCTAGTTTTCCGTACAGTCTTTCAGCGTCGCTTCCTTTTCCAGCGAGAAGATACAGCATACTGCAACCGGCTTTTGAGGAATCAACTATTACTCTATTTATGAGAGCTGTGGCAACTCCTTTCTTTGAGTGTTCTGGAACTGTTGCGACCGTGTAAATGGTTGCCACATCATTGAACGCGTAGAGCAGGCAGCTTCCTACAGGTTTTTCCTGGAAGTATGCCTGATAGAATCTGGAACCGTTGTGACGGCTCACTTTGGTGAACATTTCCTGAACGATGCCCTGAAAGTTTTCAGGCAAACTGTAACCTCTCATTAAGACTTTTGTCCACACGTCAAGCTGTCTTCCATCAATTTCGGTGACATGCACATCAGAGCTCAGTCTGGCATTCACCGTTTTTCCCTTGAAAATCATGGCGTTCTCTTCGTCAATCAACTCAAACTCTGCATTCAGGAGAGAATCAGCAAAAGCTGCGGGATGCGTTGTCGGATAAAGCATAAAACAAGCCTTAAAGCTCATAGACTGATAGTATCGGATAACGTCCGCAATCAACTTGTTTGCTTCAGATTCTGCTACTCTGACTCTGGTGGCATGGTTGTAAGTTGGTGAAGGAAGACTTCGATTGGAAAAGAGCAAGGCACTGCCAACGTCCTTTACTTCGCCTGCTAAATGATGAAAAGAGTGCATATGTTCCTCTATTTGACCGGATAAGTCCTCCATGTTTTTCCCACCTTACAGCAGCCAAGCAATGTTTTTCTTAAGCTACTTTAGCTTTAGCCATGTTTCTTCCGCAACTATGCCACCTTTCCAATCTTGCTCCGTATTTATTAATCTCTTTAAAGGCTAGAACACATCAGTTACCCGAATTGCTTCTACAAAAGTCGCGCTGAGAGTGTGTGAACAAGAGAGAATAAGAGCGGTTAAGAGTTTGGGTTGGATTGATTAAAACTTTACCCCAACAACAACAAAACGTTGAAAGAAAAAAGGTGAGTGGCCACCAATTGCAATGATAATTGCGCCCGCCTCTTCTGACATACAATATCCTATATGCGTAATAGTCTGTCGAATAGTAGTTACTGAAGAAGATTTCGGACGGGACTCTAAAGAGGTTTGGAATAGAAATCATAAAAAAATGTATGTGACGACGACGGAAAGAGAATTAGAATTTGAGATAGGGTTTCTATAAAAAAGCTGGCATAATCCATAAATTGAAGTGGCGATGTTCTCTAGCATATGGTAACTGAGAAAGAGAAGCGTCGCTTAAGACTTTACGGAGCTATTATAGTTTTGGTCAGTGTCCTAGCATTTTTCTTTGGACAGGGAAGAGGCGTATTGGCAGAGTATCCTTATCTGGTTTGGGGAGTGCCTATGCTGGCTCTGGGAGTAGTTATCGTCATAATCAGCTATTTTTTGCCTTCAAACGAGGCATCCGGAAAAAAAGAAACTGCAAAGTGATTCAAAGAGTTGGAAATCAATCCAGTTTTCGTCACTGCTATTTTTCTGGATTTTGGGTTTTTGGGGTAAAGTTTTATCTTCATACGCACACACTCAGTGCGTGTGTGTTGTGTATGGATATATATAGTGAGTGAGGAAGGAAGGGTTTGCGTTTGAGAGATTGATTGATATCACGTAAGTGTTGGTTGGTTAAAACTTTACCCCAACAGCCACTGAACTAAGAATCCGAATGTCGACCTGTCTTGAGTTTCATGGTAGTCCGGAGAGTTTCGAACTCTCGCCAAGCATATTGTAAACGTATTTTTACTAGTAAAAAGGTGTCCCGATCCCGGCCGGAGCATTCACAAAATCAAGAAAACCTCCTAGCAACCCAAAACACTTCAAAATCCCCCGTTCACACTATACACCAAAAATCAACCCGAACATATTTGGATCCTAATAGAGGGGCCTGACAGCGTTGCGCACGCACACACAAAGACATCTAGTAACCCAGAAGAGTTTAGCTAGACAGCCTAACTAAAACACAACTCACATGAAACTGCTGGCAAACTAGACCGATGAAGCTTATTGCGGCCGCGTTCCAAGCTTAACTGCAACAGTCATTGTTTGGTTGTCTCTCACTATTGTTACATCAATTGTTTGACCAGGCAAAGTATACTCTTCAAGATAAGTTGAGAGACTATCTATATTAATAATCCTCGTTCCATTGATCGCTATAATGATGTCGCCGCCAATGGTCACGTACTCTCCTGCAACTAGGACTTGTTGCGTTCCGCCTTGCAGGTTCGCTTCATCAGCCGGTCCACCGCTTGTAATCTGAACGATTAACCACCCATAGGTCACGTTTGTACCCATCGCTGTCGCTATTTCATATGTCATATCTGTTCCAGATGCGCCTAGCCACGGATGCTTATTGTAAGAGCCACTTGTTACCAATGATTCGATTTCTCGCAATATTGTGCTGGAAGGTATTGCGAAGCCCAATCCTTGAGAATCGCTTACAATGGCTGTAGTTATGCCGATAACTTGCCCTTGATAATTCAGAAGTGGACCGCCAGAGTTACCAGGATTTATAGGAGCGCTGGTTTGGATGACGTTTGCTATTGGATAACTACCACTCATTTCTTCAGTTATCGTTCTGCCCAATGCGCTTACGATGCCTGTAGTCATTGAGCCAGCTAATCCATAAGGGTTGCCAACCGCTATCACTGGATCACCTACCTCTAATGAGGATAGGTCTACGACTTCAAGAGGTTTGTACTCGCTCGATTCCGCATTTATCAAAAGCACCGCGAGATCTGCGTAAGGATCTGCACCCAGCACTGTAGCTGCGTAACCGTTTCCGTTTATGAAAGTTATAGTGATGTTGACCGTGTCTTCGACTACATGATAGTTCGTGATGATCACAATCTTCCCCGTAAAGTTGTAGACGAACCCTGAACCTTGAACCTGTGTGTAATAAGGATGATTGAAAATATTGTATTGCACTATTATTCCTCGAATTACGACGACGGAGTCTTTGACTTGCTCGTATAACTGGGAAAGTGAAACATTTTCTCCAAGGATGTAGGTGTTGTTTTGATTTATGATATTCTGTGTTGGCTGCAGATTCGATATTTGTTCTTGAAGTGTTGAAAGTTGATCTTGCAGTTCGTTGATTTCTCCTGAAGTAGCTGAGTTGCCCACTGAATAGCCTAACACTCCACCTGCAAATAGGCTAACTATGACAACCGTTACTACAAGAATTGTTACGGAGCGAGTTGTTTTTGGTTTTTGAGATGGTTCCAATCATAATCCTCCTTGTTTGCTCATAATTGTTTGCCACAACGTCGACAAAAATCATCATCAGGTTGAATTTCTTTATGGCAATTGGGACATGTGAGATCTCCCTTCACGAGGTGCATTCCCTTCCTCTCTTTTTTCAGCAGCTTTCCGTCGCTGAGAAAAAGCATTCTTCCTGCACGTGCAGCTACGTGGCTGTCGTGAGTTACCATGATAATGGTTGTTTCTTGGGTGACGTTCAATCTACCCAATAGCCTAACGATTTCAAACATAGTTTTTATATCTAGGTTGCCTGTGGGCTCGTCTGCCAAAATTATGGCTGGGTTGTTGGCTAATGCTCGCGCAATAGCGACTCTTTGTTGCTCTCCTGCGCTTAGTCGAAGTGGCTTGTGTTCTTCTCTTGTTGATAGCCCAACTATTTCCAATAGTTCGTGAGCTCTCTTTCTTCTTTCACTTTTTGATTTTTTCGTGCCTTCCATGGGGAGTTCTACGTTTTCGATGGCGCTCAAGTAGGGCAGAAGGTTGAAAGTCTGGAAGATGAATCCAATCTTGTACTTTCTAAATTTGCAGAGACTCTTCTCTGGCACTTTTGTAACATCTACGTCATCAAGAATAACTTTCCCCTTAGTCGGTCTGTCGAGGCAGCCCAACATGTTTAGCAGTGTTGTCTTGCCGGAGCCGGAGGGTCCCATGATCGAAATGAAGTCGCCCTTATTTATTCGAAGGTTTACTTCAGAGAGAGCGTTAATCTTGCGTCTACCTAGTTCGTAGACCTTCTCTAGGTTTTCTGTTTCCAGAACCACATTACTCATATCTCAACGCCTCCATAGGACTTGTTCTGGATGCTCTCCAAGCAGGGTATAAGCTGCCTATGGCTCCGAGCAACACGACGGCGCCGAATGCCAGCAACACCGTTTGTAAGTCTGGCGAGACTGTAACAGATTGTGATAAAGCCGTTCCAAAGTTTATGGCTTGCCCGGAAAATCCTCCTTGTTGTGGGGAAAGCTGGTTAACACTTGGAAGTAGAAGTGATGATATTAAGGGTGCTCCAACAATTCCTATAACAACTCCGACTACTCCAGCAATTAAACTAATCATGATTCCCTCAAGCATAAACTGGCTCATAACATTCCCCTTGCTGAAGCCTATCGCCTTTAGTACGCCTATCTCTTTTGTCCTCTCACGCACGGTATATAGCATTGTAAACAAAACGATTAGGCTTGTAGCGCCAATCGCTATCACGATCTCTTGAAAGGCAACTGTCTGCGTCTGACTAAGAGTGGATTCAGCATTGTTCAACATAGTTTGATATGTTTCCATGCGGTCGTTATACGTCGTGACATAGAGCCCTAAATCATAAGCCTCTGAATACGTTTCTATCACATCGGCTATCTCTTCCACATAGGAATCGTTCTCTGCATACACGTCGAGCCTACTTACGTTTCCTGTATTTCCAGTTATAATCTGAGCATCAGAGATGCTCATGTACACCTCTCTTGATGCTGTAGAGCTCTCACTTTCTGGTTCATAAATCCCAACGATTGTAAAGGACTCTCCATAGATTTCTATTTCATCACCAAGTCCTACTTCATAGTAGTCTGTGATGTTTGAGGTTATCAGAACAACTCCAGTATCTCCCTCTTGTAAATTTCTTCCTACTATTATGTCTGTTGGCAGTACGGAGTAGCTGTCGATGAGAGAAGAATTCAAGGAAACACCCATGATCGTGTAGACGGGTCTAGACATGGTGAAATCTCCACGAGGGGTGCTTATTGTTTCCGACGTTGTCTCCTCGGATGACGTCTCAAAGAATTCTACAATATCTTTGATGCCTTCAATAGTACGAATTTCTCCAACAATGGTTTCATTTATGAAAACCTCTTCCCGTTCAAACCCGAATGGTGGCGTGCCAGAGGACGTACCAGATGGCATGCCTGAGAAACCGCCTCGCCCAGATGAAGTTGAAACTTCTATTAATGTTGCTGTCCTATTAGTTTCCTCTTGCATATTACTTATTATGCTGTTGTAACTTTCCTGACTTGCGAGGATGCCTGCAGGAATAGAAATCATGATTGCCATGGAAAAACCTAAGGCAATGATTACCAAAAACGCCCTCATTTTCCTTCTCGAAACATTCTTAACTGCTCTTGTCAAAGCACCCAAATTGATTCACCTTAGCACGCATGATGCACTTAACCCAGAAAAAGAGGAGTGGCAAGCAGTAATTTTCAGCTTTTTTCTGCCTGGGCTGAAATCATGGATACTGTGGGGGCTCACTGCTGCCATCTCCTTGATTACAATATCCATTCCAAAGTAGCGAATTATTAAACTGTTTTTCAGAATTAGACCCAAATCTGCTGCAAATCAAAAATGTGCATTTATTGGTTGTATCAGAACGCACATAAGTCTGGTTCAAAAAAGAACGCAATTATCCCTTTTATTATTGCTGCCAATAACACGATCAACATCTTAGCTGTGTCCATTCTTGCTATATCTCGTCATTGTCTGTCTTGTCTATTCTTGCTTTGCGAAGGCCCAGATCAGCTGGAGGGAGAAAGGAGAGAGGAATGAAAAAGGACTTCAACTTTTCTGGGCCTTCACGATTTTTCTTTAGGCATAGGATATTGCAGACTTGTTCTCAACCCCCAAAGCCTTTCAATAGCGGCGAGTTATTAAGAGATTTTTCAGAATTAACACCTATTCTGTTCCTAATTCGGTCACATTCTGCAATTACTCTGCAAGTTAGAGAACGAAGACGCATTTCTACTTCACTCAAGTAAACTCGGCAAAAAACTGTTATTTATCGGCAGAATACTGTTCGCTTCTGACGTCTAAAAGGACTTGAAACAGCCGCTAACTGCAAAAACCATTTAGTAACAAGCATTATTCACTGGTTAAGACCTTTCAGGAGAGAGGAGAAAGAAAAGAGGAAACCGCAAAAGAAGTTGAATTTTTGGCGCTTGTCTTCGATTTTGCACAGTTGTTATTTCTGATTGCAGTGTCGAAAGCTCATTCTCGCCTCTTTTCTCTTCTCTCGTTTTGTTCAACCATGGCAAACTATTAAAGGATTTTTCAGAATTAGACCCAAATCTGTTCATACCCGATTGAGCAAAAAATGTTCAGGTCTCCTCTATATGTTTCTTGAATTTGGGTAATAAAAAAGGATATTCGTTATCCAGACCGCGTGCATCAAAGTCTTGGTTCAATTTCAGTACGCAATGCCTATTTTTCGATCACCGTCCTCGTTAAAATCACTATTTCCGTCACCTTTGCCTGTTCCACGTCCACAGTTACATATGCTCTTCCAGTTGTATCTTGGCTCAACATGACTATTGCAGTAGTTGCTTTCATAATGACAGTGCCGTCTGCCTCAACCACAGTGCTGATGATGGGTCTTACGTCAGTAATGTTGTAACCGTCAGCGAGCAAATTCTGTACGTCTGAGTCGTTCTGCGCTATGCTGATGACATTATCCTTGTACTCTTGGCTGACGGTGATAGATCCACCGAATCCCCATCCGCATCCTCGTCCGTGTCGCCCAAAAGGTGCGGTTATACCGTTGTAGTAGTCGCCGTTATAATACACAAGGTCGGATGTTGTGTTTGTGCTGTTTGTTACTCCGTTGGCATACACCATTACAGCTATTCCCGACAATATTGCTAGAATTAGCATTGTCGAAAACGTTAAGAGCTTGACTTTTCTTTCCAGTCTAATCACCTCCTTTTTTCTTCAAATCAGGTGAGGTATCATGGAACTATTAAGGGGTTTTTCAGAATTCGACTCTATTCTATTCCTAATTTAATCACACTCTGTCAGATTTGCTGTTCAGAAGTTGAGAGACATATTTATTACTCTAGTTCCAATAGTTTTAACGAAAAGTTCAATCTATGCGGAGCGGTATGGATGTCTGTCAGCGGGCGCCCACTGAAGTATCTGCTTGGATGGCTAATTGCAGGCACCAGAGGTGGCGTGACTCGTGCAAAAATAATTGAGGTCCTAAAGGAAACTCCGCAAAATGCAAATCAATTGGCTAACGTGCTTAAATTGGATTATAGAACAATAAGGCATCATCTTGAAGTGCTGGAAAAAAACAAAATAATTACGTCAGCCGGAGAAGGGTATGGCACCACGTATTTCTTGTCTCAAGCTATGGAGGATAATTACGTGTTATTTGAGGAGATTGTGAATAAAATTTGGAAAAAGTAGAAAAAGGAGTAAAACAAAATGAACCATCATATGAATAAAAGCATACGACTTTGGTTAATTCTAGTGATTTTAATAGTGGTAGCTTTCCTAGCAACGCTTTGGGCTACCTCAACATTTTGGTTCACACGCTTTCCATGGGAACCTCGTCTACCGCCTTCACAAGACATTGTCGGCGACATAGAATTTTTTTATACAGCAAAAACAGTGGTATCGACAATCAACGTGACGCTCTTAGTCTTCTTATTGGCCATATACGCTGCCATTTATAGAAAGACTAAGTCGGAATTCACCGTTGGGCTTATGATATTTTCAGCAGTCCTTCTTCTGAATGCTCTTGCGTCAAATCCCTTCGTGATGTGGGTTTTTGGTTTTCGACCCTTCGGTCTAGGACCATTTGCCTTGTTGCCAGATCTATTTACATTTGCGGCATTGACTGTTTTGTTATACCTCAGCATCAAATACTAGAAATGTCAGTCTGTTGACGTGTGCTTTTGCAAGTTTACACGTCTATGTAGCATATTGTGCGAGTTTCACTTAAAACTAGCATGCGACATCTACCGCGGAATTACGCTCTCATCTTCAAAGTCTAAGGAAAGCTTTAATTTTGATTTCTTTTTCATATGATTTTGGTTGAGTGAATATTGGCTAGGTTGGGCGAGTTAAGGCTTGCAATGGGGTCATCAATATTTCTAGTCGCCTTTATTTTTGCCATTTTCTTGTCAGCAATCATGTTCATCTTCAATTTCTCGCTACTCTACGCGTTTATTGGCACTGTTTTATTCATACTGCTTCAGTATCTTATCGGACCAGCTATTGTTGCAAGCTCTACACGCCTTCACTATTTGAAGCCAGGCGAAAATCAGTGGCTTGAATCTTCTGTGAAAGAGTTGGCTGACAAAAGTGGGTTGCCGACACCACAGCTAGCTATTGTTTCAGATGATACGCCTAACGCTTTTGTTTTCGGCAGAACCTCTAAAAGTGCAACATTGGCTGTGCATGAGGGCTTGCTAGCAAAGCTGAATAAGGATGAAGTTAAAGGTGTAATTGGTCACGAATTGGGGCATATAAAACATAAGGATTATGTTGTGATGACTGTGCTTTCAGCCTTGCCGTTGCTTGCATACATAATTGCCCGAGGAACGTGGGTGGCAGTGAGATTTTCGAGAGGCGGAAAAGGCAAAGGAGAAGGTAGCGTTAAAGCAGCTTTTCTTGCTGTTGCAGTCATCTCATACTTGGTGTATATTGTTTCGCTCTTCCTCGTCATGTGGCTTAGCAGACTGCGCGAACATTATGCAGATGCCTATTCAGCCTACGTTACAACCTCGCCTAGAAACTTACAAAGTGCATTGGCAAAAATCACCTATGGACTGTCGCTTTCGGCTAAGCCGCCATCAGGAGCCAGAGCCTTCTACATCGGCGACCCAGCTATGGCTAAGCAAGAAATACAATCTATAATGGAAAAGAAACAAGAATACGACTTGGACAAGGATGGCGTACTTGACCAAAGAGAGTTGGAGCTTGCGATGGAAAAAGAGGCCAAATCAGCATGGGCAAAGATAAACACTTGGTTTGCAACGCATCCCCCCACGTTCAAGCGGATATTACTGCTGCAGGAAATAGAAGGAGAAATGGAGAGCGGAAGATACACAAGCGAACGCGTTTATGAACATGTTTAATGGCTTTACGCAAAACAAATCTACACCTTTCAATGATAAAATCTGCAGGGTGAAATTGCAAATTGAAGGTCACGCTTCTCCGTTACACAAGAGACGCTGAGCTCTTATGCGGAACCGCAGCTTTAACATCCACAAGAAGCGGGAACCCATCAGAAATTTTGAAAAAAATGGATTTGGAGACGGCAAAGCGGATACTCTCGCGTGTCGTGGGCTATGGACATGTTTCAGTGGTTGAGCATGCATCGTTTACATTCAGCATTGAAGGCACATCCAGAGCCATGACCCATCAACTCGTTAGACATCGCATTGCGTCTTATACCCAACAAAGCCAACGCTACGTTACCTACGATACGTTAGAAAACTATGTGACGCCGTTAAGCATTGAGAACAATGTGGAAGCTAAGAAGATTTATGATGAAACATTGGAGAAAATCTCTGAAACCTATCAGAAACTCCTAAGCTTAAAAATCCCGAAAGAAGATGCAAGATTCATTCTTCCAAACGCTGCCAAAACAAACATAATAGTAACTATGAACGCGCGTGAACTGCACCACTTTTTCAATCTACGTTGCTGTGCACGTGCCCAATGGGAAATTAGAGAAGTCGCCACAGAAATGTTTAGACAGGCAAAGAAAGCTACGCCAACCTTGTTTGAAAATGGTGGGCCTTCATGCGTTGGTTTAGGCTATTGTCCAGAAGGGAAGATGAAACCGCCTGAATGTAACATTGAAGCGATAAAGAAGCGATTCCGCACCATGTAGACGTTTTTATGTTTTGCAAGGGATAAACGCGATACCAATGTCAAGATACATAGTGTGTGCGACTACTACGAAATATTGGAGACCTGGAAAAAACTACTTAGAAGAAATCATCAAAAGCGTCGGAGGAAAAGTGGCTGATGGAGATTTTGTCGTCGTGTCAGAGAAGGCAATTTCTGTCGCGTCAAACAACATTATCGACGAAGCGAATGTCATGCCAAATCTTAGTGCGAGACTGATTGCTAAGTATTGGATGCGGATAGGGTGGGGATATATTCTCGGCCCGATATGCTATTTTCGAGAAAGACTGCTCAGATATCTTCGCGAATATCCAATTAAAAGTGGAAGCCGTCACAAGATGGTAGCCTTGCAGAACGCAGGTTTTTTGCAGGCTTTGATGTTTGGTTCCGAAGGAGGCATTGACGGAAGCAATTTAGCCTATTCCTATGTAAGTTTGCCGTTGGAAAATGCTAGAGAAGTAGCCTTGAAAATCCGTCAAGAGATAGAGTCAAGGCTGCAAAAGAAAGTTTTCGTAGTAATTGCAGATACCGATAAGACTTACTCCTTCAGAAATTTTCATTTCACTCCACGCCCAAAACCTGTTGAGGAGATTCACTCTTTTGGCGGATTTATTTCATATGTTATTGGGCGAATGTTGAAGCTTAAGAAGAGAGCCACACCCATAGCTGTTGCTGGATGCAAATTATATGCTGAAGAGGCTTTAGAAATTGCTGAAATTGCGAATCGTGTGAGAGGTTCGGGTGCTGGAAGAACTGTTTGGGACATGGCTGAACGATTCAATGTGAAGCTAACTGGGGTAAGTTGGGAGATGCTCGAAACAGTAAAACATAAACCCATAATTCTTGTTAGGAAGAAAAGGTGAAAAAACAAGCATGGACCAATCAATCAAGCAGTTAGACGCCTTTTTTAATCCTCGCTCAGTCGCTGTTGTCGGAGCAACAAAGAAGATAAACAAGGCAGGACATGTGATTTTCAAAAATTTTGTCGAGAACAAGAGAAGAGACGTTTTTAAGGGACAGCTTTTTCCAGTCAATCCTCATGAAGACTCAATTTTGGGTTTTCAGTGCTGTCCTTCTATCACAAACATTCCAAGCGAATTAGATCTAGTCGTAATAGTTGTTCCCGCCAGCATTGTTCCAAGCATAATGAACGATGCCGCATCTAAAAAGGTGAAAGGGGTTGTTATAATAAGTTCGGGCTTCAGCGAAGTTGGAAATCACGAACTTGAGAACAAAATTGTAACCATAGCTAAGCGAGCAGGAATACGGGTGTTGGGGCCTAACTGTTTGGGGGTTTACGATTCGAAGACTGGCATTGACATGCTGTTTCTGCCGGAAACAAAAGTTTTGACCACTGGAGAAGAAGTTGTTGCCACTCCTCGCCCCATGTTTGGAAACATTGCCATAGTTACTCAGAGTGGAGCCTTCGGTGTTTCTGCCTTGGACTATTTGGCTGGGCGACAAATTGGTGTAAGCAAGTTTGTAAGTTTTGGCAATAAATGCGATGTAGATGAGGCGGAAATGTTGAATTATCTATTGTATGATGCTGAAACCAAAGTGATGTTGCTGTATGTTGAAGACATAAAATCTGGGCAGCATTTCCTCAAGGTAGCCAGAGAAGTTTCAAAGAAAAAACCTATTGTAGCGTTGAAATCTGGCAAAACCACTGCCGGCGCCAGAGCCGCGGCCTCTCACACCGGCGCCATAGCTGGCTCAGACCGGATATATGATGCTGTCTTTACGCAGACGGGGATTTTGCGGGCGAAAGACATGGAGGAATTCTTCGATGCAGGAAAGGCATTAGCTATGCAGATACCTGCTGCTGGAAGGAATGTTGGGATAATCACTGATGCAGGCGGTCCCGGCATTATGGCTGCTGACGAATGTGAACTAAAGGGTTTAGTTGTTAGGCGTTTTTCTGAAGAGACTGTGCAAAAGTTTGAGAAATTAAAGAGAGAGGAAAAACTGCCAAAGTTTGCCACCAATCTCAATCCTGTGGATATTACTGGTTCTGGGACTTCTGAAATGTTTGAGCTTGCTGCTGAAATTCTGTTTCAAGATGTTGAGATTTGCGGTATACTATTGCTGGGTTTACATCATACTCCCGCTTTGCAGGAAGACTACATTGACAGAGTGGCAGAAGTAGCCAAAAAATATGATACGCCTATTGTTGCGTGCGATATTGGGGAAACCGAGATGGCTTTGTACACACGTTTTAGGTTTGACAAGTTGGGCATTCCTGCCTATTCTTCACCTGAGGATACAGCAAGAGCTATGAACGCCCTCGTAAAATATGGGTCTTATCTGAAGAAAAACAGATGCTTAAACGATTATGTACAGAGTTTTTTGAAAGGTAAAAAGCAGTGAACGCTAGGAGAGCATTATTCCTAATTCTACAACGTCGCCGTCTTCAAGTTTGAGTTTTTCTCTCAGGTTTATTGGTGCTATAAGCTCAATAATGTCTTTTGGGTATTTTTTAACTTCTGGAATAATGATTGCGCATTCTAAATTGTTCATGAAACGTGCTTTGACGAGTCTGCCACGACAAAAATCGTTGGCAGGCGAGATTTCCATCCACTTGGTTTTTTCTGACAGGTTTTTGAGGCTGAAGTTTGGTTCGGTCACTTTTATGTTTAAGGTTCCAGGATATGGGATGAAGTCAAGTTTTTCTGTTATTTGCTTCTTTACCCATGCGAGTTCGGTGAACCTTTTTCCTTCTCCGCTTCCGGAGACGACTTTTCCTTGAATGCGTAATATTTTCAACGAGTTGTAGACCACGCTAACTATGAGAGATGAAGGGGGTTATTTTTGTTCTTTTAGCCAACTTGCGACTTTTTTGAACATGGGGTTAGAGGACATGTCGACGACGGGTACAATCATTTTTTCTTTTGTTTCTATTGTTGGTTGGTATTTAGGCATTGCTGCGTAGCCGAGAAAAGTCCAGTATACGCGTTTGTTTTCGATTAGTTCTTTTGCTGCGGTTTCTGTGGATGCTGGAAGCGGGAAGTAGAGGAATACTATGCCTTCAGTCCAGTATAAGCCTGCCAGTTTGCCTCCTGCAATGACGGATGTGAATCTTGCTATGTCGTCTGGCGAGGCGAAAACATTGCGTTCCATTACGACGATTTCTTCGAATGGTCCATATTTTATGTTAACTTCGTTTTTCACCATAATTGTTCACGACGCTATCAGCATTCAATCGTTGCAAGTTCCCTTTTAATTTTTCCATGTTTCTAGAAAAAGTTATAGAGTAGACAGTTCCTAAAGCTTGAGCAAAGTATGCGAGGACTAGGCTTGCCAGAAATCCGAGTAGCAATTGTAGGCGTGGGCAACAGCGCATCTGCTCTCATTCAAGGAATCGAATATTACAAAAATGCCAAGGAAGACACGTCTGTGCCGGGACTGATGCATGTTGTCTTCGGCAAATATCACATAAAAGACGTGAAGTTTGTTGCAGCTTTTGACGTAAATAAAAATAAGATTGGCAAGGATTTGGCTGAAGCCATATTTACTGAGCCGAATTGTGTTGCCAGATTTGCTGATGTGCCAAGTTTAGGCGTGAAGGTTTCGCCAGGTCCAATCATGGACGGCGTTGCTCCGCACATGAAGGAAACGTTTCATGCTAATGGTAATGGAGAAGCTAAAGCGGCAAGTGTTGTTAAAGTTTTGAAGGATGCTGGAGCTGAAATTCTGGTTAATTATTTGCCTGTTGGGAGCTTTAGTGCCACAAGATTTTATGCTCAAGCTGCCTTGGATGCTGGGTGCGCTTTCATTAATTGTATGCCTGAATTTATTGCTTCAGATGTGGCGTGGAGTGGGAAGTTTGAGGAGAAGGGCTTGCCTGTAGCGGGTGATGACATTAAAAGCCAGTTAGGTGCCACTATTTTGCATCGGAATTTGGTTAGATTGTGCGTTGATAGAGGCGTGATTGTGGATGAGACTTATCAGTTGAATTTGGGTGGGGATACGGATTTTCAGAATATGACTGTTGAGGAGCGGTTGAAGACTAAGCGTGTAAGCAAGACTGAGGCGGTTAAAAGCATGGTTCCGTATGATTTGCCTACACGTATTGGTCCTTCGGATTATGTTCCTTTTTTGGGCAATAAGAAGATCTGTTATTTGTGGTTGAAGGGTAGGAAGTTTGGTGATAGGCCGTTGACGGTTACGGTTAAGTTGGAGGTGGAGGATTCGCCGAACAGTGCTGGAGTAGTCATTGACGTTATAAGGGCTGTCAAATTGGCTCTTGACCGCCAAATCTCTGGAAAGTTGTTAAGCATATCTTCATATGCGTTCAAGCATCCTCCAATTCAATTGCCCGACTCAATCGCCAAAGAGTGGGTGGAAGAATACATACAAGCAAAAAGAGAACGATAACAGAAAAAGGCTCCTCTGATTGTGTACACAAGCGAAAATTTTTTTGAGTACACAAATCAGCAAAGTGCTGATTGAAAGATTGAAATTCCTTTTAGCCACGTTGTTTATGAGCAGTTAGTTTTTATAGGTTGAAGTGTGAAAGAATAAGCCACAATTTGAAAGGTGAAAAACTATGGTGAAAGTAGACGGATACGAAGTCCCAGAAGGACTCTACTACACAAAAGAATTCGAATGGGTAAAAATTGAAGCCGACAAAGTCCGCGTAGGCATAACAGACTACGCCCAAAAACAACTCCGCGAAATCGTCTACGCAGAATTGCCAAGCTCCGGCGGAACAACAAAACAAAACGAGCCTTACGGCACAGTTGAGTCAGTGAAAGCTGTTTCAGACCTTGTAGCGCCAATAAGCGGCACAATCGAGGAAGTAAACGCTGAAGTTCAGTCAAAACCCGAACTATTAAACGAAGACCCATACGGAAAAGGCTGGCTACTCATACTAAAACCATCAAACCTGAAAACGGAACTAGCGAACATCATGGACTTCAACAGCTCAGTTGAATGGCACAAAAGTCTAGGCAAATGAAGGACCCAAAAATGCCCAAACACATAGTAATAATAGGCGCTCACGCGGCAGGCGTAGACGCAGCCTCAGCCGCAAGAAAAACAGACCGCACAGCCCAAATCACAATGTTAACAGAAGAAAAACATCCAGGCTATTCAAGATGCGGCTTACCATTCGTAATAGGCGGATACATCCCAAAGTTCTCAGATCTAATCGTGTTCCAACCAGCATTCTTCCAAATGATGAAAATCAACCTCAAAACCGAAACCAAAGCCACAACAATAGACACCACCAAAAAAACAGTGGACACACAGGATAAAGCTGGCAAAAGCGAAACCATAACCTACGACACACTAATCATCGCAACAGGCGCCAACCCCTTCATGCCACCAATAAAAGGCAAAGAAAAACAAGGAATATGCTCACTAAGAACACTCGAAGACGGACACACAATAGACCAAGCAGTCAAAAACGGAGCAAGAACTGCAGTCGTCATGGGCGCAGGCCTGATCGGACTTGAAACAGCCATAGGCTTACAAGAAAAAGGCTTAACAGTAACAGTCGTAGAAATGCTGCCGCAGATTTTGCCGCAAATGTTAGACGCAGACTTGGCAAAACCAGCACAAGAAATGCTCGAACAAAAAGGAATAAACATCCAAATAGGAAAGTGCTGTGACGAAATTCTCGGAACCGAAAAAGCATCTGGGGTAGTTGCTGGAGGCGAACAATTCAACGCCGACCTAACAATCAGCGCTTTCGGCGTAAGAGCCAACACACAACTGGCAACAAACGCTGGCGTAATCTTAGGCGACACCAAAGCCATAAAAACAAACGCCAGAATGGAAACCAACATAAAAGACGTTTACGCGATAGGCGACTGCGCAGAATCAACACACATAGTTACCCAAAAACCAGCTCTTATGCAGTTTGGCACAGTGGCTGTTAGGCATGGAAAAGTAGCGGGAATGAACGCTGCAGGCGGCTACGCACTCTTCACAGGAGTATTAGGCTCATCTATTTCAAGGCTTTACGACACAGACATCGGCTCAACAGGCTTAACTGAAACAGCTGCTCAAAGAGCAAGAATCGACACTGTTAGTGGAACCATCTCGTCAAAAACGAAGGCAGAATATTATCCCGGAGCATTGCCCATAAAAGTCAAGCTTGTTGTCGAGAAGGAATCCCAAAAAATCATCGGTGCCCAAATCATCGGCGGAGAAGAAGTAACACAACGCATAAACGCCATATCCTTCGCCATACAGAAACAGATGACTGCCAGAGAACTTGCCAAAGCAGACACTGCCTATGCGCCACCCGTGTGTGAGACTTGGGAGCCGCTTGTCTTAGCTGCAGAAATGGTCTTAATGAAACTTCGTTAAGCCCCCACCTTCTTTTTTTCTTCAAGCATAACGCAAAATTAATTAGAAGAACATATGCTATTAATTCCCAAACTTAATGAATATGGTGAAGTGTAAATGGCAATAAAAGTAGCGATAAACGGTTTTGGAAGAATTGGGCGACTCTTATTCAGAGCTGCCATAGAAAGAAACGCCAACATAGACTTCTTAGCTGTAAACGACATAACAGACTCCAAAACATTGGCGCATCTACTAAAATACGATTCAGTCCACGGCAGAGCACCATTCCCAGTAGAAGCAGAAAAAGATGGCTTAGTTGTCAAAGGCAAAAAAGTCCACACGCTCATGGAACGCGACCCAACTAAACTGCCATGGAAAGACTTGGACGTGTACTTAGCCGTAGAATCAACTGGACTGTTCACTGACAGAGAAAAAGCCTCAATGCATCTCCAAGCAGGAGCAAAAAAAGTTCTAATCTCCGCGCCAGCCAAAAACCCTGACATAACCATAGTGATGGGAGTTAACAACACACAATATGACCCCGAAAAACACAACATACTCTCAAACGCTTCCTGCACAACAAACTGCGTCGCACCAGTGGCAAAAGTGTTGAATGACAACTTCGGTTTGAAAGTTGGGCTAATGATGACAGCGCATGCTTACACTAACGACCAAAGAATACAAGACTTAGTGCACTCTGACCTTCGCCGTGCCCGAGCAGGAGCAATAAACATTATACCCACAACTACAGGCGCAGCAGTAGCCGCAACTCTTGTACTGCCGGAACTTACTGGAAAAATGAACGGAATCGCCTTGCGCGTTCCTGTACCAAATGTTTCCATAGTTGACTTGACATGTCTGCTGGAAAAGAACACGACAAAAGAAGAAATCAACGCTGCCTTCAAGCAAGCCGCAGAAGGACCACTTAAAGGAATTCTGGAGTATACGGAAGACCCTGTTGTTTCGTCAGACTTCAACCACAGCACTATGTCGGCTACGTTTGATGCGCAATCAACGATGGTCTTAGGCGGCAACTTCGTCAAAGTCCTTGCGTGGTACGACAATGAATGGGGCTTCTCATGCCGCATGGTCGAACTGATAGAGCTAATTGGCAAAAAAGCAGGCTTCTAGACCATTCGCAAAATACCCAAAATTTAAAACAACTTCCATCTATTTTTCTATCCAACAAGGTGAAAGACAATGGCAAAGTTTATGACGCTTGGTGATGTGAAAGTTAAAGACAAAGTGGTGCTTGTTAGAGTTGACTTTAACTCGCCAGTAGACCCAAACAGCAAAAAAGTCTTAGAAGACGTAAGAATTCGAGCACACGGCGAAACAACCATAAAAGAACTAGCAGAAAAGGGCGCCAAGGTTGTGATTCTAGCGCATCAAGGACGGAAAGGCGACCCAGACTTTATACCACTAAAACAGCACGCTGAAATTCTCGGCAAAGTGTTAGGCAAACCAGTCAAATACGTGGATGATGTCTACGGAGAAAAAGCCAAAACCACAATCAAAAATTTGAAAAATGGCGAAATTCTCGTCTTAGACAATGTTAGAATGTTTGCGGGCGAAACAAAAGAGGGCACACCAGAAGAACACGCAAAAACAGACATGGTCAAAAATCTTGCGCCATTAGCCGACTTGTTTGTAAATGACGCTTTCGCAGCAGCCCACAGAGCCCACGTGTCCATCATAGGATTCACAGCAGTATTGCCAAGCGCTGCAGGACGCATAATGGAAAAAGAACTAAAATCCTTAGGCAGAGTCCTAGAAAAACCAGAGAAACCATGCTTATTCATTCTCGGAGGCGCCAAAGCTGATGATTCACTCGAAATTTCAAAGTATGTATTAGACACTAGAACAGCGGATTATGTGCTTACTGGAGGCGTAGTTGGACAAGTTTTCCTCGCAGCAAAAGGCGTTGACCTTGGCGAATCGAACATGGACTTTCTAACCAAAAAAGAACTTATGGGCTTCGTGCCAGGTATAAAAGCGCTTATGCAGAAATATCCAGAGAATATCAAAACGCCGAAAGATGTAGCAGTCGAAGTTGGCGGTAAAAGAAAGGAGCTTACAGCCGAATCGTTGCCGACAAATTATCCAATGTTTGACATAGGCGCAAAAACAGTTGAAGATTACGGCAAGATGATTAAAAGCGCGAAATCAATTGTTGTCAGTGGACCAATGGGCGTTTACGAAAACAAAGAATTCGCATATGGGACAAAACGCATATTCGAAGAGATTGCAAATTCGAAGGCGTTTTCTCTTGCGGGAGGCGGTCACACAATTTCCGCCCTAGAAGAGTTTGGCTTAGCTAAGAAAATCTCATATGTGAGCACTGCAGGCGGCGCCCTAATCGAATTTTTGATGGGTAAAAAATTGCCAGGTGTTGTGGCACTAGAAAAAGTAGCTGCTAGAAAAGCTTAGCAATCCACTTTTTTATCTTGTTAATTTTTCCATTAAATCTGCTACTCTGTATTCGCTTTGTTCTTGTGGATGCTGTAGCATTTCGTACATTTGCAGAGTTTGTTCTGCAGCTTTGCGCCATGTGAAGTATTGTAGTACTCGTTTTCTGCCGTTTTCTCCCCATTTCTTAGCTCTGTCAGAATCGCATAGAACTTCTTTTATGCCCCAAGCTATGTCTGCTGAATTGCCGCCGTTTACGTGTACACCGTTTTGGTCTGATCCGAATGGAACAACTTGTTCTCTGAAGCCTACTACGCCTTGTGCTCCCACAATTAAAGGCTTAGCCATTGCCATGGCTTCTAGGCTGACTATTCCGAAAGGTTCGTATGTTGATGGGAAAATGCAAACGTCTGATGCTGCATAATGCAGGATGCGTTCTTTTTCTGGCACAAACTCAAATTTGCAAATTATTTTGTCGCTTATTCCCAGCCTATTCGCAGTTTCAGTTACGTCGTTCTGCTGTTCGCCTTTGCCCAGAATTACAAGTTTAGTGTTTGGATATTCTTCTAAAACCATGGGTATTGCTTGAACTAGGTTTCTAACACCTTTCACCCAGGTGAGCCTTCCGAGGAAAAGCAACATTTTTTCGTCGGGTTTTACACCGCATTTGCTGCGGATTGCCTCCACTTCCTCTTTTTTGCATTTGTTTGGATTGTAATATTCTGGGTCTACGCCGTTCCAGACCACGCTTATTTTTGATTTTGGCCATCCATGCCTTGTCAAATCCTCTTGCATTGCATGGCTTACTGTTACGATTTTGTCCACTCGCTGAGCTGTTTCCCACTCAAGATATGAAACAACTTCAGAGCCTTGTCCGCCGCTTCTGCCCCACTCTGTGCTGTGGACATGAAAAGCCACAGGAACCTTTGTTTCGTTTTTCACTATGATGCCTGCTATGCTGCTTAGCCAGTCGTGCACACAGACAACATCGTAGTCGCATCTTTCCTTTTTCATGTTGCTGTTGATGAATTTTGTGGCGCTTAAAATGTTGTAGATGAATATGTCGTTGAACATGCGGATGTTAGTTCCCCACTTCTTCAAGTCATCAGTAACAAACATTGGGAAAACGTTGCTCGCATCAGCAATTTGAGGTCTGTGGACCTCTACACCCTTTACGATTTCTCGGGTCTTCTGATTTCCAGGGTTGAGAGTAAAAATTGTTACATCGTTGCCCATGGAGACAAATTCTCGAGTTATGTATTCTGCATAAGTGCCTAATCCGCCGACGATTGCTGGTGGATACTCCCAAACAAAAAAGCCAATTCTCAAGCTAAACCATCCGGAAATAACATTTCGAAACTAGAGTTCTTAAGAAGAACACGGTAATGAGCTCAGAACAGCTTTAGCTTTCTTTTAGGGGGCTCTTCCTTTTTTGGAGTGTATGTCTTTTCCTCTTCTTTCGGCTCTTCTGACGATGGCGGTGGAAAAGCTAGAACTTCTTCTTGGGGTTCTGGCTCAGTTGTCAAAGGCTCTGGTTCGGGCATGGGTTCTGGCTCTTGTTCTTTCTTTTTCTGTTTCGGTTCACGCTTTTTTTCTGCCTGTTTTTCTTCATACATTTGCAGCTTCTCTGATTGTTTCCAGCCAAAAATGGGTTGGAGGCGGAGACCTTTGTGGTCTCCAAGTTTCAAGTATTCCCATTCGTAGAGGTCGATGCGTATTCCTTTTATGCTTTCAACAGCAAGTCGCAATGCGTCAGAAAAGCTTGGTGCTATCAGAATAAGCCTTGGATTTTCTTTGTCATCAATCTTGTGCTTGTTGTAGGTTGCCTTCAAAAATGATTTAAACTTGTTAACATAGTCCAAGCTCTGTATGCCATATAAAAGCATTAAATCATCCTCATTTACGCTCAATTGCGCAATGACAAGCTGTCCGTTCCCGTCATGGCACAGAACATCCAACGTTGTTCGGTCGTTTATCGGGACATTGTTGCATATCAGCGTAAGGTCTTTTTCGACCATGCTCATGTTGTCAGTTATCATTTGTTGCAGTTCTTGATTGCTTTCTAATTTCAGCTTCTCAATCGACATGAATTCACCCTTTGCAATGAAAGATTGAGTGCAAAGGATAAATACATTATGAACCTCAAATCCAAATCCAGCATAAATCCCTAGTAGCATTCGATTGCACTAATAGCAAATTAAAATAAACTCGTCACCTGCATAACATAGACAGAGGCTTAACAATTGACAGACGTGGTACTAGTATTCGAAGTTCATCAACCACACCGGCTTAAAAAGAATTTCTTTTGGGAAAACCAAACATTCAAGCGCCTAACAAAAAAAGAACTGTTTGACTATTATTTTGACCGCAAAGTGAATGAAGAAATTTTCATTAGAGCGTGCAATAAATGCTATTTTCCATCTAATCAAATATTACTCGAGCTTATCGATAGGCATAAAGGAGAGAAAAAACAAGTTAAAGTTTCCTTCAGCGTTTCCGGCATTTTCCTCGAGCAATGCGAAATGTTCAGCCAAGACCTTCTAGAATCATTTAAGCAGCTTGCAAAGACTGAATGCGTGGAATTTCTCGGTCAAACTTACTATCATTCATTGGCAAGTCTTTACCCTGAACGAGAAGAATTCATCGAGCAAGTAAAAATGCATCAACAAACAATACACGATCTACTTGGCTACACGCCCAAAATTTTCGAAAACACTGAACTACTCTACAATAATGTAATAGCGAAATCTGTTGAAAACCTAGGATATAAGGGCATATTCACAGAAGGCGTAGAGCGGATTTTGCACGGAAAATCACCCAACTATCTTTACAAAGCAAAAAACTGCGAAAAAATCAAAGTCCTACTGCGAAATTACAAACTAACCGATGATATTGGTTTCAGATTTTCAGCCAGATGGTGGAGCGAATGGCCATTAACCGCAGACAAATACTCAAGCTGGCTTGCGGCAGCGTCTGGACAATGCATAAACATATTCCCTGACTATGAAACCTTCGGCGAACACCATTGGCCCGAAACAGGTATACACGACTTTTTGAGGCATATGCCTGAGCAGATTTTGAAGTGGTGGCATTTGCACATGGCTACGCCTTCAGAAGTCGCGGAAAAATATAGTGCTGGAGAAGAGATTGACGTTCCAGAGCTTGGCGGAACAGTTTCGTGGGCTGATTTGGAAAGAGATGCCAGCTGTTGGCTTGGCAATACTATGCAGTGGGCTTATTACACAAATGTGAGAAGACTTGAGCCTCTCGCTAAAGAAGCAGACGATAAAGAGTTTTTGAAGTTGTGGAGGTATTTCCAAACAAGTGACCACCTCTACTACATGTTTACTGCAGGAGGCGGACCAGGCGAAGTTCACTCCTACTTCAGCCCATTTAACACTCCCATAGACGCCTATGTAGCCGCACAAGCTGCAATGTTAGACTTTGAGAACAGAGTGAGACTTGCGGCTGTTGTCGCAAATGAACCGTTTCTGTTCTACACTGGTGCGGGAGAAAAATACTTCACGGGAACCATGGCATGGAGTCTAAAAGGATTTGTGAAACTGCTTCAGAAAGTGAGCTTAAAATCCATAGAATTCCACAACAGGCGCGGAGATTTTGAAAAATGGGCAACAAATTCGTTCCATGATAAGCCATTAGCCGAACAATTCAAGAAAATAAGACTTTCAAAATCCAAGAGAGAAGCGCTCAGAAAATCGCTAATCAAAATTGCCAAGAATAGATATGAAGAATTGAGTGCTCAAATGCAAGAGGCAACTAAGTTTTTCTGAAAGCATGGTTACACGTTTTTATAATAAGACTTCATAAAAGATATTAGGGTGGAAAACGTTGAGGGAAGAGCTACCTCTTTCAGAGAAAATTCTGCAAACATTACACAATCTATGTGCAACAGCGCCAGACCTTGCCAGAAGAAGCGAAGAACTAGCGCAGATTCTACAAACAGACTTAGACGAAGTGGAGAAGATTCTGGACGGTTATAAGGCTGAAGGTTTTGTGGAAGTTTTCACGGATAATGAGGGTAAGAAACGATATTACGTGACTGGGCGTGGAATAATTAAAGTTTGTGCGCTTTTTACGTAGTGACGCTGATGGAAGTCTTAATTTTTTCGTGGGAGTATCCGCCTAGAGTTGTCGGACACCTTGCAGACTATGTGAGAGAGCTTGCTGCGCAGCTTGTGAAGAATAAGGTTAAGGCGTATGTGGTTACTTATCATGATTTTTTGACTGGCGGATATGATGAGGCTGACGGCATTAGCACTTACAGAGTGACAAATCCTGTTAAGACGCATATTGGCGTTTTGACGTGGGTTTTGACTTTGAATCAGGAGGTTGAGAGGGCTGCTGCTAACATTTATTATGACCGTAGTGGTAGGCAGATAAGCCTCATTGATGTGCATGATTGGCATTTTATTCCTGCTGCGGTGACTTTGAAGAAGGGGCTTGGTTTGCCGTTTGTTTATTCTGTTGATAGCCTTGAGGAGCATCGTTCTCATGGGGCTAATTCGCCGTTTAATATGGCGATTAAGAGTATTGAGTGGTTGGGCATGTATGAAGCGGAGAGGCTGATTGTGAAGTCTGATTGGATGCGTGATGAGGCTTATAGAGTGTATAAGGTGCCTTTGGAGAAGGTTGTGGTGGTTTCGCCGAAGTCTGGCGGTTGGGTTAAGCATGTTTTGGGCGTTTATCAGAGTCTTGTGGGAGGAGGTGGCGTTGTTTAATGGGTGCCCGTGATTTGGCTGTTATGATGCTTAGTTGGGAGTTTCCGCCGAGGATTATTGGTGGGATTTCGCCGCATGTTTATTATTTGTCGCGTAGTTTAGCACGGAATGGCGTTAAGGTTTATGTGGTTACGTGTGATTTTCCTGGTGCGCCTAGTCGTGAGGTTGTTGATGGTGTTGAGGTTTTCCGTGTTGATTCTTATAAGAATCCTTCACCTGATTTTGCGAGTTGGGTTTATTTGATGAATGTGAATATGCAGAAGGAGGCTGCTGCGATTGTTAGGAGTGTAGGTGGTGGGGTGGATGTTTTTCATGCTCATGATTGGCTTGTGGCTGATGCTGGAATAGGGCTTAAGCATGTTTTTCGTAGGCCTTTGTTGGTTACGGTGCATTCTACTGAGATTGGGCGGCGGAATGGGATTCATTTTGATTATGAGCGTATGATTCATGAGACTGAGGCTTGGATGACGTATGAGGCTTGGCGTGTTGTTTGTTGTAGTGATTATATGGTTGGGCATGTGCGTTGGGCGTTTGGCTTGCCGGGTGATAAGCTTGTTATGGTTCCGAATGGTGTGAATGCTGATGTTTATGCGAGGGTTGGGGGTGAGGATTTGGGTGGTTTTAGGCTTAGGTTTGCTTTGCCTGAGGAGAAGATTGTGTTGTTTGTTGGTAGGCTTGTTTATGAGAAGGGTGTGCATGTGTTGGTGAATGCTGTTTCGAAGGTTTTGAGTAAGGTGAATGCGAAGTTTGTGATTGTTGGTAATGGGTATATGAAGGAGCAGCTTAGTGGTTTGATTAGGGGTTTGGGTTTGGGGCATAAGGTTTTGTTTACTGGGTTTGTTGATGATGATACTTTGCGGCGGTTGCAGAAGTGTGCTGACGTGTCTGTTGTGCCTTCGTTGTTTGAGCCTTTTGGGATTGTAGCCTTAGAGGCGATGGCTGCTGGTAGTCCTGTTGTGGTTTCTGATACGGGTGGTTTGTCTGAGATTGTTGAGCATGATGTGACGGGTGTGAAGGTTTTTGCGGATAATCCTGAGTCGTTGGCTTGGGGCATAACGAAGGTTTTGCTTGATAGAGGTTATGCTGATTGGCTGAGGAATAATGCGTTAAAGAAGGTGCATGAGAAGTATGATTGGGACAGAATTAGCCAACAGACGAAAGATGTGTATAGCAATGTTTTAGGTGAATATTCAAAGAGTACATGGGCTTGAGAGCTAGCGTGTGAGAAGGCTAGACCCCTCCCTTATATATAGATTGAACTTGTGGTGCGAGTGTGTGTATAGAGCTCTATAGACTCTCTAGGATTCAAATATGCTTGTGAGTGGAATTTGCATACATAGTCCATGTTACTAAAGGCAACATCATTTTCAGAACTAGACTTTTCTTAGGAACTCTATATGAGAGACAGTTAATAGGATTGCTCTAAACTTTTAATTTGTCTCACAGAAGCCTATTGCTCAGGGGTCATATACTCTCATCATTTCGAACAAAGTGAACATAAGAGCAACAATTGCAACGATGAGAAACATGAGTTCTTTAGGAAATGTAAGCCAACTATAGGTTACGCAACCATAGACAACATAAGGAACGAAGGGAATGAGAAGGAAGAACCTTACAAGCCACATACGAAGGGCAATACAGAATTTTTCGCTCAGCTCCTTTTTACGCCAGTTTTCTCTCACTTTGGGAAGTAAGCATAGCTTTTCAGAATCTTCAAAATCTGCAACGTGGATTGTTAGTTCTCTGTAAGAGTAACCGAATAATACGAAGAGCAAACCGCTAAGGAATAGAGCATTTCTGATAAGCTCGTTTACATTGTTAGTTACTAAGCCTACAAGCAATGCTAAGGAAAGAGAAGAGGCTACAGTTGACAAGACAAGCGTAGAGTTTTCTCTGGCTATTAGTTGCTGTAAGCGTTTCTGAAGGAATCTTTTCTCGCTCATTACGGTTCACTCTTCATAATTCTGATTAATTCCTTCGGTTCTGCTATAAGTTTTCCGTATGTCAGACAATATCTAGACAAGGGTATCAGACGCAAGTTTTAAGTTTAGAAACTGTTTCTTTTGATATTTGGTAAAACCAATGAGTCTAGGTAAAGGTTATCGGAATCTAATCATAGGCATCATCATTATTGCGGTCGTAATAGTCGTTCTGGTCATTCCAATGATACCCGTTGAAGAATCTTACAATGAAACAGAACCATATAATCGTTTAGCAACATATGATGTTGTTTCAGCAACACTTACAGAAGGATGGGATTTAGTTAGAGGAACGTATCACACATCAACAATTGTTCTGAGAAACACAGATGCTTACGGTGGAACGTTCTCAGTAACCCATCGACTTTATGATATAAATGGTTTATACGATATTGAAACAACAACTGCTTTTGTCGGAAGCGGACAGCAATACACTTTTTCAACACAATTTGACACTCAATGGCTTCAAGACGTTCGTGGAGAATATTCGGTTTCTGCTCCTACAGTCATTGATACTAGAGTAGTCACGAAACAAAGAACCGTTTATAAGTCTATAATACAACTACTGTTCTATCGTTGAACCATAAATTTACAGAACCATAAAAGAATTTTTGAAAATCTTTTTAAACCTTAGAAGATAAGTTGAAATTGGAGAAAAGCGTATTGGGAAAAATCAAAGAGGAAATTTGCAGAAGTATTCCAGATGAAGTGAAACTGAAATTTCCTAATGGTGAAATAACGTGGAAAGGCATACGTGAAAGGTTTTGTCTGACAGAACCAAAAGAAACATGCTTAACCTTGTCGGATAAGGTTAAAGTATGTATCTTAGAAGACTCTCATGATTCTGAAACGAAGTAAAAAGAAAGTAGAGAACCAAGAATCTTGATGTTGTCTTTCTTTTGAAAATGTCTCGTATCCCTAATTAGATGGTTCATGATTCTCAATGGTCTTTGGAACAAACTTCTAAGTTTATCCACAAAGCAAGATTTCGAAAAGAAAATATTAAAATAAGTATGAGCAAAACCTGCGTGTTTTCCTATTGCATCCGAAATTATGATTTAAATTTTCTGTTTCTGAAAAGAGACATGTTTGGAATCTGATGGATCAAAGTTGTAGTTTTAAGTCGTAAAGTTTTAATTTTATTTTCCGCTCTCATCACCTAACTGAGAAGGTTATCACGCTTGGTTACTCTGAATCTTGACAAGATTTTTAATCCAAAAAGCATAACCGTCGTCGGCGCTAGTGACGAAGAGGGCACTGTTGGCTATGCGTTGATGAAAAATTTTACAACGTTAGGCTTTTCTTGTAAGGTTTATCCTGTTAACATTCGCAAAACTGAGATCCATGGCAAGACTTAGGCTTAGGGTGTTAGGCAAAGCAAGATCAAATACTTTGGAACGATGAAAATTAGCAAGAGCCACAAATACGCATTTAAGGAAAAAGAATTCTTATCTACACAACTGTTTAAAACACTAATGAAGGCAAACAAATGGATCACATCGAAAAAAACATTAACATAAAAGTGCCTGTAGAAAAAGTCTGGGCACTCATTTCCAATCTGGAGAGAATTCCAGAATGGGCAAAAGGATACGTTGAAAAGGAGACAATTACCTCTAAGCCACGTAGAGGAAAGGGCATCACAACTCACGAAGTCGGGGTTGCCTTCGACAAACCTTACGAAAAGGATTTCGTAATTACCGAGTGGATAGAAAAAAAGAGAATCGTCTTTGAAAGCACTTCTGGCTGGCCCTGGAAAGGTTCATGGACCATGGAACCCACTGAGAATGGAACCATGTTCACATACGCTGTGGACTTCGAGCCGCCTTTCGCAATTCCTAGGCTTAAGGAGGTTTTCCGCAAAAAATATGAGAAACTGCTTGAGGAGTGGGTGCAAAACATAAAGAACATTCTGGAGAAAAGTCGGAGAAATTACAGATGATGTGGGCATATGCATTAGAGGGAAAAGAACTCCAAGCGATTGATGTTGCCTCGTTGAGCGAGGTACATAAATTCGGAAGCAAAGCTGATTGGCTTTGGGTTGACTTCCTTATTCCAGACGAAAACGAATCCGAAATTTTAGCAGAGTTGCTCGGAAATGAAAAAGCTATTGTGAACGATATTAAAGAAGGAGTATACAACCTTCTGTACATGTATACCAGATATGAAAAACGCTATGACTACACTCTGCTTTCATTGCCATTTGTTGATATAGAAAAGGAGCTAGAAATGCATCCTGTATTCGTTATCATAAAGAAGAAAATGATCATCACTTGGGGATGTTCGCATTGTCCTGTGCTTATGAAGGCCATTTTCAGAACACTGAAAGAATATGCAAGTGAGGGAATGAAGACAGACATATTTTTCGTACTCAGTAGACTGCTTCGTGAAGTTGTTTCCCTTAACTCAAAAACTTTAGTGACTATTCGAGAAAGAATCAACAAACTTGAGGAGGAAGCTCTTCATAAATCAGGGAAAAAAATGTTGCACTCTATTTTCGAGTTAAAAAAGCAAGTTTCTACTCTTCATCGGCTTCTGTCTCTTGAAAAAGGACTTCTGTGCGACGTGAGAGAAGGAATAGTACCTAACGTTCGACTTAATGAAGAAGCAAAACTGGTTGTCGAAGACTCAATAAATAACGTCAGTCAAGATCTTGAGTTCATGGATTCCTACGACAGAGGTTTGGACAGCATTCTGTCTCTTCTGAATCTTGGGTCTATTCATAGAGTTGAAACTTCCATAAATTTCCTTACTATTATTTTGGTGATTGCCACGATAATTTTAGTGCTCTTGGAACTGATTGCGCGTTCTGCTCATGCGGCACTTATCTAACTTCTAACGTGATCATTTAACAAAATTCAGCTAGCACTATAGTTTAATTGGCTTCACGGGCTTTTTCAATACGTTTCGCTATTAGAATGCTGGCTTCCATCAAAATGATGACGGGTACAAACACTAAAGCCTCAGTCACGAGCCCCGGGTCTGGGTCCAGAAATGCAATAAGAATGAGAATACCCCCGTACAGGTATTTTCTATTTTTTGTCAAACGGTTGGTTTCTAGAATACCGACTTTTACAAGCAGCACGATATACGTTGGAAACGTAAATATTAAGCCACATAGAAAAAGGCTCAACCCAATTAGTGAAAAAAATTCAGTAAAGTCATAGAGAGGGGGAAGGTGCAAGAGATTTGCGAACAAAAAAAGCATTCTCATCGTTAAAGGTACTATGTAAAAGTATCCTAGGGCGAACCCGAATATAAAAAGACCTGCAAAAGCTGCGACAAATTGGGCAACTGCTTTTCTCTCGCGCTTATACAATGCAGGGTTAAGAAACTTGTAAAGCTCATACGAGATAACAGGCATACTCAAAACTACCCCAAGAATGACCGAAATAAACATGTAAACTTCTAGCGGAGCAGTAGGACTTAGCGGCAAAAGCTGCGCGTCAGGCGGAAGAAACCTTTCTTGAAAATTTATTATAACATAAGATGTGATCGTGAGATAGAATGGGTTGGCACTGAAGAAACTGGAGAGGTCAAAACTTACGGGAACCACCATCACGACAATAGTGGAGATAATGAGTGCATAAATGATGATCCGCAGGCGGTTTATTAATTCTCTCAGATGATCCCAAAAGCTCATGTCTACTTTTTTCGCTTCTGCCACACAATCACCAAGTATGAAATAACGCTCTGCGAAAAGAAGCTTTTTAGCTCTTCGTTTCCGACATTTCTCTGAGAATCTGCTTTACTGTTTTGCCCTCAGTTCTTATTCCCATTTTCTTTGCCGCTTCAATTACTGATTCTTCCTCCTCTTTCTCTTTTGGAGACGGCTCAGATGATGCTTTCTTGAATTCTCTTACGCTCTCACCGATGCCTTTGGCCAAATCCTTCAGTCTTGAACCGCCGAAGATGAGCAAGACTATGGCTAGAATAAGAACCAATTCAGGCCAGCCCAAACCAAACATTATTGTGCCTCCTCCTGATTCTTAGAAGAGTTTCCCTCCTTATTTAATATTTTTGCCAGAATCTCCTCTGTTAATTGTTGATCTGTCTTTCCTTCAGTTTTGACATTTAGTTTTGCAGCGGCTTCTGAGAGCTGTTTGTTCTTGTTTTCGTCTTTGGTGGACTGTGGTGATGTAGCAGCTGCAACTATGCCTGAGCTTGCCTTGTTGAATTCGTTCCATGCTTTTCCAAGTTCTCTGGCTATTTTTGGCAGTTCTGCTGGGCCGAAAACCAATAGGAGTATTGCAAGTACAAGAATCACTTCTTGCCATCCAAGCATCGAGACCCTCACGAAGGAGTAGTAATTGTTGCTTATTTAAGTGTAATGTTACATTTTTCCCAAAATAAACGCTATCAAGGCTGAGAACATTCCGATACGACCGTAGGCATATACTCTTTGGTAATCTCCTTTTAAGGTGCTTGTTCCAAGCGCGATGCTTGCCACTCCTGTGATGGAAATAGGAGGTAAATAAAGCCATGTCACATAACCGAGAATCGTAGGCAACCAAACGGTTGCTCCAGTGAGAAAGAATGCTGAGCTTGCTACATATTTTTCCCATTTTGTTGGAGGTGGTATTCCTTGCGTTCTATCTCCTGAGGAATGAAGAAAATCCTTTGTAATAGAGCCTCCAATGTGAGGAAGTGCCAATATGAGCCCAAAAAGTGCTGTTTTCGAGTCGAGAGAAGCACTAAAAGGTAGCAGAGCCCAGATTGCAAACGCCGTAAGGAAAGCCCTGAGTATTGATTCCAACTTTAGAAGGATCACCCCCATCGAAACAACTATCAAAATGATGAACATGCCAAACTGGTGAAGAAGCAATCTTGAAGCGAGCAAAATTCCAACAAACAAGAGAAAAGCCGCCGCCAGATAGGCTTGACGCACTGTAATTAAACCCATAGGAATAGGTCTTTGCGGGTGCGCTATTTTGTCGCTTTTATAGTCGTGGGCATCATCAAGCAAGAACACCGCAATGGACGCGAAAAGAGATGCAACTATAGCGAATAATGCTTGCGTGGAAAAACCGTAGCTCAAGATACTGAATGTTGCAACTATTCCGACAATCTGAGCTGTGTGCCTAGGCCTCATCAGTTCAATGATGGCCTTCAGCTTTCTTACAATAGCACGAATCACCATTCTATTGCTCTAGTTGCTGAGCAACTGCCTCAGAAATGTCGATGACTTTCACGTTTGATTTCTTGAAATGAGCGGCTTGACCGAGTGTTTCGTAACATGAGGGACATGCGGCAGTCAATGTTGTAGCGCCGATTTTCTCTGCCTCTTCTATCCTTTTCCTTGCGATGTCAAGAGATTTCTGAGTGTTCGCAGCCTTAAACAGTCCTCCTCCGCCACAGCATCTTACATTGAACTTATTTTCTGGAAGTTCGACAAACTGCGTCGTCAGATTATTGAGCACATGTCTCGGCTCTCTTATCACGCCAGACAATCGCGCTAACTCACAGGGGTCATGGTAGGTTATCTTCTCAGCCGACATGCCTAGTTTGATTCTGCCTGACTTTACGTATTTGTCAACAAGTTCAGTTATGTGAAGCATTTTGATTTTCGAACTCAAGTGTTTTGAGTATTCTTGCCAAAACATGCGGTAGCATCCAGGACAATTGAACACTATCTTGTTGGCGCCTGTTGATTAAATTGCTCTAATGTTGGTCTCCATCAACTGCTCTTGATATCTGATGCCTCCTGAGAATTTCAGTGGAGCGCCACAGCATACTTCGTCTTTGAGAATTGTCCAGTTTTCGCCAGCAGCATTTAAGATAGCTGCAGTTGCCTTTGCTGCATTTTTCAGCGGTCCTCTGTAGGATAGAAGGCAACCAACAAAGAATATTGTGTCTGCCTCTTCTTTTATGGGAATATCCAGACCTTTTGCCCATTCAGTGCGCCTGGCATGTGGTCTTTTGAAAATGTTCTTTTCCGCATTTAATGCGTCTACCATCTGTTGCAGCGGTTCAAGAGCAAGCCCAGTTTCGAAGGCACTCTCTCTGCATTTTTCCCACAAGCCAACCAAATCATAATTGTAAGGGCACACGGACCAGCAGCGACCGCACAAAGTGCATTCGTATAACCCTTTTGCGATTTTTTTTGCGCCATCAACGCTAGGTTTTCCGCCAAACGGAAGAAGCTTGTTAGTGATTAACCCTCGCATCTTCTTGATTTTGAAGCCTGGAGCGGTATATTTGTCTGCAGTTTCGTTGTAAACGGGACACACGTCTACACATTCGCCGCATCTTGAACAAGCATACATCCACACTGTTTCAGATCTTCCGAAATTGTCTAGGAACTTTTCTACTTGCATCGTCTTCATTCCTCTCTAGTCTTTACAATTTTTGTTTTCTTTTTGAGATGTGCAATCAGATACGTGCTCGCCAAACCGTGTAAGAGACCGCCTGGAAATATGATGGAAAACGCAATCCAGATGTAAGTTATCACTACATGTATCGCTGGAGCATAAACAACCAGTGGCGAAAGGACATTGGCGATGCCGGGGAACCATTCTATCCAAGGCGAGTTAATTGAAGCTGTCGTCACTCCAGTCACAATAAGTATGATGTAGAACACAAGGTCCACATAATTTGTGACTGTGAACACTGTTCGCGTTTTCCTCTTGCCAAGGACGCTACCTATGTATGCTGCGAAAACTAAAACAAAAAGGGCGCCTATGTAGCCATGTGCATATTCTCGAATTGGGTGAAGCCATCCGCCTAACCATGGCCCAAGCAAGTCAATTACTAGACCGGTTATCAGAAGTATGCCCATCATCGTGTGGAATGTCGTGTCTAATAGGGAGACGCGGTTCATTCCTTTCAAAACTGTGGAGTAATCAACATCTGGGGGGTATTTTTTTTCTGGAACTTCTTTCGCTTGTGGCAAGATTATTCCTCTTTTTCCTTCATTCTTCTTTTTCGCCAAGATATTAGGTAAAGCAATCCCCCGATGGCTGCAGGAATGAGTAAGAACTTGGAGTATTTGAGCACTGGTACGCTTGTTGGCAGTTGCTCTCCAACTACTGGCAGACCGAACGCTGATGGTTCAGTGTCTAAAACGTAAATGAAAGATGTTCCTCCAAGCGGTTTGTTGTCAATATCACCGTAAACATAACCGTTCAATTCTTCTTTTCGTTCCATAGCTTTTTGTAGGATAGTGTCCCTCGGACCAAACAAGAGGGCGTCCGTGGGACAACTTTGAACGCAGGCTGGCTCTTTAGGCTCGTTAGTATGCGCAACCCGGTCATAACACATCGTGCATTTATCTACTTTCTCCGTAACCGTGTCAAATTGAGGAATACCAAATGGGCATGCACTTATGCAGAATTTGCATCCAATGCATCTGTTGGTGTCAACCACGACTGGGCCTTGCTCATATTTTGTAATAGCATTAACTGGACACGCGTGCATACAAGCAGGTTCTTTGCAATGCATGCATCTCCAGTTGAAGAAGCGCCATTTCGTCTCATCTGCAGCCTGATTATATTCCAGTTTGAATTTTATGTGCGTATAAGTGTTGAAGGAAAGTTTTGGTGGGTTGGTCCATTCACTGTTGAATGTTGTTGACTCGCCTTTTCTATTATTCCATCGCTTACATGCAACTTGACAGGCTCTGCACCCAATGCATTTTGCTGGGTCAACTAAGACTGCGTATTCCATGCCTTCCCCTCATGAATTTTAGAAGTAGTAGTTTATGAGAATGGGGAAATATAAAACTAACTGTCCTCATGTTACAGATAGTATTTATCCCCACGGCGGTTCTTCGGTTCTTTTGGTTTTACAGAAGAGGTCAAAATTTTTCGTTTCTCCGTCAGCCACAGTCACAGTTGCATCGCAATCTTCATAACCAGATATTGAAGTGTAGAGTTTGTATGTGCCTGCAGATAAATTGTCAAATTCGTAGTAGCCATTTTTGATGGCTTTGTATTTGTTGGACACAGGCAAGATCAGTATGACTCTACCATCATGTTCTATTGATTTCTTTGACTCAGCATCATAAACGTGTCCGCAAATTTTCGCATTTTCTGTGGCTTCAGCAAGACGAAAACTAAGGCTTTCATCCTTTCCCTCTTGAACAGAAACAGTTTTGCTTGCTGACTTGAATCGTTGTAAGCTGACTGTCACTTCGTACGTTCCAGGGTGCAAGCCGCCTAACACAAAGAATCCATCTGCAAGTGTTTTTGTTTCTGTTCCATTGCATGTGACTCGGACGCCGCGAAGCATCGCTCCGCTGGTTGAGAGCACGTGACCTGAAATTTTTGACTTGATAACGGTTTTCTCTGGTGGACTTTCTAAGTTCATCATTCAGACCTGAAATGATCGGGAAAATAGAATGAAGATGGGCTGTTCCTGCCTAGGCTTTCTCCACCTTACATAGGCACACTTTGACTTCTGGAATGTTTGCGCTAACGTCTACAGAGTCTATGGTGATTTCGTTTGCGCTTGGTCCAGTGCTGAGTCCCTTAAAGCCCCAATGCCATGGCATAGCAACCTCATGCACTGTTTTGCCGTTTATGGTGAATGGCTGAATCCTATCTGTGACGAGAGCCTTCACGACTATGCCTTCTGGTTTTCTGGCAGTCTTCACCACCACGTCGTCACCGTCATTCACTCCTATCTCTCCTGCAAGTTCCTTGCTCATTTCGACAAACATGGATGGATGAGCCTCCACAAGCCAAGGCAGGTTTCTGGTCATTGCTCCAGCCTGCATATGCTCAGCAAGTCTAAATGTTGTCAAGACATATGGATAGTCAGTTGAAGTGCCGACTGTAACTGGGTATCTATTATCCCACATTGTTGGATATTGTGTAGCAAGGTCAGAGTCTGGACTCTCTAAGGGTTCGTTGTGAAGAGGCATCGCTTGGCTTAGAGGATTTGTCGCTGGCTTGCTGGGGTCATGTAAAGGCTTTGACCACAGAGCAGCCTTGTCTAATGTGTGACCTAGCCACGCGTTTGGAGCAGTGGCAAACCAGACCAAAAATGTTTTCAAGCCCGCATTGCTTTCCTTGTCATTGTAAAGAACCCTTTGGTTGAGCATCCAACTGAAAGCCCAATTCTTAAAATAGCCATACTTGGCATCTTCTAAATCAACTGGCGTTGGGTCGCGTCTCTTTGGAAGGATTCCATTGAGTTCGGGCTCCATAGTTGGGTCATATGAATTCTTGTATAATACATTTGCAGCGCTTTGTGGCAATTCAACTCCGCCAACAATAATGCTTTTGGCACCATATTCCTTGTATATTGCTTCGGCGCTGAAGCCGTCCGTGTATACAAATCTTGATGGCCAGCATAACTCTGGATTGTTTTGCACATCGGCAGTGCCGATGGTTTTCTTAATGTCAACTCCGGCATGTTCTTCTTCATACTTCTCAGATGGCAACTTTATGCCAACGCTCTTTAGAACTTCTCGGATTTTCCAGTACAGCTCGGTCAAATAAGTCAATTCTGGCTTACATTCACCCGGCGGGTTCTTCGCTTTCCATCGCCATTGAATCCATCTTCCAGTGTTGGTGATACTTCCATCTCTTTCAACCTGTGTTGTGCCTGGCAACAATATGTCAGCGTATACTGCAGTTTCTGTTTCAAAGAGTTCATTCACTACCAAAAACAAACTGTCTTTTGACAATGCCTCTCTCACCAAATTGGCATTTGCCACTGATACTGCTGGGTTTTCACCGTTACAAATGAGAACTTTTATTTTTCCGTCATTTATTGCTCTGAACAATTGAACAATTGGATTCCCAAAACCTACAGGTAAATCACAAACAACCGGTTCATTGTCTGGGTCAACACCGGGCCACGTGCCCACATATACGCCCCAGTGATATTCCAAAGCGTTCCATGTTGGAAAATGCCTATCATCATATCGGAATTCCGTTGCCTTTCCTGCAGTTTCAGCATCACCTATGCTTGCCCACGGATAAGTAACACGACCCACTGAGGTGTTTCCACCACGTTTCTTCGCGTCAGCATCCAAGTCTGCTGAAGTCCCAGGTCCTCCTCCATTCTTCCATTTCTGATAACGCCTAATCTCTCCGACATCTCTTGGTGGTCCTCTGTATCCCATAATCAAGTGGGACAGCAGATTTGCGTCTGTTGAGCCTTGCACGTTACTTATGCCTCTTAAGGCGTTTATTCCTCCACCTGGTACTCCCATGTTTCCAAGTATCAGTTGAAGTATTGCTTGCGCTCTTATCGCTTGAACTGCATTTGTGTGTTGCGTAGTGCCCATTGAATAATAGATGTTTCCAGGATTGTTGACAGGGTCTGAGAATGTGTCTATGACTTCAATAAATTTGGCTTGTGGAATGCCAGCAATTCTTTCCACTTCTTCAGGCGTGTATGGGGCAACAATGTTTTTCAGCTTGATAAATATAGAATCAGACGCTTCTTCCTTCCAATCAGAATATGGCCCGGTACCATCAGTTCTATAAGGAGCGCTGGTTCTATTTTCCAAAAAGTCCCAATCGACTCGTTCAGGCTTTTCGTATAGCACATATCTGATCATACCTAAAAACAAAGCAGCTTCCGTGCCTGATCTGAATCTTGCAAAGATGTGTGCTTTAGATCCAGACCTGTTGAATCTGGGGTCTAAAACGATTACTTTAGCTCCGTTTTCTATGGCCTTTTGAACCCATTTGAATTCCATAGTGTGGGATTCTGCAGGATTGCTCACAATAAGGAAGCATTTTGAGTTTTTGGCGTCAACTATGTGATTTGTCATTGCTCCGAAGCCGAAAGTGTTGGCGAGAGCCACGACAGTTGAGGCGTGACATTTTCGAGCTTGATGCTCAACATTTGTTGAGCCTAAAAGAGAAATAAGTTTCTTTCCAAGATAACATTCTTCATTATTCCAGTAGGAGCTTCCAAGCCATGCGACCGGGTTATCTTTGCCTTTATAGTAGTAGTCGTCCCCTTGCTTATAGGGAAAATCGGTTAGGGCGTCCTTCACCTTGTTTGCGATTATTTCATACGCTTCTTCCCACGTTATTCTTTCCCACATGGGATCCTCGTCTTTCCCTTTGTTAGGGTTAGTTCTTTTCATTGGATACGTAAGGCGTCTATCACTGGTAACTAGCTGAAAGACAGCAGCTGCCTTGCTGCATAAGGCGCCTCCGTTTATTGGATGAATAGGATCTCCCTCAATTTCTACAAGTTGGTCTCCTAGAGTAGTTACCATCAAACCGCATCCGCCTGCGCAGTATGGGCAGATGCTGGGCGTTCTCTCTCCAACAGTGTAATTTTCCCATTTTTGACTGGTTGCTTCTGAGGGTTTTGTCTGTCCCTTAACAAGTTTCAGCATGTCTCCAAGTATTAATGACCCCGCTGATGCTGCTCCAGCTAACTTCAAGAAATCTCGTCTATCCACTGTTTCCACTCCCCATAGCAGTGAAGAATTATACTTATGACTTTTGATTGAAATATAAATATTTCTTTTACATCGCTTGGCACAATACTTAGAACATTTAAGACTTGTAAGAATATTTATCCAAAACTTTTGTATGAGAAGCGCCTATAAACCTATATTTCAGCATTCTACTGTAATCTAATCTGATATCACCATATACCATGAGGCTTAGACTTGGGAAACTTGCCAGTTTGTGATCGATTGAAAATCGTTTCTGAGTTAATCTCGACACGCAAAGAATTACGCCAGTCTCTAGAATTTCAGAAGAAGATTCTGCAGATTCAGCAGGAAATCGATGACACCTCAACAAAGGGGGCAAAAGGAAATTGCGGCTGCCGATTAGAGATTTCTCGTCTGCAAGAAGATTCCCTTAAAACGAAGCAGCCTATCACTCATTTCATAGATTCATCAATATTTGATTCCGATATGCTAGTTTTTGCGTCCAAGAAAGTCGTGCGCGCTTTCGAGGAGTGGAAACCTGATGGGGGGCTTAGAAATCTTTTAAATTCAGTAGAAAGCGGACGAATTGACTTGCCAAGGATTGTTGATGCAATTCTAAAAGAGGACGTGATTTCTATAAAAAACTTCGCTGCAGAGCTAGGCACCCAGCCAACTCTTCTTTTTTACGTAATTAGCATACTGATTCAACCATGTCTCGAAGAAATTGCTCGCAAGGTTAATGTTTCTTTTTCCGACCGATGGTGGCAGCCCTTCTGCCCCGTATGTGGCAGAACGCCAACTGTGGCTAGGATTAGGAACCGTAAGCGTTATTTAGTGTGCACATTTTGCGGCGCAGAATATCTCTCAGACTACTTTGTCTGTGTTCACTGCGGCAACAAAGACCCCTATACTCTAAAATACTTGGTTCCCAAAGAGCAATCCGAATTCCAGATAGATTTTTGCAATAAATGTAAACATTACCTAAAAGTGATCGATGAAACAAAACTTAAAGAATCTATTCCAAAAGGACTAGAAGATTTGCTGACTTTAAACCTTGACTTAATAGCTAAAGATGCAGGTTTAGTAAGAGACTAGCCTTTATATGAACAACTTATTTGAACAAGATTTCTGCAATTTTTAATCGTAAGTTCTTTTCACTACGTTTGATTATGGCTTCGAAAGTGTTGTCGACAAGAATCTTGCCATCAATTCTTTTGACAATCGCACCCCCAACAGCTTCAATCTTCTCTTTGGAAATTTCAAGCTGCGTTTTTGTTCCAGTTTTTTCAGTGATAGTTTTCGCCAAGGTATTGAGGCTCAATGGTAGGGATGAATCTCTCTCATTTAACTGAACTTGTAGCTTTCCACCACCCAAGGCAACTCCCGCGTTCACGATGAGACCTTCCAGAATCGGAACATACTCCTTTGATTGAGCAAATGACTCAAGTTTCTTTTCCACTTTTTCAAGGACGCTGGCAATTGCGTTGTTTTTCTCAGATAGAATCATCCAGTCTGCCTTTCTCCTAGCCTCTGCAAAAACAGTTTCTCTGATAGACTTTATCCTATTTTCATGAATCTTGAGCATTGAGTGGACTTCTTCCATAGCTTTTTGTCGAGCCAACTCTCGCTGCCTCTCTAAAATAATCTCAGCCGACTTACGTGCCTGATCAACAATTGACTCAGCACTTTCCTGTGCTCCTTTGAAAATGCGATCAATCATGTTCTGTGCTTCTGGTTCCATAATCTCATCTGTCCCAAGTTAGAATTTCATCTAAAGCAGCTGCAACAGTCTCATCAAAGTTGTTTTCCTTTTTTGTTAGAATCTCTTTTTTCTGCCTTTCTGCCTCTAGAAGAATAGTTTGAGCTTCACGTTCTGAGCCACTATGAGCTCTTCTCTCTTCATCTTCGAATTTCTTTTTTGCTTCATTGAGAGTTTGCTGGTAAGTTTCTTCATAGACTTTCTCAGTTTTCTCTCTGACTTCCTTTTGAATCTCTTCAGCTCGAATTTTGGCGGTTTCCACTATTTTTTTAGCTTCTTTTTCTGCATCTGCAATTGCTTTAAGAGTTCTCTGCACGCGGACACCAAGCCATGTCTAGATTTGGATGAAGGGTTTAAAGAATCTTGTGCCATCCGCGTCAACTGTTGTCGAAAAAGGATTAAGTAAAATCTTTATTTGCCAGTCGATTAATATTCCAAACGTGACTCCTGAGGGTAAATATGCGAAAGCTAAGAGTCGTTGCCTTTGATGAGCACATTAATGCTATTATGCAAACGCTAGGCGAATCTGGTTTAGTCGAACTTATCGATATGCGTGAGAAACTAAGCGACTGGGAAGGAGTCTTGACTCCCTATTCTGTTTCAACAGAAGCCGAAACCAAACCGGAAGAAACTCGGAAAGACCTCTCCGCTTCAGAGGAAATCATCGAAAGAGAAAAACAGATAGCCCAAGCAGAACAAAAATTGGCCAGAACTGCTAAAACAGTTTATCTTGAGGCTTGGGTGCCGGAGGAACATGTCGAAGAATCCATAGAAAGGATAAAGAAGGCAACAGATGGAAACTGTGTGACTTCAGTTGAGTCACCTTCTCCGGATGAAAAAGTTCCAATCGTGCCTGCTCCTCTTCCACGCTATCTGACGGCTTTTGAGAAGCTGGTTTATTCGTTTGGGCATCCTTCTGTTGGAGAAGTTAATCCTGTTCACATTTTGGCTGTGACTTTTCCAATACTTTTTGGCATAATGTTCGCAGACGTAGGACAGGGCGCTCTTTTTGTGATATTTGGGCTCATACTGACCCTCTTCAGAAGAAGAGTCGAAGTGGAAAAAACTGGAGACATAATACGGTACCTCTTTATTAGCTCCGAGATGTTCATATTTCTAGGCATTTCTGCCATCTTTTTTGGATTCGTTTTTGGAGAGTTTTTCGGACCCTCAGGCGTCATTCATCCAATCTCCTTAGGAAGAATTGGACCATTTGAAATAGGAGGTTTTGAACCTACATTAGAGCCGATGAAAATGCTGAAACTAGCCATACTTGTGGGAGTAGTTCATCTTAGTCTGGGTTTGATTCTAAAGTTTGCAAACGAAATAAGACATAGACACTATAAACTGGCTCCAGTACCAATTTGCTGGTTATGGCTACTCCTAGGTGGTTTACTCATGTGGACATACTGGGGCGGCATATCGAACATTTCTAAATGGTTTGCAGAGGGCATTTTCATGCTGGCAGGGCTTATTATCGTGCCATTACTGCTCATCATGGTGTTTACTGGGTTGGAGGAAGGCTTCATGGGCGGCATAGGCTTCAGCGTGGAGGTTTTCGCTGAAACTTTGAGTCACACAATGTCTTATAGCCGATTAATGGCATTAGGGCTTATTCACAGTGCTATGAACTATCTATTTTTGGTGCTTGGTGGCGTAGAACACGGTTACTTCCCACTTTCAAGCATTCCTATTATAGCTGTAGGAACAATTTTGGTAATGATTATTGAAGGACTTGTTGTATTCGTACATACGCTTCGTCTTCACTGGGTTGAATGGTTTTCAAAGTTCCACACTGGAGAGGGAATAGTTTTTAAACCCTTCAAATTCACTTAGTAGAAATATGGAGGCAATCCAAACATGGATCCCGGACTCACCAGTTTGATTGGCATAGCTCTGGCTATAGGAGTCCCAATAATCTCAGCTGCCATTACAATCATAATCTGCGGAACCTCTATGGCTGGAGTAGGAACAGAAAAACCTGAATTACTAAGCAGACTGATCATCACAGTGGTATTGGGTGAGGCATTGGCGATTTACGGTTTGCTCATCGCCTTTATGCTTTTGTCAAAGTTGTCTGCCATCACGACAATGGAAGCGGCAAATAAGGCGCTCATATCCGGCATAGTTATAGCTGTCGCAACAGTTGCTGCCGGAGCTGGGATCAGCTACTGTGGAACTTCACTCATCGGCGCAACAGCTGAAAAACCTGAAACATTCTCATCAAATGTTATAGGCGTAGTTCTCTCAGAAGCCCTTGCGATCTACGGTCTGTTAATAGCGTTCATGCTTATTGGCCAGATATAAATAATGCAATTTGGTCATTGGACGCGTAAACCATGAAAGAAAAGACAGACTATTATCACTACTATAGAGAATTAATGAAAAACAAACTTGAGAAGCCAATGACAGAAACAACTGAGTCCAAGGTCTTTTTTGAAAATTGCCCACACCTTGCTGAGTCAATCAGGCTGCGAAAAGAAGCGAACAAACTGAAGGAAAAATTGAGGTTTGCAAAAGACAGACAGACAAAATTCCAAATTAAGAGAGAACTAAATGGAATCAACAAGAAGTTGAAACGAGAGAACGTCCTAAAACAATTACATGGTGAAAGCAAGCAAGAGATGGCTTATTCCTTGCATTTCAAAGCTGATACTGCAAAGGAAGGCGCCTCATCTTTAATTAGGAAAAGCTTCAGAGCCGTGAACAACATTTACGATAAGATCCAAAAGCAATCACGCGAAATTGCACATAGAAAGCTTCCTCCATCCATTTTTGATCTGAAATCTCTAAATGTGGCTGAGAAAAGCCTGGCTATCAAGGAATGGGTGCAAACTCGTCAAAAGAAGTCTTAAGCGAATACCTAGTCAGGAATTATGAGCAGCCTTTTTATTCTGCTGGAAGAAATTTTGCTTTCAGTTCCCTTAATAATAGTTCTTAGATTTCTGATTTCAAACCATTTCAAGTTTAAGAAAGCCAAAATCAAGCCTATGTTAAAGAAAGGGGTGTACCTTTTCAGCATTCTTAAATTGGTTTTAAGCAAGCTGTGGTCTAGAACTGTTTCTAATTGAGAAAGTGATAGAGAATGTTCATATTCTTTAAGGATGTCGTTTAGCATGTATCGATGATCTTTTGCCATACGTTGTCTAGCTGCAACATGCATGGTCTCGATAGAAGATTTGATATCAACTGCTTTTATGGAGTCTTCAAAAACTTTTTCGTTGAAAAATTCGGACACGGGGATAATATAGTTCTTTATTTGATTTTCGCTAATTCCTAACGCCTTACATCTCAAGATAACCCTAATGTTTATCGAGTCAATTTCTATCTCTAGAACAGTTCTTGCAATTCTTTTGTCGAGTCCTCCGAGTTTTCCGCTTGCCTTCCAAATTTTATAATAAGCATGCTTGTCTAATGCGGTCTCAAGCATTAGCAAGTCACCAGTTTCCTTGTAGGCAGTTGATTTTTCTTTAAGTATTGCTCCGTATTCGTACATATCTGAAAGGGCTTTAATCAGGTCTTCAGTGTTTGCTGATTTGCTCAATAGTTCTCTGCATTCACCTTCACCTATTCGTCCTACTGGCGTGATATATCTCATGGTGTCATCAACGCCTAAGTCAGCCTTCTTGGCTCTAAGCATAGCCTTCACAGCGTTTGCCTCGAACTTCATCTGAACTGTAGAAAGCAGACGGCGAATGTCTTTAGGAGAGGAATCCATAATTTCATTAAAAGTTCTTGCAAAGTTCCTAGACAATACACTTTCGAGAGTACCTGAACTGAGCTGTTCTGGAGGTATCTTCGAAATATCCTGTTGATAAGGCGTATTCATTAGCATTGAATGAACTTGGTCAAAACTTCCTCTAACCATGCCTGCCAAATCTTTGATGTCAATAAGTTTCATTTTGGCAACTATAACCTTAGACGTTATGCGTTTGTATTTCCATGCACTCATTTCGAAAAGCTCCACACTTCTTCTAGGCTGATATCTGAACAGTTTTTTGTGCGCGTTCTTTTCGTTTTCTTTGAAGCACCCTCACTCTTATAGCGTCTTGTCGCTCTGTTTCTTCCAGAATCAGTTCCACATATCTGATGGAAGCATCAAGTTGGGGCAAGACTTTGTACTGGATTCTGTTTATTTGCCTTTTTTTAACAGACATCACATCTAAGATTTCTTTCATAGATGCCTCTGCTTCAGCAAGTTTAATGATATAGTCTAATGCCTCCACGATTTTCTGATTGGACTCATCTAATTTGGCTGGAGTATCTAATATGTTGAAGCGGGGATTGTGAGTCACTGTTTTCTCAGTAAACTGCAAGACGGGAAGCTCTAACCCCAAAACCTTCTTTCCAACACTCGATTCAATGTCCAAATCGACTGGTTCGCAAACCAATGAAACCTCCTCAATCATTCTTGAGCCAACAATCATTTGTGCTTCAATAAACGAAGTATAGGCTTCAGCTAAAGTATCTCGCATTTTGCTTCGAAGAGATGGTACTTGTCTCACAAGGTCAAAAAGCGCCATCACCAAAGTGTCATAGTCTTTTTTGAGGATGTCAACAATTCCCTGAGCAATTCCTCTTCGTCGTTTCAGTCTTAAAAGCTCTAAACGTGTTGGATGTACTGCTGTTAAGTCAACTGACATGGCTGTTGTCAAGGCTCCTTTGTCTGTACTGAGGGTGATACTTTTTGATTATGTCCGGGTCGATTCTTGCAAACTCTGACTCGGGAAGTATCGACAAGAGTTCCCAACCTAAGTCCAGTGTTTCCTCTATGTCTCGGTCTTCGTCGACGTTTTGGCTTATGAATTCTGCTTCAAACCTGTCAATGAATTGCAAGTAAAGCTTATCAACACTGGTTAGAGCTGCTTCTCCCGAAACTAGAGCCGTTTCTCGAAGAAGCTTTCCCTCAGCATAAGCGTAGTAAAGCTGGTCTGACAACTGCTTATGGTCTTCTCTTGTCTTGCCTGTACCAATTCCCTTATCCATCAACCGAGAAAGAGATGGCAATGGGTCTATAGGCGGATATAATCCTCTTTTGTACATGCCCCTATCCAAGATTATTTGACCTTCCGTTATGTAGCCTGTCAAATCTGGAATTGGGTGGGTTATGTCGTCGTCAGGCATTGTTAGGATAGGCATCTGCGTAACTGTTCCTTTCTTTCCATGAATTCGTCCTGCCCTCTCGTAAATGCTAGCTAAATCCGTGTACATGTAACCAGGATAACCTCGTCTGCCAGGAATTTCCACACGCGCAGCAGAGATTTCGCGAAGGGCTTCGCAGTAGTTTGTCATGTCAATTAGAATTGCAAGTACCTGCATGTCCTGTTCGAAAGCGAGGTACTCAGCAGCCGTGAGTGCCATTCTAGGAGTTATAATTCTCTCGATTGCGGGGTCCTCTGCGAGATTGACAAACATCACTACACGACTGAGCACTCCCATTTTTGTAAAGTCTTCTTTGAAAAATCTAGCCTCATCTGCAGTTACGCCCATAGCAGCGAAAACTATAGTGAAAGCCTCTTGCTCTCCCTTCACTTCCGCCTGTTTCACAATCTGAGACGCCAAAAGCTTATGCGGCAAGCCTGTCCCAGAGAAAAGCGGAAGCTTCTGACCTCTAACCAGCGGATTCATGCAGTCGATCACTGAAATTCCAGTCTGAATGAATTCGGTTGGATGCGCTCTTGAATATGGATTTATAGGCGCTCCGTGAATATCCCAATAGTCTTCCGGGATTATTTCTGGTCCACCGTCTGCAAGTTTGCCCCCTCCCTTGAAAATGCGCCCTAGCATATCCATTGAAACTGGGAGTTTGATAGTTTCACCTGTGAATCGAACAGACGTCTTTTTGACGTCTAGGTCTGATGTTCCTTCAAATACTTGAATTATCGTGACTGTTTCGCTGACATCGATTACTTGACCAGTTCTTTCCTCGTTATTTGGGGTGAGCACTTCCACAAGTTCTCCAAAGCCGACTCCGCTTACCGTTTCAACTAAGAGCAATGGACCAGAAATTTCTCTTACTGTAAAGAATCTGCGCCCACTTTGACTGAGCTGTGTCATGCTGGTTTGCCTCCAGTGCTTTGTTTAGCAAGTTGGTCGAATTGCTCATCTAGGCTTCTGTTTATTTTCGAGTTTGTTTCGTCAAATTCTTCTGGTCGAATTATTTTCATTCGAGCCAAATCCTCTTTTACATTAAGCGAAAGTATTTCAGCTAGGGTTACTCCCGATTCCAATGCTTGCCTTGCCTTATCATAAAACTTCAATATCAAATGGAGCATCTGATACGTCTTCTTTAATGGGCAGTTCATGTCAATAGGGTGCAACGCACTTTGCAGCAGGAAGTACTCTTTTAGCATTTTTGCCACTTCAAAGACACAACGCTGCTTATCGCCTAATATTTCTGCTCCCATCAGTGAGGCTATTTCTCTCAATTCCTCTTCTTCTTTTAGTAGCGACATGGCTTCTTCTCGCAATTTCACCCAATTAGAGCCTATGGTTTCATACCACATTTCAAGAGTGTGCATGTACTCCGAATAGCTCATAAACCAGTTAATTGCGGGGAAGTGTCTTCGGTGAGCTAAAGCGAAATCGAGTGCCCAAAACACTTTAGTTATTCTTAGAGTCCCTCCAGTTACGGGTTCTGAGAAATCTCCGCCTGCTGGCGAAACTGCTCCTATTGCCGTGATAGAACCGATTCTTTCTTCACTTCCTAATGTTTTAACTCGTCCCGCTCTAGAGTAAAAATCTGCCAATCTAGAGGGGAGGTAGGCTGGATAGCCTTCTTCGCCTGGCATTTCTTCCAGTCGACCTGAAATCTCACGCAAGGCTTCTGCCCATCTTGATGTCGAGTCAGCCATTAACGCGACATTATAACCCATATCCCTGTAATACTCAGCGAGCGATATTGCAGTGTAAATGCTTGCTTCTCTTGCGGCTATTGGCATGTCGGAAGTGTTGGCTATTATTATTGTCCTGTTCATTAATGGTTGACCAGAACGAAAATCTTTCAATCGCGGCAGTTTCTCAACAACGTCAGCCATCTCATTTCCGCGTTCACCGCAACCTACAAGAATGACTATGTCGGCGTCAGCCCATTGCGCAAGCGTTTGCAACATAACAGTCTTCCCAGTTCCGAACCCTCCCGGTATCGTTGCGGTTCCACCTTTTGCTAATGGAAAGAAAGCGTCAATTATCCGTTGCCCAGTAAGCAATGGAACATCTGTTGGTAACATTGACTTGTATGGTCGAGGGCGACGCACGGGCCAAGTATGCATCAAATGCAACTCTTCTAAGCCGCCTTCAGTCCGAATCTCAGCCAGCGGGTCAGTTACTGTAACCTCGTTCTCAGAAATTATTCTCTCAACTGTCCCATTATTAATCCGTGGGGGAACAAGAATGCTATGTTTAACAAGCGATGTTTCTTGGACTATGCCAATAGTGTCTCCACCGATGATTTTTGCTCCCTTCTTTGCAGCTGGTTGAAAATGCCATTTTTTCTTTTGGTCGAGTGCTGGTGGAATTACGCCTCTTTGAATTCGTGATCCGACTAGTTTTTCGAGGCTTGTTAGTGGTCGTTGAATTCCGTCATATATTTGTCCCATCAATCCAGGGCCGAGCTCTACGGACAAAGGTTTGCCTGTTCCTACAACTTTTTCACCAGGTTTTATTCCAGCGGTTTCCTCGTAAGCCTGTATTGCCGCTGTTTCGCCTTCTAGACGGATTATTTCTCCGATTACGCCTGCCTCACCGGTAGTAACGAGCTCGTACATTCGAGACCCAATCATGCCTTTAGCGAGAAGGAAAGGACCAGCGACGCGAAAGATTGTTCCTGCTTTTGACATGTCAGGTCCCCATCAAATAATGCTTTGAGTCTTTCATAGCTTAACTTCCACTCCAGTCTTTCGTCTAATAAGCTCAACTATGAAATCAGTTTTCACTGCTGCAGGTGCCAGCATGCCTGGAATAGGAATAATCAGAGGATACTTGCGTTCGGCAATTTTGTCCATCATGCCGTGAATCTGATCGATGAATCGTTCAGCGATGAGGATGACACCTAGATTAGACTCTTTTAGAAGTTCATTAACAAGTTTTTCAGCCTCTCCAGCATTCTTCACGGAATACACACGCTTTAGCCCAGCAAGTTTAAAACAAGTTACTGTGTCCTTCTCAGCCACTAAGGCTATTTCCATTTGAACCCCTTCATAAGAATGTCTTATATGGCTTTAGGGTGATTGCAGAATTAAGCATTATGCTAAGTTTTTGAGCTGGGTATAAATATTCGAATTATGCATTGTGCGCGAGAAGTTGAGAATTATTTATTTTCTTCCCCAGTTGATTTTCTCCCACAATCTTTCATGGATATAATAGACTAAGGTCTTTAGAAGATTTGTTGCTACTCCAATTGCGACGGATACTGACCAACTGCCGATTATGGCAAAGGATATAATTATTGACAAAAACAGAGCGATGATTCTCCATGTGGCAGCTTTGACTATAGAGCGTAATTTAGAGTCCATCTACCCTTTCTCCTATCTCTATTTAAACTCCGTCGACCAGCCTTTCGTGCAAATCTTTGACTTTCTCTCAAGAGAATTGTTTATTGCTACCAGCGCAATGCTTGCACCATTATCTGCCATTCTGTAGATGTTCCAAAGTATCAGCCTCAGATGAGGTATTTCAGGAAGTTCCTGCATCAGTTTGTTTTTCTCGAGCTCAACGAATGTTAGCATTTCTAAAAGGCTATTTGCAATTTTTATGTCACCGATGAAGAAGCAATCCACAGATTTCATGACTAGGTCATGGGCTAAATCATTTAGGTTGTTTATTCTTTCTATTACCCATTCAGGCAGCTTCTCTTTGTATTTTTTCAACAGCTCGATGACTCTTCGTGCTGTCTCTTCAGCGTAATCAGCAACCAACTCCAAATATCTCAGCATTAGTCCAAAGTAGAGAATGTGTAAGGGATCCTTCAGCCCTATCTCTTCAGCTACTTCTCTTTTTCTTTGTGCAGAAACTAGCAGTCTCATTGCAAGTAGACACATGGCGTCGGCTTCATCCTCTCTTTTTATGGCGTCTTTCGCTAATGAAGCGTCCGAATCCACAAGTGCTTGAATTGCTTCTTTTGCTATTGTTAGAGAAATTATGGAAAGCCTTCGTAATAGCATGTCTAAATTGAATTTTCTAGGGTCAATGGAGCATTGGAGCACAATGCGGTCGGTAGTTTCCTCTACAATTCCTAGTCCAATTAGCTTAGGTACTATTCCTCTTATTTCTTCGATGTGTTCGGGGCGGACCCTTTCAGACGATATTATTGAGAAAACATCGCGCCCCAGAATGTAGCTCCCAACTACTATGCGCTCTAACATTTTTGGCTCATCGCACAAGTCAGAGTTGCAAATGTACTCCTCGATTCCTTCCTCTCGTTTGGCGAGTTTGCTTGTAAACAGCTTCAGTGAACCGTCTTTTTCTGACATAAGAAATATGTTGTCTCCTCGTTTTAGGTCGTTTTCTTTGACCCAATTGCTTGGTAGTGAGATTGCCAGAGTGGAGTAACCGACTTTTTGTACTTTTCTACTTTCCATGAAATGTGCCTCTCCTAGTATTTATAGTATTTACTAGTAAGTTTTATATAAGCATTATGTATTTATAACGCGTGCGCCATATATACTGCTTGCAGAAATGGAGGGGATGTGTATGCCAGAATGGAAAAATGTGAAAGTTCGTCAAGAACTCGTGGAAGAAATAGAAAAGGAACTTGAGAAAGAAGAGCTGCAAAATCTGTCTGAATTCGTTTCAGAAGCAATTCGCCATCGCTTGGAAACACTAACCAAAGAAAGAGTAAAAGAATACCTAGAGCGAGACAGGCACGGCAGAGTTGATCAAGTACAAGGACAACGATTCTACACGCCGAGACATATTTGGGCAAGTCTAACAAAAGAAGGAAACGTCAAAATTGGAGTATCTGAATATTTCCCAAGCCAACTCATAGGAATAGTCTATGTCGAAACAGGAAAAATCGGAGAACAAGTTTCTAAGGACAAGCCATTCGGAGTAGTTGAAACAGCAGCTGGGTGGCCATTCGTCATCCATGACATCTACTCTCCAGTTGAAGGAACAATAGTTAAAGTCAACAAAGAAGTCATTGATGACCCATACGTTTTGAATGGAGATGCGTATCAGTGGATAGTGGAAATTCAGCCCAACAACCCAGAAGCTTCTAAGGAACTTGAGGAACTCTTGAAGTTCGAAGAGTACAAGAAATTTCTCGCCAAGCTTGAAACCAGACCAATGTCGCCGCTAAGCGATGCCGAACTAAGTGAAATGATGAACGATGCAAAACAATAGTTCGGTAATATTAGAATCAAGTGAATGGTGCTGAAGCATATGACGAAATGGAGAACTGTTCGTGTCAGACAGGAACTAGTGGACGCAGTAGAAGGGACATTTGACAAAAACCGTTACCAAAGTCTCTCCGAGTTTGTATCCGAAGCTGTCCAAATCCGTCTCGATGAACTCAAGAAAGACCGCAAGAAAATGGAGAACTCCCAGAAGTCTACAGAATATCCATTAATTCAAGATCGCCTTCTCTTCACTTCAAAGCACATGTGGGCACTTGTGACCTCAGAAGGAAATGTAAGGATAGGCCTATCAGACTACGCCCAAACGCACATGGAAGGAATAATTAGTGTCCAAATAGACCCTGTTGGATCTGAAGTGAAAAAAGAGAAGCCATTCGGCGTCGTTGAAACATGGCTATTCAAGTTCGATCTAAACTCTCCCGTCTCAGGTAAAATCATCAAAATAAACAATATCATCCACGAAGAGCCTTCCACAATCAACAAGGACCCATATGAGACCGGATGGGTAGCAGAATTCAAACCCGACAATGTAATCGCATTGGAGGAAGAATTGAGAGATCTGATGACTCCATCTCAGTACAAAACATGGATAAGCAAGATGAAAGGAGCCCAAATCGTCAGCACTTGATTAACCCCCTTTTTTATTATCTCGGAAAGAAATAGTGGAGATGTTTCAAAGAAATGACTGTTATTAGTTGCGCTTTAGAGAAAAAGCGTAAGTTGCCACCTTGTAGAGCCGCATGTCCTGCAGACGTGAATGTTCAAGGATACATTTCCTTGCTTCAGCAAGGCAAATTCAAAGAAGCAGTTGAGCTTATTAGGAAGAGTATGCCTTTCCCGGCGATTTGTGGCAGAATCTGCGTCAGTCCTTGCCAAGATGCTTGCTCAAGAAAGAACAGCGATCAGCCAGTAGGTATTCGTTATTTAAAGCGGCTTGCTGCCGACATTGAACGGGAACAAGGCCGAATAAAGCCTGATTCCATTCTCAAAAAACATGGCGAAAAGATTGCCATAGTCGGCGCTGGTCCAGCTGGATTAAGTGCTGCATACGAACTTGCAAAGTTGGGTTATCCAGTTACAGTATTTGAGCGGATGCCTGAACCTGGAGGCATGATGCGTTATGGTATTCCAGACTATCGTCTGCGAAAATACGTTGTTGCCAACGAAATAGCCTACATTCAAGACTTAGGCGTTGAAATCGAAACTGGCGTAGAATTTGGCAAAGACATAACGCTTGACACCTTACGCGATAAGGGATATAGAGCCGTATTCATCGCAACAGGAGCACAATTGAGCAGCAAACTTGGGATACCTGGGGAGGATTTGCATGGTGTCTTTCACGCTGTTGAATTCTTGAGGCTTGTAGCTCAGGGAAAAACTGTTGACATAGGCGAAAAAGTAGCGGTTATTGGAGGAGGCAACAGCGCAATTGATGCAGCGCGCACATCGCTGAGGCTTGGCGCAAAAGAGGTGACTATTCTTTACCGTCGTTCACGCAACGAAATGCCCGCGCTTCCACATGAAATTGAAGCAGCCGAAGAAGAAGGAGTGAAGTTTCATTTTCTAGTAGCACCGAAAAGAATCATTGGTGAGGGAACCAGAGTTAAAGAGATTGAATGCTTAAGAATGGAACTGGGAAAACCCGACGCAAGCGGCAGAAAGCGACCAGTGCCTATCCAAGGAAGTGAGCACACATATACGGTGGACACTGTAATTCCCGCAATAAGCCAGGTCGTGGAAACTTCATGTCTACCAACTGTTCTGTTGGATGAACGCAAGGAAACAATCTTGGCTGATTCACTAACGTTAGAAACCAAGATTTTAGGCGTTTTTGCAGGAGGTGACATAGCTACTGGTCCGGCGAGCGTGATTGAGGCTATTGGAGCAGGCAAGAGGGTTGCAACATCGATTGATCGGTTTTTGAATGGGCAGGATCTGCATGCAGGAAGAGAGGAAGAAACTGAAAGTGTCAGTTGGGTTAAAGACTGGGAAAAAATAACCAAAAAACCTGAAAGATACAAGGCTCCTCAAGTAGACGTAGGGCGTCAAAGTGTAAGTTTTGAGGAAGCTGACAGGCTCTTAAGTCAAGCCAAAGAACTTGCCACAGTTGAGGCTCGAAGATGTCTTGGATGTGGTCCATGCAGTGAATGTCTTCTAAACGAAGGGTTATGTGACGCAGACAAAGCGATTGTTGACGAGACATTGTGTACTGGATGTAATGTCTGCGCCGTGGTTTGTCCTTTCGGTGCCATAAAGAAGAATGAAAGAGGAGTAGCGCAGGTGGACGACTTATCATGTAAAGGCTGTGGCATTTGCAGTGCGAGGTGTCCTGAAAAAGCGATTATCATGGAACGATTTACGGATGATCAAATCAGAACTGATATTTCGTATGCATTGAAGAAGGAGTTTGCATGATGTTCAAACCCAAAATAATTGGTTTTGTTTGCAACTGGAGTCAACCCACCACGCTGAATAGTGCTGGCACTGGAAGAATATGGGGCTATCCTAGAATACGTTTTGTGCGAGTGATGTGTATCGGCAGAATCGACCCAGTTGCTGTGTTGGAAACTTTTGCCAAAGGTGCAGATGGTGTTTTGCTCATTGGTTGTCATCCGCCTGATTGCCATTATGTTGAAGGAAATCTTCAAACAGAATATACAGTTGAAATATTGAAGAAGCTTATTCCCCTCGCAGGTTTAGAGCCAGAACGTGTAAAGCTCCTTTGGTATTCGCCTTCCGAAAAGCAAAGCTTCGGTCAACATGTGAAAGATTTCTATGAACAAGTAAAGAATTTTGGTCCGTCACCATTGAGAAATGAACAGCCACAGTCCAAGTTAATGCTGAATATCTTGGCGACTAAAAACGTTGCTTCTGACTTTAGATTGAGAGTTTTGCTCGGTAGAGAAAAAGAGTTGACGGAAGGCGTGAACGTTTATGGTGAGCATATTCCAAAAGAGGAACTTGATGCAACATTCGACGATATTATTAGGGAAGAGTTCGTTCGGCACATGTTTTATCTTCTAACCAAGACTAAGCCGTTTTCAGTTAAAGAATTGGCAGAGACAGTTGGAATGAAGCCTGCCGCTGTCCTTAGACAGATTGTGAACATGCGTAGAAGAAACATGATAATCCTAGACCACGTTGAAGGAACAACTCCCTTCTACAAAGCATTGGAGGTCAAATAAGTATGGAAAAGAAAAAAGTTGGAGCAGTTCTCGTAGTAGGAGGAGGAGTTGCCGGCGTACAGGCCTCATTAGACCTCGCAGATTCAGGCTTCAAAGTATACTTAATCGATCAAGGTCCCAGCATAGGCGGAGTGATGGCGCAGCTTGACAAGACATTTCCAACAAACGACTGTTCAATGTGCATTCTTTCGCCTAAGCTTGTGGCAACAGGCAGACATCCGAACATTTCCATATTGACTAACGCGGAAATAACGGGCTTAAGTGGTGAGGCTGGAAACTTCGAAGTGAAACTTCGAAAACGCAGTCGTTACATAATCGAAGAAAAATGCAATGGCTGCGGTCTATGTGCACAAAAATGTCCAATTGAAGCTGTGGACATGTATAATGAAGGCCTAGCCCAACGAAGCGCAATCTACGTTGATTACCCACAAGCAGTCCCATTGAAATATAAGATTGACCGTGAAAAATGCATTGGGTGTGGCACATGCTACGAAATCTGCAAGGCAAAAGCCATAGAATACGAACAGAAAGACAGCGAAGTCACCTTAAACGTAGGCTCAATAATCCTTGCGCCAGGGTTTGAAGCCTTTGATGCAAAACAGAAAAGCGAATACGGTTACGGACGCTACCTCAATGTTGTAACAAGCATAGAATTTGAACGCATTTTAAGCGCTTCTGGACCATACGGCGGATTGGTTTTAAGGCCTTCAGACGGCGAAATCCCAAAGAAAATTGCTTTCATCCAATGCGTCGGTTCAAGAGACTTTCAACTTGGCAACCCCTATTGCTCTGCTGCCTGCTGCATGTACGGCATGAAGGAAGCAGTAATTGCCAAGGAACACACGCCCTCAAAACTGGATGCTACAATTTTCTACATGGATCTGAGAGCTTACGGAAAAGAATTTGACGACTACTGCAATCGAGCAAAAGAAGAATGGGGCATACGCTTTGTAAGGTCGCGAGTTGCAGGCGTAACTGAAGACACGTTAACAGGCAATCTCCATGTGCACTACGTGGAGAACGAAACGCCCAAAACAGAAGAATATGACATGGTAATCCTATCAATAGGCATGACTCCACCAAAAAACATAGATAAACTAGCCAAAATTCTGGACATAGAACTGAACAAATACAACTTCTGCGAAACCAAACATTTCTCACCATTAGAAACGTCAAAGCAAGGCATTTTCGTCTGCGGCGCCTTTAGCGCTCCCAAAGACATCCCTGAAAGCGTAGCCCAAGCAAGTGGTGCAGCCGCAAAAGCAATGAGCATAATTGCACCAGAAAGAGGAAAACTTGTAACAGTCAAAGAGTATCCGCCAGAAAGAGACGTGAGCAAAGAAGAACCACGCATCGGCGTTTTTGTTTGTCACTGCGGAATCAACATTGGCGGAGTAGTTAACGTTCCAGAAGTCGTAGAATATGCCAAAAGCTTGCCGAATGTAGCCTATGCAGAAGCTAACCTGTACACTTGCTCGCAAGATACGCAGAAACTAATCAGAGAAAAAATCGAACAACACAAACTCAACAGAGTGGTCGTAGCCTCTTGCACTCCACGCACTCACGAGCCACTATTCAAGGAAACTGTTCAAGAGGCTGGCTTAAACCCCTACTTGTTCGAAATGACAAACATACGCGACCAGTGCAGTTGGGTGCACATGCATGAGCCAAAAGAAGCCACAGAGAAAGCCAAAGACCTAGTTCGCTCAATAGTTGCAAAAGCAACACTTCTGAAACCCTTGCAAAAGCCTGTCATAAACGTTACACAAGTCGGCTTAATCATCGGCGGCGGCGTTTCAGGCATGATTGCAGCTCTGGAACTTGCAAAACAAGGCTTTGAGGTGCACCTTGTAGAAAGAGAAAAAGAACTAGGCGGAAACCTACGCAAAATCCACTATCTGCTCGAAAATGAAGACCCACAAGAAAAACTAAACAATTTAGTCCGAGCGGTTGAAGGAAATAAGAGGATACATGTTTATCTGGGCGCAGAGGTAGCTGACGTAACTGGGTTTGTTGGTAATTTCAAATCGAAGATAGCATTGCATGATGGTGAGGAGAAAGAGGTTGAACATGGCATCGTAATCGTAGCAACTGGCGCAACAGAATATAAACCAACCGAATATCTTTATGGCAAAAACCCAAAAGTAATAACGCAGCATGAGTTGGAAGAAAAAATTGCAAACGGTAGATTCAAGGCAAAAAATGTTGCTATGATTCAATGTGTTGGAGCAAGAAACGAGGAAAGACCCAACTGTGCAAGAATATGCTGCGGACAAGCCATAAAAAACGCCCTAAAAATTAAAGAAATATCGCCTGAAACAGAAGTCTACGTTTTATACAAAGATTTGCGAGCATACGGCTTCAAAGAAGACTATTACCGTGAAGCAGCAACAAAAGGCGTATTATTCATAAACTACGACGACGATAGAAAACCTCAGGTCACAAGCGAGCCTGGAAAACTGAAATTATTGTTTTGGGAGCCAATACTAAAAGAAGAAATTGAGCTAGAACCAGACTTCGTAGTATTAAGTGCTGCTACAATTCCGAATCCAGACAATAAGCGTGTGGCTGAAATGCTTAAAGTGCCACTCACAAAAGATGGCTTCTTTCTTGAAGCTCACATGAAGCTCAGACCACTAGACTTCGCAACAGAAGGCGTATTTCTATGTGGCATGGCGCACTCGCCTAAATACATTGATGAAAGCATTTCGCAAGCTTGTGGAGCAGCGGCAAGAGCAACTACTATACTCTCGAAATCGACGCTTGAGATGGAAGGAATTGTGGCAAACGTTGACGAAGATTTATGTAGCGGTTGTAGAATTTGTGAATATCTATGTCCCTACAATGCCATAGAAATAAAGGAAAAAGAAGGAAAACCTGTAGCACACGTAATTGAAGCCCTATGCAAAGGCTGCGGGGCATGCGGCACAGCGTGTCCAACCAAAGCCATCACGATGGGACACTTCACAACCGAAGAAATACTAGCCCAAGTCAAAGCCGCCTTAATGGAGGAGGCAACAGCATGAGCAAAAACAACGGATTCAAACCGAAAATAATCGGTTTCCTATGTAACTGGTGTAGCTATGCAGGCGCAGACTTGGCAGGCGTAAGCAGAATTCAATATCCACCAAACATTCGAATCATCCGCGTCATGTGCAGCGGCAGAATAGACCCAGCCTTTATCCTGGAAGCGTTTAAAGATGGCGCTGACGGAGTACTCGTTGCTGGATGCCACTTGCCCTCAGACTGCCACTACTTAACTGGAAACTTTAAGGCTTCAAGAAGAGTTGCCCTCCTAAGAAAAGTCCTTAAAGAATTTGGAATTGAGCCAGAACGTGTGCGACTGGAATGGGTTTCCGCAAGCGAAGGCGACAGATTCGCCGCCATCGTACGGGACATGGTTGAACAAATAAGAAAGCTTGGACCAAGCCCATTAAAAAATATGGAGGCTAAAGCCTAATGGCTGAAAAAGAAAAAGAACGAATAAAAGCTTCAGAAATTGACCCCAAATTCAAGTACGAAATCGCCAAGATGCACGGCGGAGAAAAACTGATGCGCTGTTTCCAGTGCGGAACATGCACTTCAGACTGCCCTGTTGCAAGATTCAGCGAAACCTACAGGCCAAGACAAATAATCCGCATGACACAGTTAGGATTGAAAGATAGAGTGCTAAACAGCGACACCTTGTGGCTGTGTGCTTCTTGCTTCACGTGCACTGACCGTTGTCCACAAGACGTTGAAGTCGCAAGCGTCATACGCGTACTAAGAAACCTAGCAGCTGAAAGAGGCTGTATTCCACAGGTTTTTAAGGAGCAAGCCGCGAGCATACTCGCGTCGGGTTATGCTTACAAAATTCCAGATTTGCGAATAAAGAAACGAGAATCCGTCGGATTGCCGCCATTACCACGCGGTAACCCTGAAAGCATACGCAAAACACTCTGCAATGTGGGTTTCGCGAAGCATATAGAAAAGAAAGGTGAATAGAAAGATGGCAGAGAAAAACAAATATCTCATGTTTCTTGGGTGCGCAATCCCCTACCGTGTGTCAGCATTCGAAATCTCAGCTCGGAAAGTCATGCAGAAATTGGGCGTTGAGCTTGTTGAAATGCCAGAATTCAATTGCTGCGGTCTTCCATTGGACCCAGTCAGCCACGAAATGATGCTTATACTGGCGGCACGAAATCTAGCATTGGCTGAACAGAAAGGCTTAAACATTTTAACGCTCTGCCCTGGCTGCGCTGGTACGCTGAAAAAAGTTAACAAAATGCTGAAAGAAGATAAGGCTTTGCGGGAAGACATAAACAGTCATTTGAAAGAGGCAGGCTTAGAGTTCAAGGGCACAATAGAAGCGAAGCACATAATGCAAGCGTTAATCGAAGACATAGGCTTGGAGAAAATAAAGAATGCCGTCGTAAAACCGCTTACAGCGTTCAAAGTGGCTGAGCACAACGGCTGTCACATCCTAAGGCCAAAAGAATACATTGGATTTGACGATCCAGAAGATCCCAAAACTCTTAAAACTCTCATTGAAGCAACAGGCGCCACATGCTTAGATTATATGGATGAAACGGAATGTTGCGGCGCGCCAAGCGTTGGCATAAGCGACAAAATTGCATTGCAACTTGCAAGAGACAAATTAAATCATGTTAAAATGGTTGGCGCACAGGCTCTGGTAACGATTTGTCCTTTCTGCCACATAATGTACGACACAAACGAACTGCGCATAGAAAAAATGTTTAACGAAACCTATGGGATTCCGATACTGCATTATACACAGTTGCTTGGCTTAGCAATGGGCATCTTGCCTGAAGAACTTGCATTTAACGAATTACGAGTTGACGCTTCCAAAATCCTAAAAGAAGCCATGTAAGAGGCGAAAAGAAATTTGAGTAAAAGTAAATTGAAAATTGCATTCTACTGGGCAGCCAGCTGCGGTGGCTGCGAAATAGCAGTTCTAGACATAAACGAGAAGATACTTGATGTTGTGCAAATCGCCGACATAGTTTTCTGGCCAGTAGCTATGGACATCAAATACAAAGATGTTGAAGCCATGTCAGACAAATACATTGACGTGTGCTTCTTTAACGGTGGAATAAGAAACAGCGAGCAGGAGCATTTGGCTAAGCTTTTGAGACAAAAATCAAAGTTGCTAGTTGCCTACGGAGCATGTGCACACTTGGGCGGGGTTCCTGGACTTGCAAACGTAGCCAATAGGAAAGAGGTTTTCGAGAAAGTCTACGCTACAACTTTTTCAACGGCGAATCCAGACAATATAACGCCAAAGCCTACGGTGCATGTGAAAGAAGGCGAATTGGACATTCCAGAATTCTACGATACAGTTCGAACCTTAGACCAAGTAGTCGCTGTGGACTATTATGTGCCCGGCTGTCCGCCTGCTGTTGAACGCACATTATTCGCAGTGGATGTCATAGCAAAAGGTGAGCTGCCGCCTAAAGGTTCTGTACTTGCACCGTTAAAATCTGTGTGTGATGAATGCCCAAGAAAGAAAGAAAACAAGAAAATCACCAAAATATATCGCACTTATGAGAAGGCACCTGAACCAGAAAGATGCTTGCTTGAGCAAGGAATAGTTTGTATGGGTCCAGCCACAAGAGGTGGATGTGGCGCCAGATGCTTAAATGCAGATATGCCATGCACAGGTTGCGGTGGACCTTGTCCCAACTCTCCTGAGCAAGGTGCTGCAATGATAAGCGCTTTAGCTTCAATTTTGGGCTTGGAAGAGGAGAAAGAAAAATACACGCAGGAAGAAGTTGAAAGCCTCATCAGTCAGATTAAGGACCCGCTTGGGACGTTTTACATGTACGCTTTGCCTGCGTCGATTTTGAGAAGAAAGGTGGTGAAAGAATGAAGAAGCTGATTATAGACCCGATAACACGGCTTGAAGGCCATGGCAAAATCTCTATTTTTCTGAACGAAAGTGGTGAAGTAGAAAACGCTTACTTGCAGATTCCAGAGCTTAGGGGTTTTGAACGTTTCTGTGTTGGAAGAAAAGCTGAGGATATGCCGCTTTTAACGAGCAGAATCTGCGGCGTCTGTCCAGTTGCCCATCACATGGCTGGCACGAAAACTTTAGACGCTGCCTTTAATGTTGAACCGCCGCTTGCGGCTAAAAAACTTCGGGAGCTTATGTATTGTGGCTATTTCATTTACGACCACACACTGCATTTCTACTATTTAGGTGGACCAGACTTCATAGTTGGACCAGATGCGCCTCCAGAAAAGCGAAACGTTTTGGGCGTTATTGAAAAGGCTGGCTTGGATGTGGGTAAGGAGGTTATTAAGCATAGGGCTTTTGGTCAGAGAATTACTGAAATTATTGGTGGAAAAGCTACACATCCAGTTTGCGGCTTGCCAGGCGGAATCTCTAAGGCATTAAGTGAAGAGGAAAGACAAGAAATTGAAAAGATGGCCGCCTCTTCTGTAGAGTTTGCAAAATTTTCATTAAAGCTGTTTCACGACATAGTCTTAAGCAATAGTAGATACGTTAATTTGATTAAAAGTGACGCTTACACACTAAAAACCTACTACATGGGATTGGTTGACAAGAATAATAAAGTCAACTTCTACGATGGTAAAGTCCGAGTTGTTGACCCAGATGGCAAGGAGTTTCTGAAATTTGAACCAAAGGATTATCTGAATCACATTGCTGAACATGTGGAAGAATGGACATATGTAAAGTTTCCATATCTGAAAAAAGTTGGCTGGAAAGGCTTCGTGGACGGTTCAGCAAGTGGCGCATATCGTGTTGGACCATTGGGAAGGCTCAATGCTTCAGATGGCATGGCCACACGGCTTGCGCAAGAAGAATATGAGACTATGTATAAAACATTGGGCGGAAAACCTGTGCATTCCACCTTGGCTTTTCACTGGGCCAGGCTCATCGAGCTGCTATATGCTGCGGAAAGAGCTCTTGAATTGGTTAAAGATCCCGAAATAACAAGTAAGGATATTCGCAATAAACCAGGCGAACCAGGCGAAGGCATAGGAATTGTAGAAGCCGCAAGAGGAACCCTAATCCACCACTACGTTCTAGACGAGGATGCCTTGATAAAAGATGTCAATTTGATTGTTGCTACAGTGAATAATGCTCCATCAATCAACATGTCAGTGCGCAACGCAGCTAAAGGCTTGATTCACGGCGACAAAGTAGACCAAGGCGTCTTGAACATGGTGGAGATGGCGTTTAGAGCATATGACCCCTGCTTCGGCTGTGCCACGCATTATGCAATTGGGCAAATGCCGCTAACCATAGAAATCTACAACAGCGAAAAGAAACTGCTCCGAACAGTGCAAAGATAAACCTTTATCCACTTTTCTTTTCTTATTCCGTCTTTGGAGATTTTTCAATGTCTAGCGAAAAATGTAACGTTCAAAAAGAATTGGAGAAGTGGCTTTCAAACGCTGAAAAAGTGGTTGTTGCTGGCATTGGGAATCCTATTCGTATGGACGATTTTGTTGGTGTCAAAATTGTTCAAGAGTTGCGAGGCAAAGTTTCTGATAAAATCTTGCTGATTGAGTGTGAAACTGTCCCAGAAAGCTTCATCCAACAGATAATAGAGTTTAACCCAACACATGTTCTTCTAATCGATGCGGCACTTTTAGACCTGAAAGCGGGCGAAACAAGACTCGTCAAATCCGAAAAGTTGACTGCATTTCCAGCTTTTTCCACACACATGCTTCCATTGCGTATTTTCTGTGAGTATCTCACCAAAACAACAAAGGCAAAAATAGCTTTGTTGTTGATACAGCCGAAAGAAACCGATTTTGGAGAAGCATTAACGCCTGAAATTGAGGCTAAAGCAAAAGACCTAGCAAAAATTCTGCTCAATCTTCTTCTTTAACAAGTTGAAATGTCATACGATTAGAAAGTGTTTATAAAAAATGAAAAGAGGGAATTATTTCTTTTCTTTCATAGCTTCTTGGAAAAGCTTCTTCACCGCAGTTATTCTTGCTTTCTGTGCCAGAACATCGCTTGTAACCAGTTCTAAGGCTTCTTCCGGACACCATTTAACACATTGAGGTTCACCCTGCTCCTTGCACAAGTCACACACGTAAACAACCTTGTCTTCTGGATGAAGCATAATAGCCCCATAATCGCATGCTTCTATACACCAGCCGCAGCCGTTGCACTTATCCTCATCGACCTGAATTAGACCTGTTTCTTCAGACTGCGTTAAGGCATCTCTTGGACACGCAGCAACACACGGTGGGTCTTCGCAAAGCCTACACGTAACAGCCAAGTTAACAAGCTGATTCATTCTGACGACGCGTATTCTCGACTTCAACGGGTTGAAAGCCTTACCTTTCGTCATTGAGCATATGTATTCGCAGACTTGGCATCCTACACATTTTTCTGGGTCAGCCGAAACGAATTTTCTTTCATGGATTTTTACCATTTGCTATTCCTCCGTTCACAATTTTGCTTCTACAATGGGAATTAGGTCGTCCATGCCTAACTCTTTCAGTTTTTCAATGGTGGGTATGCCTTCTCTTGTCCATCCACGCGAAGCATAATAGTCGTCTAGAAGCAGGTCTAGTTCTTCTTGTGAAACATAGGCGCCTTTTGATGGACCTTCGTCGGTGATTGGCTGATGCATAACTTTGTAGGGTAAAGTGTCGTCTTTTCTGGTTAATCCTTCCCTAATGTTGAATAGTCGGGCAACATTGTTTATTCTTTCGCCCGCCTTCTTCAGTTCTTCAGGCGTCATTTCAATTCCTGTAACGAGCGTGTAAAGTTTTGTCATGTCTTCGAGTTCCTTGTAGTAAGTGCCTCTTGAGAATTTGCAGACTATGAACGAATCGATTAAGTTGTACACGTCTTCCATGTCTTTAACTAGTTTGCCTCTTCCTTTCTCCGCAACTAAACGGTTGACTTTTCCTTTCACGTCAAAAGCATAAGCGCCGTGTCTGTTGTGGTCTGCTCCTCGGAAGGAAACGGCAAAACCTAAAGCGGCTGTTTTGAGACAGCGCAAATCGTAGCCCGTGACTTCTACGCCTTTGATGTGTTGTCCCAACTTCTCTGCACCTTTGCCAATTTTTTCTCCGGCGACTTTGACGCCGTCTGCGAGTATGTCTCCAATGCCTTCTCGTTTGCCCATCATTTCAATGAGTTTAACCATGGCTTCAGCATTGCCAAATCGTGCATCTAGCCCGCTCAAGTCCTCTTGTGTAAGTATTCCTTTTTCGTAGCAGTCCATGGCAAAACCAGCAATGACACCAGCACTGATAGCGTCTATCCCATAACAATTGCACAAATCCATTCCCTTAATAATCGCATCAAGACGGTCTACACCGCAGTATGGTCCCATAGCCCACAATGTTTCATATTCCATTCGTGTCATAGTGCCTTTGTATGGTCCTTCGCCGACAACACACATGTGTTCACATCGCATTGCGCAGGAGCTACATCCTATGATTTTGGCGACAAACCTTTCGTTCAGGTTTTCTCCGCTGACTTTTTCCGCGCTTTCGAAACGTGAGTTATTATAGTTCCTCGTAGGCATACAAGACAACGAATTGTGAACTAAGATATTTTCGGGCGTGCCCAGTGCCCTATATTTCTGTGTGGCTGGGCCTTTCATTCTTTCATGAAATTCTTTTACGTATTCCATGAATTCGTCGGGTTTCGCCGCCATAATATCGCGAGTTCCGCGAGCTGCAATTGCCTTGAGATTCTTTGAACCCATGACAGCGCCTAATCCAGTTCTTCCAGCTGCACGTGTTTTGTCGTTGATGATGCATGCTATTCTGGCGAGTTTTTCTCCAGCAGGGCCAATGGCTGCAACACGTATGTAATAGTCGCCTAGTTCCTCTCTTATGGTGTCTTCAGTGTCAGCAGGCGTTTTGCCTGTCAGATGTGAAGCGTCCAGAATTTGAACAGAATCATCGTCAATCCAAACGTAAACTAGTTTTTCCGCTTTTCCTGTGACGATTACAGCGTCGTACCCTGCCCTTTTCAGCTCGGTGCCAAAAGACCCGTGAGATTTAGCCTCGCCAACTCCGTAGCTTTGTGGTGATTTTGAAACGAAAGCGTGTCCGTTTCCGCCTGTGGGCCACACTGAACCAGATATGGGTCCAGTAGCTAAAACAAGTGGGTTGTCTGGGCTGAAAGGTTCTACGCCAGGTTTTGAGTTGTCAAGCCATAGGCGCATGCCTAAGCCGATGCCGCCAATGTATTTTTTGGCATATTCCTCGTTTAATGGTTCTACGTGGGTTTTTCCAGTTGTTAAGTCTACATGAAGTATTCGACCAGCATAGCCGTACAAACTTTTTCCTCCAAACTTAGCTTAAAGGAAGTATAGAATGTGTAAAATAAATATATTAATGTAATGGATTACTCAGTGAAAACTCTTCATAAATTCGATTTACAAGCTTCTGCACTGCAATCAACATTCCTTGTATTGTGACGGTGGGCATGCTAACCATCACATTTTGCACAATCTAAGAATGTAAATTAGGAAAAAATAACAAGAAATTGGATTTGCTATTACAAGGCTTCACTGAGAAGTTCAAGAACGTCTCTTACTGCAATCTTGTTTTCCACATCCAACACTTTAACCGCATCTTCCAACGTTGTAATGCAATATGGACAAGCAGTAGCGATAACATCAACGCCGAGGCTTAATGCTTCTTTTACACGGTCAACGCATGGTCTCTTTTCAGGCTGAGCCTCTTCAGTCCAGACTCTTCCACCTCCACCACCACAACAGAAACTGCTTTGTTTTGTTCTTTTCATTTCGACAAGCTCTAAGCCATTTATTGACTGTAGAATTTGTCTTGGCGCGTCGAAGATTTCGTTGCGTTTGCCTAGGAAGCATGGGTCATGATAAGCAACTTTTTTCTTTACTGTCTTTGATGGGCTGATTTTGCCTTGTTTTATTGCTTCAGCCAAGAACTGCGTGTAATGCTGAACGTTTAATGCTGCGTCGCTATACGGCTTATCATGCTTGAAAGTGTTGTAACAGTGCGGAGATAGGGTTACGATTTTTTTTGCGTCGAATTTTTTGAACATGTTTACGTTGTGTTCAGCTAGCATTTCGAATAGCCCTTTTTCGCCAAGCCTGAGGATGTGGTCTCCGCAGCACCATTCTTCACTGCCCAGAGTCGCATAGGTGACGCCTAACTTGTCAAATATCTGAGCCATAAGCCTTGCAATTTCTTGGTTCCTTATGTCATAAACATTTGAGCAGCACACGAAGTATAGGACGTCGGCTTCTGTGACATTTGGATATGCTTTAACATTTGAATTCTTAGCCCAGTCCATTCTTTTGCTCTGGTGGGTTCCCATTGGATTATTGTATTTGTAGACGCTTTCCAACACGTCTTTAACCGTTCTAGGTATGTCGCCAGATTCCACCACTAAGCAGTGGTCGTCTACTATGGCGTTTGCGCATTGTAGCAGTTTTGGACAGAACATTGTGCATGAATTGCATTGGGTGCAGAGCCAAATGTTATCTGCCATCGGCTTCAAGCGTTCGCTGTTGCCTTCGTCTCTTGAATCTGATATGAAGCGGTAATTAGCGGTTAACGCTGAAGGGCCTAGGAATCTTTCATCGATAGCTGCTGGGCAAGCTGAGTGGCATATTGAACATTTAATGCATAATGTTAAATCCCAAAACTTCTTCAGTTCTTGAGGCATCTGCGCAAATTCGTCGGGTTTGTTGAATTCCTCTTCTTTCTTTATCAGTATAGTCTTAATCCTTTGGTACGTGTCAAAAAACGGTTGAGTGTCAACTACCAAATCTCTTATTACGGGTGAATTGGAAAGAGGCTCTAATGTAACTGAATCCGCATTTAAATCGAGCACTTGCGTGTAGCAGGCTAGCATGGGCGTTCCATTAACGTTGACTCCGCAGCTTCCGCAGATGCCCATTCTGCAAGAGTGTCTAAAAGTGAGCGTCTCATCAAGATTGTCTCTAATGTATTGAAGTCCTTCTAAGATTGTTGTGCCCTTGTATACAGGTACCTTATACGTGGATATGTAGCGCTTGTTGTTTTCGGGGTTGAAACGTTGTATCCTAAACTCAACAGTTTTCTCTATTTTAGTGCTCATGTCATTCACCTGCTTCTAATAGGTTCGTGCGGCTGGCGGCCACTTCGTTATCGTAACTGGAATGTACTCGAGTCTTGGGTCATCTTTAGTCTGATATGCCAAAGTATGTTTTAACCAGTGTTCGTCATCACGTTTCGGATAGTCACGTCTTGAATGTGCGCCTCTGGATTCTGTTCTCGCAAGTGCGCTTAATGTGGTGACTTCCGCTAAATCCAGCATGAAACCCAACTGCAAAGCGTCCAAAAGACCTCCGTTGAATGGTCTGCTCTTGTCTTCAACCTTCATTTTCTTAAATCTTTGTTTAAGCTGTCTTATTTCTTTCAATGCGTTTTCGAGTTCGTCGCCTTTTCTGAATATCCAAACTTTTGTGTTCATAATGCGTCTCATTTCGTCTCTGATGACTGGGCTTCTTTCGTCGCCTTCATTGCCCAAAATTTCGTCGAAAACTCTTTTCTCTTCAGCCAATACTGTCTGTTGTGAAATCTCATGGAAACTGCTGTTTGATGCGTGTTTTGCGGCTTCTTCGCCTGCAACAGCCCCAAAAACCAGGCATTCGGCTGTGGAGTTTGTGCCCAATCTGTTTGCACCATGCACGCTGATGCATGCGCATTCTCCAGCAGCATACAAGCCTTTGATTGGCGTTTCTGTCTTCATGTTAGTGCGGATTCCACCCATCGAATAGTGCGCAGCTGGTCGTATTGGTATGTATTCTTTTACTGGGTCTACCCCGCCAAGCTTTATCGCGACATCGCGTATGAGCGGTAGTCGCTCGTTTATTTTTTCTTCACCTAAATGTCTGAGGTCTAAGGCTATGTAAGGTCCGTATGGTCCTTCTAATCCTCTGCCATCCAAAATTTCTGCTTGTTCTGCTCTGGAAATAACGTCGCGGGGCGCCAACTCCATTTTTTCTGCAGCATAATTCTTCATAAAACGTTCGCCCTTGGAATTGAGCAGAAATCCTCCTTCTCCGCGGGCTCCTTCAGTTATCAACACTCCCGAAGGAACTAAGCCAGTTGGGTGGAATTGGACAAATTCCATGTCCATTAATGGTGCGCCTGCATAATAAGCCATTGCCATTCCGTCACCCGTTGTTGTGTGCGAAAACGTTGTGAATTCGTATATGCGTTCATGTCCGCCTGTCGCCATTATAATTGCTTTTGTCTGGAACGCTTGCATTTTGCCTGTTTTCATTTCTATGGCTGTTAAGCCCACTGCCGTGTTGTTTTCGACTATTATTGATGTGGCAAACCATTCATCATAGAATTTGACATTACTGTATGAGGTGGCTTTTCCATATAGCGCATGCATTTCATGAAAGCCTGTCATATCTGCTGCAAAGCAGGCTCTTGGGAATGTGTGCCCGCCGAAAGGGCGTTGGTCTATTTTTCCATCTGGTGTACGGCTCCACGGACATCCCCAATGTTCCGTTAATACTATTTCTTTCGGCGAGTTTTTGACGAAGAATTCCACAGCATCTTGGTCTGCGAGATAATCAGCTCCCTTAACAGTGTCAAAAGCATGCAAATCAAAAGAGTCTTTTTCTCGCATTACAGCGCCTGTTCCACCTTGCGCACAAACAGAATGCGAACGCAACGGATGAAGCTTCGAAATAACAGCTATGTCAAGGTTATTGCTGATTTCAGTGGCTGCAACTGCAGCTCTTAAACCGGCTAGGCCTGCTCCAATAATGAGTATGTCGTGAGTATGCTTTTCCATTATATTATCCACCTATTTGGAAAAAACTAAGTTATTAACCTAACCTTTATAGTTTTTCCAGTTTTTCTGGCTGTAAGAATATTTATTTTGACTAAAGTCTAATTGGTCTGTGAAAATAGATATGTCTGTTAGTGGGTAGAAGGGACTGAGAATGTTCACGAAAATCTTGGTTGCTAATCGCGGGGAAATAGCCATTAGAGTGATTAGGGCTTGCAGAGAATTGGGAGCGAAAACAGTCGCTGTCTATTCTGAAGCTGATGTTGAGTCTTTGCATGTGCGATATGCAGATGAAAGCTACTGCATAGGACCTGCTGAACCGGCCAAAAGCTATCTGAACATTAACAAGATCATAGAAGTGGTCAAGAAATCTGGATGCGAAGCAATACATCCTGGTTATGGCTTTCTCTCTCAGATACCCGCGTTTGCGAAAGCTTGTGAGCAAAACAACATCAAATTCATTGGACCTTCAAGAGAGATTTTGCAGAAAATGGGCAGCAAAGTGGAAGCTCGCAAAATTGCTTCTAACACGAGGGTACCGATAATTCCTGGAAGCTTGGAGCCAGCTCGAGATATTGAGGAGGCAGTGGAAATGGCGGAAAAAGTTGGGTATCCTGTTTTGGTCAAGGCTGTCTATGGCGGAGGCGGAAAGGGAATGCGCATGGTCGTGGATAGAGATGAGCTTCACAGAATTTTGGCCGTAGCGATTTTGGAGGCCGAGTCCTCTTTTGGTAGTCGAGAAATCTATGTGGAGAAGTTTCTTCCAAGAGCGAGGCACATAGAGTTTCAGATTCTAGCCGATAATCATGGAAACATTATTCATCTTGGGGAACGGGAATGCTCTCTCCAGAGGAGATATCAAAAACTTGTCGAGGAAACACCGTCCACATTAATGACTGATAAACTGAGGGAAGAAATGGGAAAGGCAGCTGTGAAAATTGCAGAAGCTGTAAATTATGTTGGCGCGGGGACAGTTGAGTTTCTAGTTGACCAGAGTAGACGGTACTATTTTTTGGAGATGAACACGCGGCTTCAAGTTGAACACCTCATTACTGAGATGGTTACAGGCATAGACATTGTGAAAGCCCAAATTCGCATTGCGGCTGATGAGAAGATTGAGTATAATCAAAGGGGCATCATCAGGCGTGGACATGCAATAAATTGTAGGATTAATGCTGAAGACCCATACAACGATTTTATTCCTTCTCCGGGGACTGTCACAAGTCTTCATTTGCCTGGTGGTCCAGGAGTGAGAGTTGACACTCACATCTATGCGGGCTACTCCATTTCGGTTTTTTATGATCCTTTGATAATGAAGCTTGCTGTTTGGGGTTCGAACCGCGATGAATGTGTGCAGCGGATGAGAAATGCTTTGAACGAATTTGTTATAGAGGGTGTTAAGACTACTGTTCCTTTTCATAAGAAGATTATGGAGAATGAGTGTTTCCTTAAGGGAGATATTCACATAAACTTCATTGAGGAAGTGATGGGGGAAGTTTTGCCAAGACAGACCTTAGAGACAGAGGAAATCGCTGCTCTTGCTGCTGTTCTAGTTGGTCAGATGGAAAGAGGTGAGGTTCATGCGGTGATTCCTAGAAGAGAGTCTGAGGCGGTTTCTAAGTGGAAATTAGTTGAGAGGATGAGAAGGGGGGGAAGGCTGCTTTGATGGGTCATGAGGTTTTTGTGAATAATAAGCCGCATAGTGTTAAGGTTTTGGAAAGGAATGGGAATAGTTTTTTGGTTGAGGTAAACGGTAAGACTGTTAGGGTTAAGCTTGGTTTGGCTCAGGGTAGGAGTTTTCCGATTGAGGTTAATGGTGACGTTTTTTTGCTGGATGTAGAGAGGGCTAAAGCGGGCTGGCTTCTGGTTAAGAGTGGTGGAATAGTTTTTGATGTTCTGTGTCAACCTAGAGTTGTGAAAGCAGCTGTTGTGAAGTCGGAGCCTGTGGTGCTTGGTGCTAGGAAATCTGTGGGTGGTTTGGCTGTTGGGAAGGGTGTTGTGGTGGCTCCGATTGCGGGTAGAATTGTGTTGTTGAATGTTAGTGTTGGCAAGAAGGTTGTGAGGGGTGGGTGTGTTTGTGTTTTGGAGGCTATGAAGATGCAGAATGAGATTGTTGCGTCAGAAGGTGGGATTGTGAGTGAAATTCGGGTTCGTGAAGGCACTGTTGTGAATAAAGGAGATGTATTGGTTATCATCAAATATATGCACTTCTGTTCTGGAGTTATTGTGCTTGTCTTTTGTGTGAGGGCGGACTCGGGTTTTGTAATTTTTCCCTTGCGTCTTTGTTATGAAAATAAAGCTGAATTTAAATTTGCATCCCACCTTAATATTTTCGAGGAAACCGCATGCGTGAGTTTGTTTTGTTTTCTCGTTTAGGTCGTACAGATACTAACTGGGTTAATCTGCGTGATGCTGGTCGTTTAGATATAGCCGTCGAATGTGCAGTCGCAGCTTTTTTCCTATCTCACGCCATACGCAAAAACGTAGTCTTCCACGCAATCCTAAATGGACCACCATCACCACCATTACACCTACGGATAAACGGTGAAACCCTTCATGATGTCCGCACAGACCAGCAAACATGGCAGCAAATCCTAAAAAAAGTCTTGTCAGGCAAACAGCACCCAGGCATCAGCTTAGCCAAAACCAGCTTCGAAACCATACTTAAAGCCAAGGCTGGAATATCACAAATCTATGTCCTTGAAGAACACGGCACAGACATAACCAAAGTTGAAATGGGCGACAAACCAGTATTCGTCCTAGGCGACCACGTGGGCTTACCCAAAAAAGCCGAAACATTTGCACTACGCTACGGAGAAAAAATCAGCCTCGGAAAACACACCTACTTGGCAGCTTCATGCATAACAATTCTAAACTACCTACTAGATAAAAAGTCAAATTTATATTAAAGAAAAATTTCACATAAGACACACACTAGCATCCAAAAAGAGGTGAAACACAAACCATGAATGCATCAATAAAGGAATTACCCTCAACCCCAAAAACAAAATTCGAACGCATAGGTGCACACACCCACATCAAGGGCTTAGGCTTAAACGAGACCCTAAAGGCGATTAAAATAAAAGACGGCATGGTAGGTCAAGAAAACGCCCGAGAAGCCGCCGGCTTAGTCGTCAGAATGATAAAAGAGGGCAAACTCAGCGGAAAATGCATAATTTTCGCAGGGCCACCAGGCACAGGCAAAACCGCCATTGCTGTGGCAGTGTCCCGCGAACTGGGCGCTAACGTGCCGTTTATCCAGATGAGCGGAAGCGAAGTCTACAGTAGCGAACGCAAAAAAACCGAAATCCTCATCGAAGCAATACGCAAATGCATAGGCATCGAAATTCATGAAATGCGTAAAGTCTACGAAGGTGAACTAGCACAAGTAGACATCAAAACTGCTCCACATCCATACAACCCCTACCAAAAGGTCCCGGAAAGCGTACGCTTAACCTTGCGAACGAGCGAAGAAGAAAAGACCATCGAAGCAGGTGCATCAATTGCTCAACAAATAATTCAGGAGAACATATCGGAAGGACATGTTGTTCAAATAGACGCTGAGAGCGGCAGAGTAGCAAATTTAGGCTTGAGTTTGGAAAGTGCGAAAGGAAAAACCTATGATGTTGACACTACACGCAAAATTCCACGTCCAAACGGCAAAGTCCTAAAAGAAAAAGAATTCGTATACATGCTAACGCTAAACGATTTGGACGAATTAAACGCTCGGCAACGTTCAGGCGGATTTTTCTCCATGTTTTTCAGCGGCTCCGAACAGAAAGAAATCGACACAGAAGTGCGAATGGCAGTGGATCAACAAGTAAAAGAGTGGATAGACGCTGGAAAAGGCTTCATCCACCCGGGAGTCCTATTCATAGACGACTCACATCTTCTCGACCTAGAGGCTTTCAGCTTCTTAGGCAGAGCTATGGAAAGCGAACTTGTGCCAATAATAATTCTCGCAACAAACAGAGGCGTGGCCAAGATCCGCGGAACAGACATAAAAAGCCCATTAGGATTTCCCATAGACCTCATAGACCGTTCAGTTATAATTGCAACTCAGCCTTACGATGTTGAAAGTGTAAAAGAAATATTGAAAATACGTTCTAACGAAGAAAAAATTAAGCTGGAAAAGAATGCGCTTGAAAAACTTGCAGATATAGGCGCCAAAAGTTCACTACGCTATGTTGTTCAACTACTAAGCTTAGCTGCGCAAAACGCCAAGTCAGCTAAAAAAGGAAAAGTCACAATCGAAGATGTACAGCGTGTGGACGACTTGTTCATGGACATCGGTGAAGCTGCGGAATACCTGAGAAAATATGAAGAAAAAATGATGATGCACTAAAGACTATCAATCACTATTTCAACGCAATAACCTTTAATTCGGCACTGTCGCTTTTCTTTAGTTGTGGTTTGCTTATGGCGGAGAGAAAACACAAGCGAGAGACAGAAGGCGTCGCAGAATTAGAATGCGGTGACCTAGGCTTTGTACTTGAACCAACAAAAATCGAAGTAGGCGCTGGATACACATTATGCGTGCGCTACGATGAAAACGAAAAACCAATAGTAGATGTAAAAACCTATGGAGAAGTAGACCTCACAAAACTGCGAACAGAAATTGAACGCGTTTTTCCGAATGCTCAGATTCGACAGCTAAAGCAGACGCAATCAGTAACCATTGTTAAAAAGCGCGAAAAGAACAGCAAAACTAAGAAGGAATAGATTTCGCCCAAAATTCTTGTTTGCGATGCGAGATTGAAATTAAAGCGCTTTCTCTTTCATATAAGTTTTCTCCAGAAAATGCATAAAGTCAACATGCAAAATAGGATTTTCACATAATGAAACCAGATTTAGAAGTTGCTGGTTTTCGTGTAAGATCTGATGATGACGACCATAGTTAAATATACCAGAAAACACGCGAATCGCCACAAGCCCCATTAATAATTGTAGTATAATCCTTGTCGTCCACAATATTCTCCAACTATAGGAATCGACGTTCCGCATTTTGGGCATTTCTTATCTTCAGTAAGCCTGTAACGGACTATCCTATATTCGCGTCTCTGAATCAGTTTCTCTCCACAGTTGTGGCAATAGGTGTCTTCATATTTGTGTCCTGCAACATTTCCAACGTAGGGATAAGACACTCCAGCCTTTTTCGCTAACTCGTAGGCTCTTTCTAAAGTGTCGGTTTTTGTGGGTGCATTGTTGAATTTGTGGGCTGGAAAATACCGTGCGAAGTGTAGAGGCGTTTCAGCGCCTACTTCTTTTAAATGTTTTCCAATGACCCATTGTAATGCTTCTTCGTTGTCATTGACGTCTCGGACGATTAAATTCACAATTTCTACATGCAATCCGAGCTGTTTGGCTTCATGGGCATTTCTCCAAATCTTCTCTATGTCAGCTCCTCCGCAATATTTTCTGTACGTTTCTTCGTCGCCCTTTATGTCAATTTTTAATCCGTCCATTCCAGCTTCATAGAGCGCTCTTAGCACTTCCAAGGTCATGTATCCATTTGAAACGTAACAACAATATTTTATTCCTCTCTCTTTTCCTTGCTTAAAAAGCGGAATCGCCCACTCAGAAAGAAGTGTTGGCTCTTGAAAACTTGCACACAAGCCTGCGTCCTTCTTGTCTATGGCTGTTTCAACAATTCTTTCCCGCGAGTAATAAATTGCCTTTGCAGGTTGCGGTTCAAGTTTTGACAGATGAAAGTTCTGGCACCAGTCGCAGTTCATGTTGCAGGACCACGTAGAAAATGTGAGGGCAGTGGACCTAGGCCAATAATGAAAGAAGGGTTTTATTTCTATTGGGCGACTTTCGATGGCGCTTAAATCTCCGTAAACAAGCGTGTATAATTCGCCAGCTACGTTCATTCTTGTTTTGCAGAATCCTTTGGCTCTTGGCGGGATCTCGCATTTTCTTTCGCATAAGGTACACCTCACTTTGTTGCCTGCGAGTTTTTCGTAAAATGTCGCTTTTCGAATCGTCGGATATGTCGTCAAATCGGACATAAATAGTCCAATTGTAATTAGGGTTAGATTTGAAATTAAACATTACTATTTTTGAATTGCGTAACATGCAAACTTGTGAAAATAGCAAAAACCTAATCAATCATAATAACAAAAATCTTATTTGAACAAAATAGTAGTTCTGTAGGCTGGTGAGTCATTATGACAAATGATATCCACAAATTTGCACAAGAAATTCGGGCTGAAGCTGAGAAGGCTATCAAAATAGAATTGTCGAAAATGCCGTTTCTCGAACTCGGCTTACGCATATTTATGCCGCTGACAATCAACATTGTTGCAGATCAACAAGCAGTGTCTCTCACCTTTCTTAAAGATGGGAATGTTCAATTAGATGAGCATGTCTCTGCAAATCCCGACATTGTTATACAAGCTGATTTTGAAACGTTAAAAAGTCTGTATCATACTCGCGACAGAAACCACTTTGCTCAAGCAGAGAAAGATGGAAAAATCAAGATAACCAGCCATAGTTGGAAGGGACAGCAAGGTGAAACAAGAATCAGAGAGCTTTTCAGTTCGTAACCTATTTTTTGAAATGCTCCCAGCCTCTAGCCTCAAGAACATGCCTTTTGCTCTTGACTTCCAAACGAACATGTCTTTGAGCAGTCACTTTTCCAATAGGCAAAAGTTGTCCGCCAACATCTTCCACAGCCTTTTGCGCCCTATTCCAAAGCGTAGGCTTTACTGTTAACACTAGTTCATATTCTTCTCCACCATAAAGCGTCAACTCTAAGAGACTGAGCTTATTGCATTTAGCGAATTTTTCCACTTCCACAGCAGTTGGAAGCTTACTTATCAAGAAGCCTACTTTGCTTGCTTTTGCGATTTCGTGGAGGCTCCATGCTAAACCATCGCTTGAATCAATAGCCGCAGTAACAGCTCCTGTGCTTTTTAGGGCTAAGCCTTCTTTTAATCGTGCATGCGGCATTAAGACTGAATCAATTAGAATTTCACGAATTTCTCGTGATGTTTCAAAATTACTTAGAAGAATTTTCAGTCCCGCAGATGTTTTGCCAAACAAACCAGTAACTGCTACAATATCGCCAACTTTGGCTCCGTCTCGCAGCATAATCTTGTTCTTTTTTCCTATTCCGAAAAGTGATAAGCTAATTACGAGGTCTGAGGCTTCATTTGTGTCTCCACCAAGAATATACGTGTCATATTCTCGGGCTCCGGCATTCAGTCCACTCGCAATTTGCTCTATGTTATCTTTTGTATTCAGACTTTTAGGCAGACCTAGCGAAACAAGAATTGCTAATGGTTTGACACCTTTCGCTGCAAAATCGCTAACATTCATCACTACTGCCTTTCGGGCAGCCTGCCAAAGACTCATTTTCGGCGGCACATCAGTTTTATCAACAAGCATATCAGTTTTTAAAACCGCAAGATTGCCGTTTCCAATGTCATATGCAGAAACGTCATCGCCGAAAGGTATGGACATCTTTGACATGAGGTCCAGATGGCTTTGTATGATTTCGATTATTTTTCGTTCGCCCAGCCACTTACCTGACTTCATTTAATTTCCCGATTGTTCTTTAAGTTTTTTAGTCGCCTAATTTGGATTCGTAATGTTTAAATCTCCACATTGATTGTTGATATGGAAGTTTTGAGGTAAAAAGCGTTGCTCAGCATTCGACCTTTCAAAAAGGGATTCGATGAAGAGGCGTTTGTTAGCATTTTTAATGCGTGTTTCGGAGACTATGACGACATTAGAGAAATGACGCTTGAAGAGATGAAGAAAATGGAAGAATTGCCAAGCTTTAACACAGATGGAATGTTAGTGGCAGAATGGAACGGCGAGACTGCTGGAATGATAAACGCCTATGTGGACAAATTAAGAGAAGAAAAGAAAGGTTTCATCCAATGGTTAGGCGTTTTGCCAAAGTTCAGAGGAAATGGCGTCGCCAAACGACTAGTCCAAAAAGCTATAGAAAGCCTAAGGCAGAGAGGAATGAAAGTGGCTGAAACGTGGGCACAAACAGACAGAAAAGCATGCATGCATATTTTTGAGGGTTTCGGATTCAAGCAAATACGCACTACAAGTATTATGAGAAGCAATTTGAACACGATTCCCTTGGACATTGGAGAAAATAAGGAAATAGGCATTAGAAAAGCGAAATTGAGCGATGACAACGAGATTGAATTGATAAACAGGTTAAACAATGAAGTTTTCAAGGACCATTTCAACTTTAGGCCGAAGCCAATCGAAGAAACTAGGTATATGCTTCTGGAACTGCCATGGTTTCAGAACCAAACAGTCTTTTTTGCATTGCTTCAAAGTCTACCAGTGGGCTTTGTCGTGGCTGGAATAGATGAAGGATTAAACAAAGAGAAAAACGTTAGATATGGGTGGATATTGGACATTGGCGTTCTAAAACGTCATAGACGAAAGGGAATAGGCACAAGTCTCATGCTTAACGCAATGCGCCTATTGAGTGCCTACAAAATGGAAGATGCGCTCCTTTACGTGGATGACATGAATCCTACAGAAGCCGTAAAACTATACGAAAAATTAGGGTTCAGCACATTAAGAAAAAATATCGTATACCAACTGCCCATTAATAAGGCTTAGCTGAGTATTAAGTAATAGACTTCGGGCAATTCATGATGCTGAAAAGTTTTTCCTAATTTCTATGCATAAGTGGCATTTGTCAACATATTGCGTTTTTCGGAACTGTTTATCAACAGATTCTAGCAAACCCATAGGTCCCTTTTCTACAAGAATCTTGATTGTGGGGTTTCTTCGCCACTCGTATTCGCTTATTATTCTGCCTAGCGGTTTTTTCTTGGTGTTTCCAATAGCTAAGTGCCAACATACTTCAACCTCGCCTGAAGGTTCAATACATATGCTTTCAGGGTTCTTCAGCACATTGCCGATCACCGATTCACCTCCACACGGACCTTCCAGCGACATAGGCGTAAAGTATTGACGTAGGTTCTGCAACGCTCGTCCCACTGGCATAATCTTGGTAAAATGCGCAGCTATCCTCACAGGCTTGAGCATTTCCAGCAGCCGCCTAGTTTCATCGTCGTATTTGTTTGCCGCGTTTAACGATTCGACGAGTGCAACGTTCCATGTGACTTTTTCTATTCCAGCCTCCAATAAGGCTTGCGCAGCGTTTCGCGGATAGTCAAGGGGTATATGTGGCAAGTGAAAGGCGTCAACGCTTATCCCTATAGTGTTCAATCCGGCTTCCTTAAGCTTCTTGGCAAGTTTTTCAGCTTTCTGCTTATCTTTGCCCCATACGCCATTTGTTAACATTTCAATTTCTGGAATTTTTAGCGCCTTTGCCTTTTTGAATATGGTTATTGTTCGGTCGGGATAGAGCATTGGCTCTCCGCCGAATATCATGAAGGATTTAAGACGTGAAACGGCTACGGCTTCAGTCAGATAATTGTGTGCATCTTTGACTTGCATAACTTCGTTCCCTAACGGAGAGGCACATGCTTGACAGTGTATGCATTGTGAGTTGCACTTGGTTGTAAGAGTAAACTCTAACCGTTTAAGATTCATCTTGGCTTTTCACGCACTATTTGGTTTTGTTTAAGTTGTATTCTTATGCGTTAGTGTTGCGCATATGTAAACTGCCTCTGTGTCTGCTTAAATAGGTGTTCTATGAAAAACTGATACTGACGAGCCTCGGTAGCTCAGCCTGGTAGAGCGGCGGTCTCGTAAACCGCAGGCCCCGGGTTCAAAGCCCGGCCGAGGCTTCTTATGCAAGTAAATGTGTATTTTTGTTCTGCATGGGGACAGAAATGTTTATTAAATATTAAGATGAACGATAATTATTAGAAGTAACACGTGAGGATAAAGCCTATGCCACCATCTTTCCACATTCACATTCACGACGAAAAACTAAAATGTCCCTACAAAGGATGTGGAAAATCATTCGACAAGCCTGCAGTTTTGACTGATGCAACTGTCATGCCAAGAGAAACATATTATGCGTGTCCATACTGCAGTTCAAAACTAGACATTTTGGTAGAAGACATGAAAATAGTGCATGTCAAACCTACTGAATATCCAAAAGTTTTCGATTCGCCAGCAAAATGTGTCCACTACTTTGGGCTTCTGAACGCCATTCCCAAAGACGGCTCAATACCCGATGAGTGTCTAGTCTGCCCGAAAGTACTTCAATGCAGCGTCAAAAAGCATTAGCAAAATTTCGTATATTTTTTCTTTGAGAGAATGTTTTAAATTTATCTTCTAAATCTCTATTTTGCAAACAAAACCCAAGAGGGGCTGTCGGCTAGTTTGGTCTAGGCTTGTAGACTTGGGCTCTATAGACCCCGGTTCAAATCCGGGCAGCCCCATTCAATACTATTGCAACAGGAATTTTTGTCAAGTTTTTATGGGAGTGTTACTAGGATAAACTCTAAAGAGAGGTATTAATTGTGGGAGAAACATACGGAATAGGCTTGGACAAGAAACTTTTGGCCTTAATGCTTATTATCACTGTTGGACTTGCTGGAGGCTTTGCCCTCATATATTTTGACTTAAAAGCAGATTTTACAGCCTTGCAAAATGATTATGTAAATCTTTCCGCTCAGATGGATCAGCTTCAAGGGCTAATAGACGCTTTACATGTGAATCAAACGGTAGGCTTAACAGCAGTTCAAATCTACAATAGCACAAAATGCTCTGTGGTGATAATTACGGCTGGAGACAAAACTGGTTCCGGCTTTCTATATGACGCAGTTGGACATATAGTCACGAACAACCATGTGGTGGATGGGAGCGAAGGCACAATCAGCGTAGCCTTCTTGAACGGAACAGTAGCTACTGCGCAATTTATAGGAGGCGACGTCTACAGCGACCTTTCAGTAATAAAAGTGGACGAAAACGTATTGCCGAAAGAAGCGCAGCCCTTACAGTTAGGCAACTCTACGCAGCTGATGGTTGGCGAACCCATTTACGCCATTGGAAACCCGTTCGGCTTAAGTAGCTCCATGACGGCTGGAATCGTAAGCCAACTGAGCAGAGTTCTGCGGTTAGGCGATTTGGGAGTGCCAGAACCTTGGGGAAATTACTCGATAGCTGACGTGATTCAATTCGATGCTGCTGTGAATCCAGGCAATTCAGGCGGACCACTGCTTAATAGTTTTGGCTTGGTTGTTGGTGTAACATTTGCCATAGAAACTGCTGGTAACGTGAGCGGTTTTATTGGCATAGGTTATGCGGTTCCTGAGTCGCTGATAAGTCGCGTCGTGCCTTCAATAATCGCGACAGGGCATTATAGCCATCCGTATATGGGAACATATTATGACCCTAACTACATTGGTGGATTTCTCATAGTTGATATCACAATTCCCAGCCCGGCCGCAGCAGCAGGCTTGCAAATTGGCGATGTCATAACCGAAGTGGATGGATTATCCGTTAAGCGTGCTGAAGACTTGATCATTTATTTAGAACGTTACAAGAGTCCAGGCGACGTCATAACTTTGACGGTTATCAGAGGCGGCGATACTTTGCCTCCTATAGAGTTAATTCTTGGTGAGAGAAACTAGAAGTGCCATCAGAGCCGTTGCCGCGATAGCTGTGATGAATAAGTATTGGGGCGAAATGTCGTAAAGGATTCCGCCTAAATATGGTGCTACGAAGGAGCAGAACATGCTTATTGTTTGCGGTATAGACACCCACCTAGCTCTAACCGATTCTGGTGCTGAAGGTCCAATTATGGCGCTCATTAAGGACCATGTTATGTAAGAGCCTCCTGTCAGGAAAAATGCGATTGTCAAGATTGGAAAACTGTTAAAGATTAAGAGTAGAATTAGTGTAAAACTGCAGAGTGCCATTGAAATAGAAAGTGCATAGGATTTCTTCCACTTGTCTCCAAGTCTACCTAAAAGGATTCCTAAAACTGCTGAACCGAAAAAGGAGATTGAGCCTAAAATGCCTATTTCAAAGTCGCCGTAGTGATATACATCCCCGAGAAACTCGGGAACGAAGGGACGGAACATCATTACAACGAACATTATTGCGGCGAAAAAAGCTGAGAACATGAGTAGTTCTCTTGTTCTCAAAAGCTTGAGTAGTGAGTACTGTTCTTTTGAGGATTTCTGCGTGTAGCCTTCCGCTTTCTGACTTTGCACAAAAGTGAGGAAGAAAGCAGCTAATGCGTAAAAGGTGAAGGCTGAATAGAAAACGATTTGCATGCCCATTGTGCCTGCTAAGTAACCGCCTAGGGCTGGCGAAAAAATGTATCCGACAGACCAAGCTGAAGAAATTGCAGTAAAAGTTAAGGTTAACTGTTTTTTGTCTGCAGTTGTTACTACGTAGGCTGTGGTTGTTGGTCCGCCAAGCCAAAAGCCCCATAAAACCATCCCCGGCAACATTTGAACCCAATTGCTGGCAAAAGAGAAAATCAGCGGCGCCGGTATCCATGCAATCCAGCCTGCAATCATAATTTTCTTGCGGTCGTACCTATCTGCAAGCATCCCTGCCAAGAGCAGTGTTGAAGCCGCAACGAGGCTTACTACCGCGTACAGTATTCCAACTTCCACAGCGGTTGCGTTGAGGTTTTTGGTCATGTAGTAAGGTAGAAGATACGAATAAAGGCCGTCTCCGAAAGAACCGATTAAGTTAGAAGCAAAAATCAACCTTAAGTCTCGGTTTAACACTTCAAATGGAAAGCCTAGTCTCAGTATTCTTTGATAGCTTGTTCTGCTTAGCATTTAATACGCCTTAGCTGTTCAAATCTTTTTTAAATTAGCTTTTTTGGCAATGATAACTTTATGCTTTTCTATACAAAAACAGACATGCGCGGAAATGTTAGTGTGCCATTTTAGCATTCTTTCTTTTTTCTAATCTAAATAGACAAGCGTTACGCGTAGCTGTTCATGGTAAGGTTTCATTTTCTTCTATCGATTATGTCAAGTGCTTCTGGTCCCGTGCCGATCAATACGACAGAAATTCCTGTGTGCTTCTCAATCTCACCAACAAATCGTTTGACTTCATTAGAGAGCGCATCATACGTTCTTGCGCCTTTGCATTCAGGATAGAGCACATCAAGCTTTGTGAGGGCAGCTTCAGTTGCGCTGTTGAGCATTACTGCTTTTTTTGCCAGTTCAAAATTGAAAGGTGCAGAACGTCTTTCACGACCCGTTCCAGCGGCGGTTTCGAACCATCCACGCTTCACTGCTTCCTCCTTTGATAATTCGCTTGGTAGGGGTCCTGTGCCAACTCTTGTTATGAAGGATTTGAACACTACTAGGACATTGTTGATTTTTGTTGGACCCACACCTGCTTCTGAGCATATAGCTGAGGCGCTTGTATCTCTGCTTGTTACGTATGGGTATGTTCCGTGGAAAAGTGAGAGCATAACGCCCTGAGTTCCTTCTAAAAGAACTTTTTTGCCAGCGTCCATTGCGCTGTTAACTTCGGTTGCCACATCTGTCAAATACGGCTTAAGTTCTGGGATGTCTTTTGCAAGTTTCGCTGTTCTACGAACGCGTTCCTCTACTGCGGGTCCCACTCCCCATCCAGTCGTGCCTAGTCCTTTTAGATGTGTGTTTGTTTTGTCTTGAGTTGAATGTTTTTCTTCGATTATAGATGCTTGCTGGTCAATGCCAATGCGATTTTTCACTTTTGTGGCTTCAATTTCTTCAAAGAATTTTGCAACGTTAACATTTGCGCCGGCGCCGATTAGCAAGCGACATTTTTCGTAGACGAAAGCTGCAGGAACCATATGCAATGCGTAACGGTTGCCCTGGAACCAGACAGTATGCGCGGCGTTGACTGAGCCTGTTCTAACGCAATAGTCCAACTTATCCTTCAAAGCCAAATAGGAGATTATTTTCCCTTTGCCTTCATCTCCCCAGAATGATCCAGCTATAACTGTGCAAGGCATTTATTTCACCGTTTGAGAGAATTTGCCATGTGCTATTTAAGACTGTTTGCTACCTTCATGTAAAAACGATTTAGGCTTACCGATTTGGTATCTCACAATTGCTAGTTTCTGTCGCAGGTCAAAAATAGGTTTAGATTTAGCTGCTCTGCCCATGCGATGCTTCTTAGCGGTATTTTGAACTCGTTTTCTTTTCCATACGCTACACATCTAATGAAAGCCTCTCTGCTGAACTCGTCTCTCAGAAGCTCAGAAAATTGAACGTTTACTATCACTGAACCGTCTTTCAAGTGCACATTCACGTTTTTTCCAAGAAACGACTTCGCCATGTTCATGTTGAATCTTTCCACTGCGTTTTCACCATTCCACTTCTTTATCCGCTAGTTTACTCCAGCATCGCCTGCAGATTGGCAGTCTTGCTCCTCTGAAGAGGATGTAAAGTTCAATCTCGTTGTTTTTGCATTCCTTATTCCACGGGTTTTTACAATGCTCCATTAATGGGTACCTCCAATTGGGATGTGTGCAATCATCAGGCTCTGCCTTGTTTTGCTTTTAAGGCTCTCTGCGAAACGACTCTTTGAGTGTGGGGAGAGATAAGTTAAAGTGAAATCTTTTATACGTATGAAGCTTAATTCCTAGAGTCGTGGTAGAACCCTATGGCTTTGTGGATAGCTGATGTGAACTTTGTACTGCAATTCGTCATTCTTGGAGTTTTGTCTGTTGGTCTTTTCTACAAGCAGAGGGGCAAATTTGTTTTTCATGGAAGCACAATGTTGATTGCTGTTGTCCTTAATGCAGTTTCCTTCTTCCTCGTTATGTGGCCTTCTTTCGTGGCTTTTGATTTTACAGTCCTGGACTCTCCTTTGAAGGTGGTGTCTTTGACGCATGGAATTTTGGGTGGGATAGCCGAAATTCTTGGCCTGTTCTTGGTCGTCGCTTGGGGCGTGCAGAAGAAGATGCAATCGTGTATAAGAAGGAAAATAGTGATGCGCATAACTATACTTCTTTGGCTCATAGCTTTAGTCTTAGGCATTTTACTGTATGCAGGATTATACGGAATAATAACAATCTAAACCATTTTCTCTTTACTAGAGGTTTGAGAATTGAGCCTAAATGAAGCAAAGGAAATATTGACAAAATACAAGACTGTGGCCGTCGTCGGCTTATCGCGAGACCCTTCAAAAGACAGCTACAGAGTGGGCAATTATTTGAAGAATCATGGTTTCCACATAATACCAGTCAATCCAACCGCAGACGAAATCTTGGGCGAAAAAAGTTACAAAAGCCTCTTAGACATGCCAGCCGAAACGCAGAGAACCATAGAAGTTGTCGACATTTTCAGACCTTCTGCAGAAGTCGTGCCCATAATTGAGCAAGCAATTCAGCTAAAGAGAAAGTATGGCGTTCCTTTTGTGGTTTGGATGCAGCTTGGAATAATCAATGAGGAAGCGGCGGAAAAAGCCAGAAAGGCTGGTTTAACGGTGATCATGGATAAGTGCATGATGCAACAGCACAAACGAATATTCAGGAAAGGTGGCTGAAAGCAAAAAACGAAAAGAGAAAAACACTTAATGATAACGACACAATAACATGTTATAGTTACTTGAGGTGAAAACAGAATTGAACAGAGAGAAAAAATTGTCCTACGTCTTGCTCTTGTCCCTTTTTGTTTCACTGTGTACCAGTTTTGCAGAGCCAACCCACGCAATTGTTCCAGTAATTCAGAATGTGCTTGTTTGGCAAAGCGATAGCGATGTCATTGTAAATGTTACGGTATATCATACACCAGTGCTAGTTGCACATCGCGTAAATAGAATTGAAGTAAACGTCAGTGGGACTAACCATATCTTCGATTTAGTTCAAACCACTGAGACGTTCACTTATCCATGTAATATTGGACCAGTTGAAGGAACCCCCTCAGCCCAAGTTCGCGCCTGTTGCATAGTTGATGATTACAGCGCATGGAGTGCGCCTTTTCAGATCCCAGAATTTCCGACATCCTTTCTGCTACTAACATTCATTCTCAGCGCAGTTTTCGCAATGTTTGCATCACGAAAATTTAAATCTAGGTGTTCGTAACCTTTCTTTTTATTTACAATATGATTCTAAAAATTTTTCCCAACTCTAGATTTGGATTATTTCTGGTGTGATTTTTTCTTTTGTTATTTTTAGTAAAGCTACTGTGGGCTTAGTTATGAAAGGTGGAATGGGATTTGTTGGGCTTCCAGGGTTTATGAAAAGTGTGTTTTCTTCCCATTTCATGTTTGAAGTGTGCGTGTGTCCATAAACCATAACGTTAAAGCCATTTCCTTTGGCGATTTCGCGCATTTTTCCCATACCAAAAAGTGCTCCAGGATTGTGCATGACTCCGATTTTCCAGTCAAAAACCTTAACTCTGTTCATTTTTGGAAGTTCCCCCCGAATCTCCGGGCCGTCCATGTTGCCGTAAACAGCCAAAACGGGCGCAAGCTGCTCCAACTCGTCGATAACGGTTAACTGCACTAAATCGCCCGCATGCACAATATAATCCGCCTTCTCGAACACTTCGAAGACTCTTCTCGGCAGATTCCTAGCCCTCACGGGCACGTGCGTGTCAGATATTAACCCGACGATTTTGGCAGCGGAGTATTCAGGCGGTTTAGTATAAAGTTGTGCTTGCTCGCCAGCCACTTTGAAGCCTCTCCTCTCTTAACATATCTTTGCAAATACTAAAATAATAACCTTAAGACAAAAAGTTTCATAATCACATGGTCTTCACTTTCGGCGTGAGAGCTAAATTGAGAAACTGGGATGTGTATGCTACACAGATACGTAGTCTACGTGGTAGGCTGGGTTTTAATTATAGTATAAAATTTCTGGGATATGTTGTTGAGCTAAGTTCTGGGAAAGTTTACGACATTTTGAAACGCGTTTATGTGAGGAGTCCAGAAACATTGTATATTTTGTTGGCGCATTACTCTAGAGTAGAGCCGATTGAAAGGGCAAGGAAGCTGATTAGGTTTGCCGACTTGTCTGGCGGACATGCCTATGAAGCTGCGTTTATGAAGAGAGCTGTTTTCCCTTTAACGAAAATGTTTGGAGACAAACCAAAAATTCTCGTAGAAGCAGGCAAAATCCTAGATGGAGTTAAGCTTACGTATGGCGATGCATCTGTGGAAATCGCAGCGTTACCGAAAATCCCATTGACCTACATTCTGTGGCAAGGCGACCAGGAAATTCAATCATCTGCAAATATACTCTTCGACGCTTCAGTAAACAACTACCTGCCTACAGAAGACCTTGCAGTCTTAGCCGAACTAACAACTTCACGACTACAGCATACTGCAAAAAGACAATAAATTAAAAACAAAATTTTAAGTAAACCAGACGTCATACGCTAAGCCATAGATTGGGATGCCAAAATGGGTGCTCAACTGTTAAAAGAGATTGAAGAGGAGATTACCAGCCTTCTCAGCGATTTACTTCGCATAGACACAACTAACCCACCCGGAAACGAAACAGAAGCAGCAAAATACTTGGCAGCAAACCTAGAAAAAGATGGCTTCAAATGCGAACTTTTCGAATCAGCACCAGGAAGAGGCAGCATAATCACACGCCTTAAAGGAACAGGCGAAAAACCAAATTTGCTTTTGCTTTCGCATTTGGACGTGGTTACTGCAAACCCAAAAGAGTGGAGCGTCGACCCATTTTCTGGTTTAGTGAAAGACGGTTCTGTTTGGGGACGCGGCGCCTTAGATATGAAGTCAATGACAGCCATGGAAACCATAGTCTTGAAACTTTTGAAAAGAAATAACGTTAGGCTTAAGGGCGACGTGATTCTGGCTGCAACAGCCGACGAAGAAAAAGGCGGTGAAGCAGGAGCAGGCTGGCTAGTCCAAAATTATCCAGAAAAAGTTCGTGCAGATTATGTGATAAATGAGGGCGGCGGCTTAGCCATTCCAGTGCCTGGCAAAAACATCTACACTGTCCAAACAGCGGAGAAAGGAATCTACTGGTTTAAAGTCAAAGCTAAAGGCAGACCAGGACACGGTTCGGTGCCAGGTGCCGCAGACAACGCTATACTTCGCATGAACAAAGTTGTTGACATACTTGGAAGCTACCGCGCAAAAATCAACATAGTGCCAACCGCAAAACAGTTCCTAACAGAAGTTGCTAAAGAAAACCCAATGGTACAACAAGCAGTAACAGCTATGCTTCAAAACCCAGACGGAAGCGACCAAATTCTAGACATGCTTGCACACTTTGATAAAACCATGGCTGAAGAAATTCGAGCAAAACTCAGAATGACCATAACACCGACAATAATCCACGGTGGCGTAAAAGAAAACATCATCCCATCAGAATGCGAAGCCGTTTTTGACTGTCGAATTCTGCCTGGACAAACACCAACAGACGCCATGAACATAATAAAAAACCTGCTAAAAGATGCTGAATTAGAAAAGCTGGAGTTTGAAACAATTCAAGCTAACGAGCCAACCGAATCCACAGCAAATACACCACTCTACGAGCTTATTGTAAATACTCTTAAAGAATTCGAGCCAGACTGCGCAGCGGCACCTACACTGCTTACTGGCGGAACAGACTCACGCTTTTTCAGAAGAATTGGCAGCGTATGCTACGGTTTTCAACCTTTACGTGCTGATATGCCATACGGAGAAATGCTAAAAACAGTCCACGGCATAGACGAGCGAATCTCAACTGCAAACCTCGTGTTCGGAACAAGCGTCCTCTATAACGTTGTTGAAAGATTCATGACCTAACGTGAAGAAGAAAGTGACAAAGAAACAGAAAATGTTTCAGGAAAAACTCATCCGACATAGACAAAACCTAAAGACTCATTTCAGACAAGCCTCAGAATTTCTTGTAAAATGCCAAATCATTAAACCTTATGTTGAAAAAGGCACCTTACACGGTAGCGTCTGCCCATGGGAAATTGGCAACTCTGCAGACGAAGGCGCTTTTCCAATCCTTGAAGATTTTCATGACACGCTTGAAGCAATTTGGGTCTGGTCATACTACACAAACGCCTTTCGTGAACAATCTTTCCAGCGTAACATTGAATGGGCTTGGGAATACATAGTCAACAATTGGAAGAGGTTCATAGGCAAAAACGAATCAGAAAACAAGAGTCTCTATGACTATTCTCACATACTGTTCAGCGGAACCTTCTACACGAAAGCTTTCAACGACAACAGATACGAACAGTTAATTCTGCAAGCTGGAAACCGCTTAGAAAACCACCTTAAAAAGCTAAAGTCAACTGAAGGCAGAGAATACTGTGACCCTTTCTGGATGGCTCACTGCTTAGGTCTAGCAGCAAAGACGCTGAAAAGACAGAGATGGCTTAAGACTGCTAAAACTTTTGTAGAAAGAAGCATAGTCAACAAAGAAAATCCTTTTTCAAAAGCGGAAAGAGAACCACGTCATAAGGGTCTTGGTGGTCACGATTTCTTTTCCAAAAACGCAAACAAAGCCTTAGCATCAATATCCTGCTTAAACGAAGAAACTGTAGAAGAGATGCTATTAAAGGATTTCTTGCCTCGTCTTCCCAGCAGGTTTGTCTCGAGGCACATTGATGAGAATGCTTGGAACGCTCATCTAGCGACTGCAATAGGCAAAGCTTACATTCTCACTAGCAACGAAAGATTTCTGTCTCCATATTTCGCCATAATGGACGAACTTCAAAAAAGAGACGTTCAGAAATTCGCTGCCCTTCCCCGTTCTCCATCATTTTTGCGGAGAGAATCTTGGGTCACTTTCTTCTATGCACACGCATATTCTTCACTGGCATAAGACGGCAATCACTTTGTGTTTGCTTAAAATGTCTGGTTAGATACTCTAGAGAGAGTGGAATGGAATGACTGAAAACTTGTCTGAATGGGTTATTTCTAATTGTGGTTTAAACTGCGCACAATGCGACATATACCAAGCTGGTCGTGGAAATGAAAAACTGCGCAACGAAATACTGGACTGGTTCAAAAAAGAACGCAATGAACCCTTAAAACCAGAACAGATAACATGCATGGGATGCAGAGGTCCGCCCGACAATCACTGGAGTTCTGACTGCAAAATGCTGCTTTGTGCCAAAAACAAGGGGCTTAACTATTGTTTTCAATGTGAAGATTTTCCATGCACAATTGTTAAAAAATTTGCCACAGACGACGTTTCTCACCACAAAAGAACCGTTGAAAACGCCAAAGAAATGAGGAAAATCGGCTTAGAAGCGTGGATTGCACAGCAGAAGCGAAAGGGGCAATGCCTATTCTGTCCATAAGCAACGCACGCAACTGATAAATACATGTTTGAACGGTTTTCTAATCCTGTTTCGTAAAGGAGGTTTTAATGTGCCAGTAATAGAAGTTGGCAGAATCTGCGTAAAACTAACAGGCAGAGAAGCCGGAAAAAAATGCGTCATAGTGGACGTAATCGACAAGAGCTTCATACTAATAACTGGTCCCAAAACGGTTACGGGTGTAAGAAGGCGAAGAGCCAACACAAACCATGTTGAACCCACACAAGAAAAAATCGCAATTACACGGGATGCGTCAGACGAAGAAATTACAGAAGCATTGAAAGCAGAGGGCAAGCTTGATAAAATGGTGCAGTCAATCAAGCCAGTCTTGACTTAAATCGCACTTTTCAGTCATGATGCTACTCTTTGTTATTGCATATATAAAGGTCAATCTTGAAGATTAATGCTCCACCTATAAGCATCATGGGAACCAAAACCATGAACAAATATTCTTCTAAGGGTAGCCATCCAATCCACACACCAATTAATTGTTCTTCATTCCAAGACCACGTTTTAAGAATGCCAGCGGAGATGGTGTCCCACGGCATGCCTATTGCTAAACCCATAAGTGCAGCTAAACCCAAAGCTTTGAAACGTCTTTTGTAGGCAGCATACAAAATGAGGGGAAGCGTGAAAATCAACATGATGGCTAAATATTCGAGCATTAAAATCTCTCCACAAAAATGTATCCGATGTAGCTCTTATAAATTCGTGTGCACACTACTGAGACGTTCGTTAACTTTTTCGCCAAAAAAGAGTTGCTGTTTTGACCAATCAATAGGAAACATAATCTCGACCATGCTTAAGCTCTTATACCTCCAAAACCTTTCTTTTAACCTGTAGGAGTGATGTATTAGCTTATGCCGAAAAGTCTTGCTCCATGGGAAATTGAACGCAAGTTAATGGTGAAAACCGAGGATAAGACAAACGTTCGCTATGGACATAAACCTGAAGAAAGACCAGCTGAAGAATACATGCGCTATGGCGTCATAAACCTTGACAAACCAGCGGGTCCAACAAGCCATGAAGTTGCGGCTTGGGTTAAACGCATCCTGAACCTTAAGCAGGTTGGTCACGGCGGGACTCTAGAGGCTTAAAGAGTTAAGCCAGAGAAATCCCAAAGTGACCGGCGTCTTACCCGTCACACTTGAAGAGTCTACAAAGACTGTTCAGGCACTGTTGCACAGCGGAAAAGAATACGTCTGCGTAATGAAACTGCACAGTGACGCATCAGAAAAACGAGTGAACGAGGTTCTCAAAGAGTTTGAAGATACGATTTATCAGCGTCCGCCTTTAAGGGCTTCTGTTAAACGTCAACTGCGAACACGCAAAATTTACTATATTGATTTTCTGGAAAAGGAAGAACGCAATGTACTGTTCCAAGTAGGATGCGAAGGCGGAACATACATACGCAAACTATGCTACGACGTAGGCGAAGTTTTAGGTTGCGGCGCCCACATGCAAGAACTGCGCAGAACCAGAGCTGGACCCTTCGTTGAAAACAGTGAAACTTTTGTAACGTTGCATGATGTGGCTTACTGGTTTATCGAGTGGCAACAGCATAAAGACGAATCAACGTTGAGAAAATTCATACAACCCATGGAAACAGCACTGACTCTAGTTCCTAAAGTCTATATTCGAGATTCGGCTGTAGACGCCATCTGCCACGGAGCTAACCTTACAGCCCCAGGCGTCTTGTCCCTTGAAACTGGAATAAATAATGGTGCATTAGTAGCAGTTTTAACTTTGAAAGGCGAGGCCATAGCCTTAGCCAAAACATTTGCATCAACAGAAGAGATTCTGAACATGGAACATGGCGTTGTTGCCAAAACTGAACGTGTCCTACTGCCTAGAGGCACATATCCAAGAGTTTGGAAAAGCGGCGAAAAATAATGCGTAGAAAAGGCAGAGAAACAGACCATTATTTTGTGGCTCAGCCAAAATCTGAAATGCGGTTGGGCACAATTCACACGTATTTCGGCGGAAAATCCTTCAGATTCCTAACTGCTTCAGGTGTTTTCTCCAAAACACGAATTGATTTGGGAACGAGACTTCTTATTGAGTCTATGATTCTGCCTGAAAAAGGCAGTGTTTTAGATGTCGGATGCGGTTATGGCGCTGTTGGCATAACAGTTGCTGCCTCTAATCCTGATTTGCATGTTATGATGGTTGACGTTAACGAGCGGGCAGTTTGGCTTGCAAAACAAAACGCTAAAATTAATTGTGTACACAATGTGGAAATCAAACGCGGCTGCCTATACGAGCCCGTTAAAGGGTTAACGTTTGACTGTGTTCTTTCGAACCCACCAGTAAGTGCTGGAATGCAAACAGTAAAAGCGATTATCTGTGAAGCGCCGGAACGCATGGCAAGTAATGCCACTCTTCAGATGGTTTTAAGGTCAAAGATTGCGGGAAAAAGAATGAAAGCCATCTTTGAAGAGAGGTTTGGCAATTTTGACATTCTTTCACGGGAAAGCGGCTATCGTGTATTATTCGCGCAGAAACGATAAGCCCTTTTTCTTAATTAATCCGTTGTTAATTTGCCTACGATTATTCTTACGACTGGAATTATTATAAGCGACGCTGGAACACTCACCAAAAAGCCGACCGCAAAGGCGCTTAACCATTTCTGAAGAAAGCCAGGAACAAAGCCCAAGTTTACTATGGTCAGCACAAGAGACATTGCGAAGGACATGCCCATCGACACGAAAACCGCAAACAGAACCATCTCATATTTTCTATTTATCTTCAAACAATACCACCATATATGTCAATGCGACTTTGAGAGACAGACAAATAAGCATTAAATCCTTTCAACATAAATAAGTTTAAGCCCCCAGTGCCGGGGTCTCCTAGCCAGGTAGGGAGCAGGCCTGGAAACACTTTAAGCATAAGTGCCTAACAGCCTGTGGCCTCTCGGGGCCGCGTGGGTTCAAATCCCACTCCCGGCGCTTCTAACATTAGCGTTTTTGAGAAGGTGCAATTTGAAGAGTTTGATTTGAGAGAGTCTTGCGTTTTAGTTCATTTTTCGTTGCCATAAATTTCCGCTTTCGGTTTAACACCAATCTAATATGTAAAATAATATGATATTCAGAGCGTCTTGTTTCGTAAATTCAGTTAATTTGACTACATGTTGTGTTTTGTTGAATCGAATTGGCTGATTTTACCACTTCGAGTGTGGCATTTCTTCTGATTTCTAGTTGCTTTTCACCTCGAAACATAATGACACTGCCATTTTCAACTTGAACTATATCATTCAGGGAAACCATGTTGATTCGTCCATTCCATAAAGTTAGTTTAATCGTGCCAGTTTTGTCAAAAAGGGTTGCCTTAGCAAAAATAGCGTAATCGTTCAACCTTGTTAGAACTTGTTTTGGCTCTGTAATTTCGACAATTTGTGCTTTTAGCTTGATTTTTTTCATGCCCGCCTTTAAATCTTCGATTTGTACATTGCCAGAGGCAAGCGCCTTTCTCTTTTTCACTTCGCAAGCATGTTGAATGCGTTCGCGTATATAGTCAGATTCTTTGAGTGGGTTAGTTATCTTGAGGATGCTTTCTGGCACTGGAAATTGAGCAATAACCATGTGACCTTTTGTTATGAGAAACATGGCACAATCTTTTTTCTTACTGCGAAATTCAATAGTCAATCCATGGCACACAGCTTTTCGGTTCTTCCACGCGCGTACAATTGCCTCAAAAAATTCCGCTGGGTTGATTTCATGTTTCGTAGAAAGTGTTACAAGGTACTCAAGGACCCTAGTTTCGAAATATGAATGATGGCGACCTCTAGGTCGTCCTCTTATAGTCCACATTCCACCTTTCATCCAAGTCACCTTTACATTGTAAGATAGCCTTTTTGTCTCAACATGTCAGTTTGATTTTTGCGATATCGCCAGAATATGTCGCCTCTTTTGTCTGATTGGAAATCCCAAGGAGAAACTAAAACGATGTCACCTTCTCTTATCCATACTCGTCGTTTCAACTTTCCTCGAACTCTGCATAATCGTTCTTTACCATCTTGGCACTTCACCATGATTCTGTCAAAACCAAGCATTTTGACGGCCGTGCCAAGCACATCATTTACACTTGGCAATAACATGTGTTCTAGGTCTTCTTCGTTGATGACTTTTCTTTTACCCAATTTTCCACCTCCAAATTATGAGAGCGCAATTATTGTGTTAGTCAGAACAATCAGAGAAAAAGTGAAACGATCTATGCAAACTCTTTCTCCAGAGAATCCCAACAGCTACAAAAGAGTATACTGCCAAGTATATTAGTCTAACTCAACTAGATTGGTGAAAATATCGCTTTCAGACTGGATAGAGAGAGCTGAAGAGAACTAGGCTGATGAGACAAAAAAACTGTTGCAATCTTTGCAAATTACTTAATCAGCTATTTTTTACCTTTAGTATGCTTTGTAGGGAGCGCAACCTGTTTTCTCTGTTTCCTTTTCATTTCTTTGGCTCTTTGCAGTTGTCTATGCTTTTCCAGACCTGCAATTTTTTCTTTTTTGCTTTTGGGCATGTTTAACCACCGAAAGGCATTATGGCATTGTTGATATCCTTTAAAAACATTACTATTTTTTTCGGATGTTGCAAGAGCTTGAGGCAGTAAAGAAACAGGCTTTTTTCTTCTACACAAAGGTTAATAAGAAAGATGGCATATCATAGATTAACAGGCGGTTAGTTCTTTCCGAAGAAGGTATAACGCCAAAGACGTTCTTACTTTTGAGGACAATTCTAGCTGAAAATTAACTGAGGTGATAAAATGTCGTATAGATTCAACATGAAGAAACCTGTTGAGCTTGATAAAGAATATGAGGCTGAAATCCAAGATATGAGCAGAAGAGGCGACGGAATCGCAAAGATTGAAGGCTTTATAATATTTGTGCCGAACACTAAGCAAGGAGAACATGTTAAGTTCAAAATAACCAGGGTTGGAAACCGATTCGCTATAGGGGAGCTATTGCAAGCATAACCGTAGCGAAAATAGCCACGATGTCTTTTCATCATATTCTATTGTTTGTCTATCTTTATACTAAAAATGAGGTGAGAATTATGGAAATGGAAAACAAACAGTTAAGCAAATCGACACAATCATGGATCAAGAAAATAGAGAGAAAAGGTCCACCCAAATTAGATTATCATTCTGAACTTAGAAATTGGATTGAATGTGTTATATTGCAAACAGAAAAGAACCGAGACTTCAAAAAGAAAAATCAGTTCATGAGTCTTCTTGAAGATCTTGAAATATCAGAAACCTAGAACTAAGAAGGGCATAGGAGAAATCCTAGGCGTCTTCTCTCTATAACGAAATCGGTCTTTGCTTTGTAGCTGTTGAGTTCTGTTCAATGTTTCTTTCTAGTTATATTTTTGTGAAGAGTTGCTTCATTGTCTATTTTTTGCAGAAGCTTCATTACCTTTTTACCTTTTCTTTTGATTTCTATTCCCGAGACTGTGTTTTTCATTGGACAAAGGTCATCCACAACTATTCCATATTGCTCGCTGTAGATTACTGGATAAATTTGACATCCTAAAGGTCTATGTTTATAAATTTTGCAGCGACATTTTTCGGTATCGTAGAAAACGCAGTGTCCATGGCGATTTCTCAGCGTGACGAAATCATGTTTGTCGTGACGCGCAAATTTTCGTCTGCTATAACCCGCCTTTTCCAAACGTTCAATGTCTGCGTTAGAAAGCATCATTTCAGTCTTTTCGCAACATACTCCGCAGTGGGAACATCGCATGAGTAGATTTTACCTTACTTTCTTTTATTAGTTTTTGTTTAATTCTTGGCATGTGTTTGAGAGCTTGTCTGGCAAAGTCCAAGCAGATGCTTGTAACGTTGAACCCGATAATTTCAAGATCTCATCGGTTCCATTGAATGAATTGTCATGTTGAATTTTAACGTGTGTTTAAATCTAACTTCAAGCATCAAGTGTTTTTGGTGATTTTCCCAAAAATTAATAGCGGTCTTCTATGACATTAGCTGTTATGGTATTTCACGTGTGTCGGAAAGATAAGAAAATAATTGATGTTAAAGTGCTTAGGAAGATTTTGAAGTCTGCAAGGTTTGTCACAATCGCTATGTGCATGGATAATCAGCCATATCTCGTGTCACTCAGTCATGGCTACGATGAAGACCGCAATTGTATCTACTTCCACTGTGCTAATGAGGGCAAGAAACTAGTTTATTTGAACAAAAATAACAGCGTATGGGGACAGGCACTGCTGGATTATGGTTATGTAGAAGGCGAATGCGACCACAATTACGCCACTGTACACTTTTTGGGCAAAGTAACCTTCATTGACAATCTCGAAGAGAAACACTCAGCCGTTAAGTGCATGATCAAACATCTTGACAAAAACCCTGAACCGCTTATAGTGAAACTAAATCCCGAGCGTCTTGGAAAAGCCGTAATTGGCAGAATAGACATAAGCTATATTAGCGGCAAAAAATCAAAAGGAATAAACATATAAAATACGTCTGATTTTTGGGAACAAGACAGTCACCTGCGTGGCTTGGTCTTCTCCTTTATATATAGACTGAATTTTTGCTTAGACAACAGCCTACGATCCGATGGATCTACGGTTTCAAGTGTTTCTTGAAGAAGTCAATTATCTTCGTATAGCAGGGAACTTTGTTCTTGAATTTTATGACGTCATGACCCTCGTCTTCAAATACTAGAAGTTCAGTTTCCACTCCGTTTGCTTTCAGGTCTTCAGCTACATCTTTCGATTCTGCTATAAGGACTCTTGGGTCATTTTTGCCTTGGATAATGAGCATTGGACACTTAATGTTCTTTAGGTAGGTTTTTGGCGAGCGCTCTTTCAGAAACTCTTTGTCCTTCTCTGGATGACCCATTGACATGATAAAGAAAGTTTGCCATGTCTTGGGAAGTCTGTGAATGAAAGATATTAGGTCATATGGTCCGAACATGTCGCATGCCGCCTTCCATAGGTCAGGGTGCCTAGACGCAAGGGTCAATGTCATGAAACCTCCGTAAGAACGACCGATCACAGCTCGTCTAGATGAGTCGATTCTTGTGTCTTTTTCAAGCATTTTCAAACCTTCAATGTGATCAAATCTGTCTTTGCCGCCCCAATCATGATCTACCTGCTTCATGTATTTCATGCCGTAGCCGACGCTGCCTCGCACGTTAGGAACAAAGACTGCAAACCCGTTCAAAGTCAGAAATTGGATAAGTGGCATTGAAAACCAGCTGAAGTCTGGTCTTTCCTGGCTTTGTGGACCGCCATGCACATACAAAACTAGAGGTCTGGAACCTTTGAAACCCATTTCCTCTGAAGGTAAGTAGAGTCGAGCTGAAATTCTTAGTCCATCAGACGATGTGTAGCTTGCATCTTCTCCTGGTGAAAGGAACTTTTGATTAATGCCGAGAACATGTTCGTGGGACAATATTTTTGGTTTTCTTGTTCGGGAACTTGTTGGATAGACGCATATCTGTGCTGGAGAGTTTGCTTTAGAATGTGAAAGTGTATATCCAACTTCGGTTTGACTTGGCGTTTTGTGTAGCTCAAATTCGTAACCCAGTATCACTCCTTCATCGAGTGGCGGTAAGCCGCAAAGTATTTGTATCACTTCTAGTCGCCTCTGACTTTTGTTTTCATGGTATTGACATTCGTAAAGCCAAGAGCACACGTCAATGTTGTACTCAAGAAGATAGAGGTCATCGTGCACTGTTTTGAGGTCTACTAGTTCGCCGTGTCCCTTGTGTTTAAGTCCTAAAATTGGCACCTCTGTTATGTTGGCTGGGTTGTCTAGTGCGAAGTAGCCTATGCTTCCTTCGTCGCTGAATAGGTTTGTGCGGATTAGGAGGCCTTTTTCTTCTGGTGTGAAGTTGCAGGTTCCGAAGCCAGACAGTTGGATTTGCTGATTCTTTATTCGTTTCTCGATAGGAATGCCGTAGAGGAGTCGCCTCTCTGTGGTTCCATTCCGCCAAATGTAGAGAACTGTGTCTCCTGCAGTGTAGCTGTCTGCTAGAATCACAATTGTGTGATCTTTATTGACACCGTTCCAAGTGTTGCCGTAGAGGCTTTTGCCGAGGGATGTGACTTCTAACGTGTTTAAGTCAACTCTTAGGCCTTCTATGTTGGGAGTTTTTCGGTCGTCTCTGAAGAAGTAGGCAATGTTCTTTTCTGTGTCACAATTGATGCAGGCTAGTTGCTCATTCTTGTATTTGTCTCCAAAGATTGGTTCTGGAATGCCTCCGTCGAGTGGAATGAAGCAGGGCTGATAGTTCTCGTTTCCGTTTTCGTCAATCATGACTAAAATTTTGCCAAGTTTGGGCAAAACGTAATAATTGTGTCCTGCCATCAGATGTGGATTTTGTAAGGCTAGACCAGCTGGCAATAATGGTTCTGGAATGCTTCCTTTCTGGTCCATTGCGTATAGGCTTATTACTCCGCTCATGTCGCTCAGAAAATATACTTTGCCCTTTGCTAATTGTGGTGAAAGCAAAAGTCTTGCAGAGAGTAAGGATTGGATGGGGAATTGAGTGCCAACGCCTTGTTGACTCATGTTTTGATCACCTTGTGAAGAAACAAATTAGATCGCGCGCTGATATAACAGTTTAGTACTTCATCATTGATTGAATTGGCGCTCTCTGTGGAATCTCCCCCCTTATAAATAGATTGAACTTGTGCTTCTAATATGGGGTTGATAAAGTTTATTTGGCACATCCTTCTTGTTTGATTCTCGGCGCCTTTGGCTGATTGACAGCCCTGGTAGTATAGTCCGGTCACATAGAGGCTATTCCTCAATGCCGGAATAGTATAAGCGGCTGTCGCCCGCTGGACATTACAGAGAAAAATGCTCTGAAAACCTGAACCGGGTTCGAATCCCGGCCAGGGCGCTTCTTAGTTTCAAGAAGACCAAACTCTATTTTACAGAAAATTTAAACGTAACACTGAAGCCTATGATACCAGATTTGAGGTTGTATAATGAGCATTGAACTTCCAGAAGCCAAGATTCTCGCAGAACAAATAAATAAAGAGCTCAGAGGCAAACGTGTCAAATCCTACCATCTGCAAGACCATGAAAGACTACAGAAAATAGGCATGATGGACAAAGACACAAAATCCTTCGACAAGCTCGTCAACGGAAAAATCGAGTCTGTCATATCCAGAGGCAACGTTATGCGCGTGAAACTCGACAACGGAATGAACCTGATTCTGGGTCCCGAGTACGGTGGCATAATCTCTTACAACGCAAGCAGAGAAAAAGCCTCAAGCGTATTCCACTTGCGAGTCGATTTCGCTGACGACTCAGCGTTAACGGTGCGGCTTACTAGCATGGGTCTCATTAATGCAGTGAAAGACAACGACCTTGAACGCTCCTATGTTTACAGACGAGACTTCAACCCTAACATAATTTCGCCTATAGACAAAGAGTTCACCTTCGAACGCTTCTCAAAACTCTTGGCAAAAAACAATAGAGCACTCAAGTCAGTACTCGTAGGAAAGGATGCGGTTGTTGTGGGACTGAGCAATAGCGCCTTTCAAGACATCATATACAGAGCTAAACTGCACCCAAAGAGAAAAGCCTCAGAACTAAATACAGTCGAGAAACAAGCTCTTTATGATGCTATTAGACATGTGCTTCGAGAAAGAATCAGATTGAACGGAAAAGACCAGTTCTATGACCTTTATGGAAACCAAGGCAGCTACACGCCAGCCATGGGTCCAAACATGAAAGACCAGAAATGTCCAACATGTGGAACTCCTATAGAAAAGTTGAGCCTAGGAGGAGGCCACGTATTCTTCTGCCCCAAGTGCCAGAAATGACGAATAGGGACAATTAAGTCTGACCCGCACAATTTTTATGTGGTTTCTCATCAATCTTTGCAACGGGATGAATGCAGGATGGATTCGTTTGACATTATGATGGTGGCTCTAAGATTCAACGAAAAGATAAACCAACGAGACCTTGAAGGCTTAGTAGAGTTAATGACTGACGACCACACGTTCATAGATGACTCCGGAGTTTCCTACAGAAATATGAGAGAGGGCTGGAGAGAGTTCTTTAAGAATTATCCCGACTATCGGAACATATTCACTACTGTAACCGTCAAAGACAATGTTGCTGTTATGATAGGCTATTCTACCTGCTCCAATGAGCCAAAGCTAAATGGTCCAAACATGTGGACTGCAAAAGTACACGAGGGACACGTCTCCGAATGGAGAGTATACTGGCTAGACAAAAAGTAGAAGCGAATTCAAACTCATACAAGAAGAAACACTCAAGCGCACACCATCCATACACTAATCACCGGGACTTGCAACCACCATCGCTCCCTCTCAATAGATACGGGCTGTTTCTAGAAGAATCTACTTCTCTTGAAGAAATCGTAGAATTCAACTTTCCAAATTTATATCCAAGTCAAAGCGCCATTTTTTTACAAATCCATGTGGGGAAAGCATAAAAGTTTGTTTCAACCAGAATTTCTATTGATAAAAGTTGGGTCCTTCTTATGGGCAAGCTGATAAGCGTTCGCGAAACGTTTGGCTACTAGACGTCTTAAAGAACTCAAACTTGGAGCCTAACGAAAATCTAACATTCTCAGAACCTTCCCGAAGCGGTTTATGCGTCGTCTGCAAAGGCTCAAAGCTTCTCTGCGGCAAAACCCGCTGCCCAATACTAGTCAAAGTCAACTACTTCCTCAAAAGCGTGCCGCTACTGCAAACCGAAGACATTGACGGCTCTTCGCCACCAAGCGTCTTCATCGGAAGAATCGGCTACCCAAACGTCTACGCAGGACCACTAGTACCGCCCATCAGAGAAGACACAGCCCTATACGACTTGCCAGAACGCTGGTTTGGAAAATCAATAGACGACATCGTAGCCTTTCGCTCCATGCTCGTCAGAGGAAAACACCGCGTCCACGTCCAAAACTTCCAAGAAGCAGGAAAAATCATCGAAAAAACCCGCGAACTAGCCCTAGCAACAAACTCAGTAGACGTTGAGCTGATACTGAAGAAAAAGCCAAGAGGACACCTGCTCCTAGACGACGAAGTCCAGCCTTTCGGACCATCAGCACCAATCAGAGAACTTTACGTGGGCAACGCCCGCTGGGACCACCACATAGAAAAAGCCTACACCGACACAGACCTAAAGGCTACACCAGCCGTCCACGAACTCTACACAAAAGGCGTACTCGTAACAAAAATCCAAAGAGCCTTCAGCGTCGGAGCCTTCGGCATAGAAAAAAACAGAAAATTCGTGCCAACCCGCTGGAGCATAACAGCCGTAGACAGCATACTCTCAAAAGACCTAATGGAAAAAGTCAAGACTTACCCAGAAATCAACGAATACAAAGTATATGAATCTCGCTATTTGGGCAACCTTTTCGAGGTAATAATGATTCCCAGCATGTGGAGCTACGAGGCAATTGAAGCTTGGTATCCTGGCACAGTTTGGAATCCCAGCGGCAGAAATGTCGTCATGTTCGGAGACTCAGAAGGCTATGAGGGAAGAACGACATACGCAGAAATAGGCGGATGCTACTACGCCGCTCGCTTAGCAGTCTGCGAACTACTTATGAAGGAACGAAGACAAGCCACAGTCATAGTCCTACGCGAAGCCCATCCAGGCTACATAATGCCCGTAGGCGTCTGGCAAGTACGCGAAAACGTAAGAAACGCCATGCGACAAAAACCCTACCTCTTCAACACATTAGACGAAGTACTAAAGTTCATTGGAAGCAAATTCCAAATCCCACTTCAAAAATGGATAATGAGAAGTGAACTTTTGAAGAATGCGCTTTTCCAAAAGAAAATAACAGACTTTTTCGCAAAACCGCCGCTTAACGCTTAATCTTCTCCTAAGAGAAGCAGCAAACCACACAACATGTTTAAACCACCGACAAAACCCAAAGCGCTGATGAATATTAGGTTAAGTCTTGCTGAAAGAGCTGGGTCTGGAGCTGAAATTAGCAGGTAGATGCCGAAGGCAAAGACTATGAAGCCACAGGTTATCATTAATCCGCTCAGTTTTGCGCCTAACCTTCGAACCACCTTGCAAAGCTGCACCCTCTCTTCTTCTATCGTGTTTTTCAGAAGCTCTTTCTCGTTCTCTTCTGTCATTCCTTTCTCACTCATATTTCCTTGTAACATTAAGTAAGCCAGCAGCCAAATAAATTATACTAGTAAACGCTGCAATGGCAAAAAATAGCCGCATGATATCTGGAGATAAAGGTATCATCGTTGAATTCGACATTATCAGATAGGCAACCAATGCCAGAAAAGCGCTGATCCCGAAATTTATTCCACCAAACGCATGATACATCCGGTAGTACCCCACCATTCTTATGTAGTAGGCTATAATTCCAAAGATAAACAGCTCCAAACCTATCAGCAATGTGCCCGGGTCTAAAAAGAAAAGCAACAACAACGAAGTGGCTATTCCCAAAACGGGCGTCAACGGATAAAGCGGAACCTTGAACGGGCGATACAATTCTGGCTTGTCTCTCCGCAGCCTCATCAACGAAAGATTAACGAAGATGAAGCCTATTATGAAGCCAAAGTCAGTGGCATACGTGACAAAATTCACAATTCCAGTTGCGGCAAACGCTGCTGTAAGAATTGAACCGATTAAAACTGCTATGAAAGGTGTGTAGAAGCGACCGTGAAGAGAGAAGAAGCTTTTGGGAAAATAGCCGTCTCTGGCTAAGGCATAAGCAACTCTTGAATGAGCCATGGTGGAAGTGTTAACTGAAGACAAGGCTGCAATGATTCCAGCAATCGTAATCATGCCAACGCCTAATGGTCCCATAAACTGCTCAGCAACATAAGCCAAAGGCGATGATTGACCAGCTAGGCTCTCTGGAGGCACTATTCTAAATATGACGAAAGCGATTGTTGTATAAATGAAAATCAGTATAAAACAACTTAACAGTATTGCCCGCGGAATAGTTTTTTCCGGATTCTTAACTTCTGCCTGTGCAACTGCAATAGCTTCTCCGCCTAGATACACTACGAATATGAAAGCTGATGCCTTGAGCACTCCCAAGAATCCTCCAGGAGACTCAATTATTATAGGTGCTGCCGCTTGAGTGGTGTAGAAGCCCCAAAAAACGAATATGCCTAAAAGAGCTAACAGAATTGCCACCAGTGCCGTTTGTATTAGTCCAGTTTCTTTAACGCCTTTAATGTTTATGGCAGTGAATAGTGCCACAGTGATTACGGCGACTAATGGAATATTAATCGTTGGAATAACGTATGAGATTAGATATGTAAAGCCGACAGCGGAAAACGCTGCATAAAACATGTTGCTTATCCATTCAAACCAGCCTGTGGCAAATGATAAGAAGCCGCCGAATGAAGCCTTAGCAAAAGTATATTCGCCACCAGCAGATGGCAAAGCAGCTCCAAGTTCAGCGTAGCTAAGCATTGTGAACAAGTTTATTATTCCGCACAAAACTATGGCAATTATAAGGGCGGTGCCTGCGAGAGTTGCAGCATAGCCTAAGGTTACGAAAACGCCGGCGCAGATGGCGCCTCCTATTCCCATCATAGTCGTGTGAAGCAGTCCAAGTTCTCTTTTGAGTCGATTTTCTCCCATTTCTAATTCCCGTCTTTCTCTCTGTGGATGAGGAGTAAGCCGCTGAGTATGGAGAACATGCTGAAAACTAGTAACAGAAACATGTAAAGGTACATCTCTTGAAAAGTTATTGCTAATGCATCTCGCAGTGATGTGCTTGCATAGACTAAGAAGGCGAGAACGGCGGATAGTCCGCCTAAGCCGCATTGAATTCCACCGACAACCCACGAAACTGCTTTTCTAGCTTTTCCCATCGGTCTTCACCAGCGAGCAATAATAACTGCCGCGCATGTGTCAAGTAAACCAGTTGCAACCATTGCAAGGGCAAACGTTAAGAGATTTTTTCTTTCCAAGAGCATGCCTACATCAAAAAAGCCCACATCAAAAAGGCCTAGTATGGCTAGGGCAGCCATACCTATCAGAACTATCCCAATCAATATTAGTAAGCCGCCAATCATGGCTACAAGCTTTGGAAACCTTGATTCTCCATATTGCAAACCATTTTTCACTCTTAAGCTCATCATTAAAAGTTTCCATATAAGTCTTATCCAAAAACCATGCAGTCTAAGTAGGATAGCACGGATTTCAAAAACCTGTTTATGTAAAGCTGGTTACAAAAAACGAAAGAATTAAATTACGTTAAAACAATCAGTTCGTGGTTACGTGTCGTGAAAGAATCAAAACTGAAAAGGTTTTTTAAGGCAATTCACGGTGTGATGGCCGGCTTATATAATGCTACCTATGGTTTTGTGTTACACTCATTCAAAAGTATTAATGGGAAGGTTAGGTCGAAACTGCCTGTTTGGCGTATGGAAGAAGAAACGCTAGAGCATGTTCACTCTGCGATGAGAATATTTAAATGGATAGTTTTACCGGCAAGCCTTCTTTATTCATTCATAACATTTTATTTCTTCAGAGAAAATGCCCTAGACTCCGCATTATGGGGTATGCTGCTTTTCTTCTACAGCAATTTCCTTCCTGACTTGCCGTCAATCTACCGAAAAAAGAAGAAAAACAATGGAAAGTCTGAGGATTTGTCATGGTACAAGAAATATGCCATTTTGTTATTCGCTCCATTGCTGATTTGGCTGTTGTTCTCTGGAACACAGTTGGCATGGAGGACAACTGAAACATTTCACAACTTCAAATCGCTAACAATTTACAGTATTTTTCTTCTCTTGTTAGGTGTCTTTGCTTACGCAAGTTTTCCGATAGAAATCGTAAATCTAATCAAAATCGCATCTATCCCTATATACGGCATCATTGGATATCTGACCCATCTAAAAGTTGACAAAATCTGGTGAACCTAGTTCGAAACAACCATCAATAGCGCCTTCTTCCCCAAAAAACTGCCAAAGACCAATTATTGACTATACTTTGACAGATTTTCGGAAAACTCGCTAATATTCTGAGTGAATGGAAAATCTTTTATAGAAATTGCTTAGAATATGTATTTGAGGTCACAATCGTGGCTGGAACAAAAACAAAGAAGAAAAAGGGGAAAACAAAGAAAACGAAGTGAAAAGGCGGCAACATAAAACCAAAAGTCCCCATTTTTCCATCACGTTTTGCTAAAAGATTTGCGGAGGGCACTGTTTCAATTTTTCGAGAAGATACGTAAGGTTTTGATCTTTAGGTTTTTAGCGAAAATTCTTTAAGCTAAAGTGCAAATTCTAAGGACGTGTTAAGATTTGCTAGATCCAGTTACCTTTGCCCTAATAGTGGCTGGCGGAGTAATCGTAATAGGTTTTTTAGCGAACTATTTTTTTGAGCGGACAGGCTTTCCTGACATGATGTTCTTGATAGTTCTCGGCATACTTATCGGACCTGTAACAGGCTTGATCAACACTAGTTCAATAATCAGTCTTGCTCCGTATTTGGCTGCTTTGGCTTTGGTTTTCATATTGTTTGATGGTGGGATGGCTATGAACATTTACCGAGTTTTTGCCGAAAGCCCAAGGGCTACAGTTTTGGCAGTAGTTGGTTTCGCGTTGAACGTGAGTGTAACTAGCTTATTCATGATGTACATCGTCGTCCCAGGTACGCCACCCTTGTATTCCGTTTTTTTTTTGGGACAATTTTTGGAGGCAGCAGCAGCATCGCAATAATTGCTTTGGCTTCACGAATTAAAATAAGCGAAAAATGCTCAACTGTCTTAAGCTTGGAATCTGCGCTCACAGACATTTTGTGCATAGTTTTTTCCTTAGTAATCATTGAAATAATGTTGAGCGGAACTGTCGATTTGACAACTATTGGTCAATCTATAGCAAGTAGATTTTCAATAGGTGCTGTGCTTGGAGTAATCTTCGGCTTTATTTGGATCAGCATGTTGAAACGCATATCCAAGACGTCTTATGCTTACATGCTAACTTTGGCTGTAGTGCTTTTGGTCTATGCATTTTCAGAATTTTTGGGCGGAAGTGGCCCTCTTTGTTCTTTGCTTTTTGGCATTGTGTTGGGCAACGAAAAGGAAGTTTATAAGATGCTCAGAATGGAGCGTCCAGCAAACATGGCTGTTGACGGTGGACTTAAAAGATTTGAGTCGGAAATTGCCTTTTTGCTGAGGACGTTCTTTTTTGTTTACATTGGTATGATAGTCACAATAGGCGACATAACTATAATGGTGGTTGGAATACTCCTGTCACTAATATTGCTTATAACTAGATTCGGCGCCGTCGCCTTATCAACAGTTCGCAGTCAATTAACTGAAGAAAGGGCATTGATGACTGTGCTGCTTACAAGGGGCTTAGCCGCTGCCGTGTTGGCGACTCTACCACTACAATATGCTGCCGAGTATGCTGCTGATCCAACAAAATATCCAGAAGCTGGCCCAATCTTCGAAAGACTGGCACCTTACTACATCAACCTTGCAGTAATAGTAATTTTGACCACAGCGATAATTGCAACAGTTGGCGTTCCAATATTGAAACACAGAGCAAAGAAAATAATGGCTGGTCTCTAACTTCTCTAAACGATCTGCTTAGTTAATTCGGTTCACTTTAACTGATCTCTCCACTGGTTAATTACGTCGGTTCGTCGTCACTTTTTAAACTGTAGAAGCCAGTGCTATTCTGAGGGCTTGACAAATTTGCTTTCGCGTAAAACGGTAGAGAAATTTGCTTTCCCCCACGATTTCGTTTTTTGGCATTTAAACAATATACTCTCTAAGTTTGTCGCGTGAAGGCTGATTTGTCAAGCTCACCCAGTTTCAACGAGGGAAACGACGATGAATAAGAGCGACAGATTAGAAGATGTTTTCTGTTCAAAGGTAAGAATGAGAATCTTGAAAATTCTGCTGCAGCTAGGTCAGCTCAACATTTCTGACATTGCAAACAGGCTGGGCATAAACTATGGCGCCACTGTTACGCATCTGAGGATTCTCGAAAACAATGGTGTTGTTCAGATTAGGCTTTATGGAAGAGTTCGGCTGTGCAGACTCAACGATTCTCCCAAAGCAAAAGCAATACAAGAAGTACTGGAAACATGGGAAAAGCCTGATTTGTGATAGTTTGTATATATGATACTACGAGGATTGAGCGGCTGCTGTATTTCTAATAAAGGTAAGCTTAAAAGCCAATTTGGATAAAATGGTGCAAATGGAGGATTAATGATATGGATTGGGTTGGCTTGTTAATTAGCATTGTCATAAACACGATAATAATCTCTCCTGCACTGTGGCTTTCTGGAAGAGCACTTGTCGGCAAAGAAAAGGCAAAGTTCACTGACGCAATTTGGATAGCTCTCTTGGGAACCTTCGTCGGCGTCGCTGTTGGGACTTTTTTCTCTGGTTTAGTTGCAGCGGTTATCATGTTCATAATTTGGCTTGCGTTGATTAAGCACTTCTTTGACTGCGGATGGATAATGTCCTTTGGAATAGCCTTGGTTGCTGTAATAATCTTTGTAGTTGTTGCTGTAATACTAGCACTGATTGGATTTGCAGTGATTGGACTTTGGCTTTAGACATGCCTGCGGGAAAAATCGAAGCACAATTAACCGCTGATGCAAACCTCTGCTTCTTTTTTTGTGCGTATCCCATATATTGTGGGAGTTCCATTCTACACATCAAGGACTAATTTCTTCTTTGAAAAACGCCTCTAATTTTTTCTCTTCCGACCTTTTTAGAATTTCAGCACATTTTCTGGGGTCTAACGCCTTAAACTCTAACCCAAGTGTTGTCAGCAGTCTTTGCATGTCTTTCGCGATATTCGGCGCCACGAGAACGCCTCGCATTTCTCGGTGTGCTTTGCTTTTTATGGCTTCAATGTATTTGGCAAGCTGAATGGCTGCATTTTTTCTCGCCGTTTTCCGTTTGATTTCCACAATCACTAGTCTTCCGTCCTTATCTAACCCATAAACATCTACGAAACCAGGCTCCACCTTCTTCTCATAACTGATAATCTTGAAACCTTCCTCCAAAAGCGAAGGCTCAGTTAAAATTGCTTTCTGCATGTCCTCCTCGCTGGCATAAAGAGAGAATTTCCCGGAATCTACGAGGCTCAAAGCCGAAATTAATTGAATGTTGTCAAAAAACACTTTAACAGATTCCGCTGGCTTCTGTCTCACTGCCCGAATCTCCAACACGTTATCCTTAGCCTGTACGTGGAAAATACAGCCAGGCGGTTGCCAATTAACAGGTTCGTAACTGACTGAACGGTGAACAAGAAGCGAACCGTCCTCCTTAATCATTAATATGCGTTCGCCAGGATCAAGTTTTGACTTTGCTCTGCCAAGATAGTATACCCAGCAATTGCCAACCACAAGCAGCGTTTTGCGTTGGGAAACCGCTTCTTTGACGACTTTTTCTGCCTCAATAATCTGCGGATTCACCAACACTTGCAACGATTTGTAGTTTGTCAATTGCGTTTCGCCAATAGATTTACAAGACATGTTCATAGATAAGATTTCTGAAGGCTAGCCATGAGTGAATGGAACAAAAAACGTAGCATAATGCGCCGCTACGATTTGACAGCGCATATTTATGATATGCGATATGCTGAAGAGCAAACAGCAAAAATTAGGGCGGCATTAGAAGCTGTTTCCATCAACAAAAGCAACATAGTCTTAGATGCAGGCTGCGGAACAGGAATACTATTCAATCACATCACAAACAAAACAAAAACAATAATTGGACTAGACATTTCTAAAAAAATACTGCTTGAAGCAAAAAAACATGCAGGACAGTTTCGAAACGTAAACCTAATTTTGGCCGATGTAGATAACATGCCTCTGAAAGAAAGAGTATTTAGAAACGTTTTCGCTTTCACGCTCCTCCAAAACATGCCAAACCCAACTAAGACTCTGAGAGAAATCGAACGAATTGCAGATGAAAATGCCACAATTGTTGTTACTGGCATGAAAAAGGCCTTCACCTTAGAAGAATTTGAGAGGCTGCTGCGGAATGCCAAATTGAAAGTTGTGTCCCTGAAACATGAAGGTCTAAAATGCTATGTGGCAATCTGCATTTTTGATTTGCTTCACGCTTAGCGCAAAACTATCATAAACCGACTCGTCAAACCTGATGGAAGAATAATCGTTATCGTCAAGCAACATTTATATTAAGAATTTACCATTTTCAACCAATCTACATTACCATGTGTTGCTAAACACAACACTTTAATCGCTTAAATGTCTTGGTGGTTAATGAATGCCGTTAAAAACATTAAAACAAGAGACGGCTAATGCGCTAACGTTAGAATGGATTTTGCACATAAAAAATTACAGGCTTTCGCTCAACAAAGATCATTGTGTAGGCTGTCAAATCTGCACTCTGGCTTGCCCAAAAGAAGCCATAAAACTCGTGAAACATACGAAAATTCAAGGACAAAAAGCCAAAAAAGCCACAGTGGACGTTGACTTGACAAAGTGTAACTTTTGCGGAATATGCGACATATTATGCCCATACGGAGCCATAAAAGTAACAGTCAACGGTGAGCATATTCTATCTGTAGTAGAGAAGGAAAGCTTTCCGCAATTGGTCCGCGACATCCAAGTGGACACAAGCAAATTTCCTGTAGGCGATTCAAAATGCGAAGAGGCATGTCCACTAAACTTAATCCACATCGCAAGACTCACGCCAGACGGAAACGTGGTTGAAGATTTGAAGGCAGTATCAAGAAAGGATAGAAAAAAGCTTCAAGTCAAAATAGATGTTGAAAAGGAACGTTGTCCATGCTGCCGAGTCTGCGAATACAAATGTCCAGAAGATGTCATGCATATACGCAAATTTGTCCACGGAAAAATCCTTATCCATCCCGAAAAGTGTCCAGAAGGCTGCACCGACTGCCTAGACGTCTGCCCAATAACAGGTGCACTTTACTATTCTGATGAAGACAAAAAAGTACACGCTGATGAGATGTTCTGTGTTTACTGTGGCGCCTGCAAAGCCGTTTGTCCGGTTGAAGAAGCCTTAGACCTTAAACGCACAAAAATTGTCCATACGCCCGTGCGTTCTGGAGCATGGAACAAAGCCTTGGAAAGGTTAGCGTCGCCAGTTGAAATGAGTAAAGAGTTGAAGGCTAAGGGTTCTCAGAAGGCAGTTGTGTCGGTAGAGAAAAGGTTAGGGTGGAAGAGTGCATAACATGGGTGCAGAAAAGAAAATTGAAGTTGAAGAGCCGAGAATAGGCGTTTTTGTGTGCCATTGCGGCTTGAACATAGCTGGAGTATTGGACATAAAGGAACTTCTTGAATACTCGAAGACCTTGCCAAATGTTGTTTATGTTAAAGATAACCGTTACACATGTGCAGACCCAGGGCAAGAAGAAATCAGGAAAGGGATAAAGGAGCACAAGCTTAACCGTGTAATAGTTGCTGCTTGTTCTCCGCGGATGCATGAACCAACCTTCCGAAGAACAGTCTCAGACGTCAACTTGAATGCTTTTCTTTTTGAAATGGCAAACATCCGCGAATTCTCATCTTGGTGCCACCCAAGCACACCACAAGAGGCAACAGAAAAAGCCAAAGACCTCATCAAAATGGCAGTTGCAAAAGCAAGACTGCTGAAGCCTTTACAAACAATAGAGGTTCCAGTAACCAACAAAGCATTGGTCGTAGGAGGCGGCATAGCAGGAATGAACACTGCTTTAGATTTGGCGGAAATGGGCTTTAAGGTGTATCTGCTTGAGAAAGGCGAAAGCATAGGCGGTCACATGGCACAGCTTGACAAGACCTTTCCAACACTGGACTGTTCAATATGCATTGAAGGTCCAAAAATGGTGGACGTTGGACGCCATCCAAACATCAAAATAATAGCTAATGCAGACTTGCAGAGTGTGAGTGGTTTTATTGGCAATTTTAAGGTTAAGATTCGCAAGAATCCGCGATTTGTTATTGCTGAAAATTGCACTGGCTGTGGTGAATGTAAAGAAGTTTGTCCAATCGAATATCCGAATGAGTGGGACATGAACTTAGGCGTTAGAAAAGCCATATCTGTCCCGTTTGATCAGGCGGTTCCGCTTGTTTACACAATTAACAAGGATTATTGTATTGAATGTTTCAAGTGTGTTGACGCTTGTGGGGCAAGACAAGCCATAAACTTTGAGCAGCAACCCGAAGAAATAGAGCTAGACGTAGGCGCAATAGTTGTTGCTACTGGCTATGACGTGTACATGCCGTATGATAATCCGCTTCTGGGATACGGCAAATACGCAAACGTCATAACATCACTCGAGTTCGAAAGACTTATACTCGCAGCGGGACCAACAGGTGGAAAAGTTGTTCGGGCTTCTGATGGGCATAAGCCTCACAGCGTCGCCTTCATCCAATGCGTGGGCTCACGCGACAAAAACAAGTACCCCTATTGCTCAAACTTCTGTTGCATGTACACTCTGAAGCACGTTGTCCAATTGAAGGAGAAGTACAAGCAGGACGTGGAAATTTACGTTTTCTACATGGACATGCGAAGCAACTTTAAAGGCTATGAGGAATTTTATGACCGTGCAAGAGAGGCAGGTGTAAACTTTGTCCGCGGAAGAGTAAGCAAGATTTTGGAAGTTCCCGAAACAAAGAATTTGCTGATATCTGCCGAAGATAGTTTGCTTGGTCAACCCATAGAGATTGAAGCGGAAATGGTTGTTTTGGCAACAGCCGCCATTCCGAAGAAAGGCGCCGACGAAATAGCCCGTATACTCAATGTGACGCGCGGTGCTGATGGATTCTTCATGGAAAGTCACCCGAAACTCAAGCCAATAGACGCGCCTACAGATGGCGTGTTCTTTGCTGGTGCCTGTCAAGGACTTAAGGACATACCGTACAGCGTTTCGCAAGGCAGCGGCGCAGCGTCAAGGGCTGCTACTGTGCTTTCAAAGCCAAAGTGGAAGATCGAACCCATAGTTTCTGTTATAGACCCTGCAAAGTGTAGAAATGTTAATTCTAAATGTGGTATTTGCGCTGAACGTTGCCCATATGGGTCGATAAAGGTTGAGGAAAAGAAGGCGGCTGAAGTGATAACTGCCATGTGCCATGGATGTGGAACGTGCGTGGCTGAATGTCCCGCAGATGCCATAACACAGATGCATTTTACAGACGCTCAAATTTTTGCTCAGATAAGAGCCGCCCTAGAAACAAATCCTCAAGACAAGATTTTGGCTTTCTTATGCAACTGGTGTAGCTATGCTGGTGCAGATTTGGCTGGCACAAGCCGTTTTGAATATCCACCAATAATACGTCCAATAAGGGTTATGTGTTCTGGAAGAGTTGACCGCGACTTTATCTTAGAAGCACTTCGACTGGGCGCCGGCATGGTTCTCGTTGGTGCATGTCACTTACCATACGACTGTCACTACATTAGTGGTAACTGGAAAATGAAAGCCCGAATGGACGCTTTGGCGCCGATGCTGCAGAAGCTTGGTTTAAGCCCAGAAAGATTCCGCGTGGAATACGTTTCTGCTGCTGAAGGAGTCAGATTTGCTGAATTAATCAGAGAAATGACTGCGCAATTAAATGCGTTGGGCAAGGATAAGATTAAAATGGAAAATGAGAAACTGCGTCCAATATTGGAGAACATGTTGAAAAGGAAGGAAAAGAAGTAGTCTCTATTTTAGAACAACTTTGAGAACGTAGTAAATCGCGCCTGCTATCAATCCAGCGACGCCTATTATCAGTGCCTGTGGTGAGGCAAAAAGAATGAAGACTAACAGTGCAAGGCACGTTATTACGCCTAAAATTGGCACAAGGCGTGGGTATAATCTTTTTTGAGTTTTGAGGCGTAAGGCGGAAACGTTGGCTAGCGTATAGTAGAAAAGCAGTGCGAAGGTGCTTATGGCTACGACGCGTGTGAGTTCGAAGAAGAGGACGAGTAACGCCATTAAGCCGCCTATTATCCAGACTGAATAGTATGGTGTGTTATATTGTGGGTGCAGTTTGCTGAAGACTTGCGGTATGTCTTTTCTCTTTGCCATTGCGTACGCCATACGTGAAACTCCTAGGATTGATGTGAGCAGAACACTGGCTGTCGCCATTAATCCGCCGATTGAAACTACGTAAGTTGCTGGTGTGCTTCCAGCGATGCTTATGGCTTCCGTTAACGGCGAATTTGAACCAGAAAGTCTTGCGCCTCCAACAAGCCCAACAGCCACAATCCCTACAAGTATGTAAACTATAGTCGATATGATAAGCGACAAGAGTATAGCTCTTGGAACATTTCGTTTAGCATTTTTGACTTCCTCTGCTATTATTGCTACTCTTGCAAATCCGCCGTAAGCAAAGAAAATATAGCAAGCACCATAGAATACGCCTAGTTCAAAAGGAGCGAATGGAACAAAATTTGCAGAGTTAACGTATAACGTGCCGAAAAGGATGAAGAATGATAGAATGAGCAGTTTCGCCATAACGAGGAAGTTGTTAAAAAGAGCTGATTGGCGAATGCCCAAGTAATTGAGAATTGTGAAAGCGATGCACAAAACTGCGGCGACCAGATTAGCATTTAAGAATGGAAAAATGGCTGTCAAATAATACGCAAATCCAAGCGATACGGCGGCTCCAGCAAAAATGTTAGATAACATCCACATCCATCCAACTAAGAAACCTGCAAAAGGCGAGACAAGCATGTACGTATATTCGTATACGCTTCCTTCTACTGGACGCCAAAAAGTCAGTTCGGCGAAGCTTAATGCTGTGAATAGTGCGATGACGGCGGCTATGAGCATGGAAACTATGAGGGCTGAACCTGCTGAGCCTGCAGCGATTCCAGTTACTACGAATATGCCTGCGCCGATGATTGCGCCGACACTTATGGCTGTAGCATCGAACAAACCTAGAGAAGGCTTAAGCTGTGACTGCTCACTGCTTTTTTCGCTCATTTTGTCACCGATTCAGAAAACTGTTCTAAAGACGTCATGCTATTAAATCTTAACGCATCAAACTCTAATGAATGCGCTTCTCTCTGCTCTCAGAAGCCTAGACCCCCCCTTATAAATAGGTAACCCGAAGTATCTTCGTAATATCTAAAAATGTTTGGAGTGCTTACCACGCTCCGAGCCTCGCTTCTCCAAACTTCTAAGGCTTGAAATTTGGCGATATATGTAGGCTTAGGCTTTTTGCATGGCATAGCGAATTTCATGTTATGCGAATCGGATAAATGCGGAAAAGTTATAGCTGAACCAGTTCTATTGGTTTGAATAGTGAATCGAGTTGCTTTTTACGTGGTCTTCAAGCAGTCGGATACATGGTATCTTTGCGATAGTCAAACGATACGATGCGCTCTGGCTTCACTATGATTTCAACCCCGTGTGTTATCTGGTACATGCCTAGAGCCGTGCGTTCAGCCCTTTCTCTTGGCATATACTTCTCATATAATCTTGTTGCCTCTGCCAGATACTCGTCACGTGATTTTGGATACCGCAATTCTGCCCTACCGTAAATTAGTACTGCCCTCGGCGAAGCCTGCTCGATGTCAATAAGAACTGAAACCTTACTGTTGCGTTTAACATTCTTAGCTTTTCGGCTGGCTGCTGGCGTTATTATAGTGATTTGCCTGTTTTCATATCTGAACCAAACAGGTGCTGCATGTATAGTTCCATCTCTGTTGAGGCTACAGAACCTTGCAGTCCGAGCCTCTTTGAGGGGCGATTCGACTTCTCCTTCAGTGAGCGGAGGAGGTTGCGTGTAATCCATCTTAGAATCCTAATCCTATTTCTTCCAGTCCACAGTATTTTAAACTTTTCACATCCCGCAACAGCGCAAAAAGAGGGTTTCTTGGATAAAACTTTCCCCCTTGAGCCTTAATCAATTGCTTAAACTTCTCCACTAAGAATCCGTCAAAAGAAGCCCAAATCAGGCTCCGTTAAAGTGGATTTTCGGAGCATTTCTCCGATTATATATAGATTGAGCAAGTAGTCAACCTATATCTGGGTTAACTCTGAAGCTACTATGAAAAAGTTGATAAAGCAGAAACGCATAATGACGTAGAGCTCGTTTACTTAAAAGGTGAGTGCTCTGATGATCTTGTTTCCAAGCCTGTAAGCAATACTGCACTGTTCTGTTAGTCTAGTCTATCAGTCTTTAGAGCGCCATCACTTCATGATTAGGAGGATTCCATTTTGAATTTGAATTCAAGATTGAGGAATGAGTTTTCGTTTCTTCGTGGCAATGTTCTGATCATGATGACCAGTTGGATAGTGATGAACTTTGCTGCCGCCATTCCTATGACCTACTATTCGCTGTTTGTTCTGGAGTTGGGCGGTACGCCTTTCATTATTGGAATTATGGAGTTCATCTCGTTCCTGACCTTGGCGTCGGTGCAGTTTCCAGGCGGCTACTTGGCGGATAAACATGGGAGAAGAAATCTCATAGTGACATTCACGTTTGCAATGGCAATCGCCAACCTTTTCTGTGTGCTCGCTCCTTCTTGGCATTTCGTACTTCTAGGAGTAATGCTTCAGAACGTCTTTCTAATCTACCAGCCAGCTCTTCAGGCTATCATTGCTGACTCCATCCCTTCAGAAAGACGCGGAGTGGGATTCTCCACAATCATGCTAGTCAACAACGCAGCAGCAGTCTTTTCACCAGTCGTGGCAGGCTTTCTCTATGTCCAACACGGACTAGTTGCGGGAATGCGAATCGCCTACCTGATGATTGTTCTTCTATACTTGACTGCTGCCATCGTAAGAACCAGACTGACAGAGACGCTAAAAGTCCACAGCGAAAAATTCAATCTGAGCGGCACCATCAGGGAGTATCCAAAGGCTGTGAAAGAAGGCATAAGTGTTTGGAAAAAACTGCCACGATCGATGTTCTTCCTCTTTCTCACGAACACTGCATCCAGCTTCATCTTTGCCATGTGCATGCCATATCAGGTGGTTTACGCAACAAAAGTTCTTCACGTCGAAGAGTTCAATTGGGCATTGATAATGATGTGGTACACTGCGTCAATGATTTTCTTAGCGTTGCCCTCAGGAAAACTCGCTGACAAGATTGGAAGAAAGAAACCCGCATTTGTTTCGTGGGTGCTTCTTGCATTTTTTCCCTTGCTCTTCTTAGCGGGAGGTTTATACATACTATTCGCCGCTTACCTTTTCTTCGGGGCCAGCAACGCTTTATTCGCCGCTGCTTACCAAGCGTTAGAAGCTGATCTGGTGCCGCGAGAATTAAGGGGAAAGGAGGTTGGCTGCAGTCAGTTCATTACTTATGTGTTAATGTCCATAGGCGGACTGGTCGGTGGCTTCTTTTACGAATCTGTCTCGCCTATGTTACCGTTCATATTAGCATTTATGGTGACAATGCCATGTGCAGTCGTTACCTTGCTTCTTGTCCATGAACCAAAACAAAAAGAAACATAGAGTACACTTAGAACTAACACTGTTCTTATTGTTTTATAAGCTGCTTCGTACGATTCTCTTTTCTGGGGGTGAAAAAACTCATTGTATGAGGAATTAGCCAAAATAGTTGTCAGAGACTCGTTAAAAATCAATCCAAATGATGTTGTTACGATTACAACTTGGGACCACACAATAGACGTGGCTAATGCGATGGCAGTTGAATGTTTCAAACGGGGCGCAGACGCCATGATATCCCTGTGGACCGACGAATATTACTACGGGATACTCAGAGAACTATCAGAAGAAAGCCTAAAAATACCTTCCAAAATATGTGAAGCATTTACAGAAGCAGAAACAGCAACAATCAACATGTTTGGTCCGAAAAACCCTGAAGGCTTAAAAAAACTGTCACCTTCAAAACTCAACGCTTGGTCTGAGGGAGAAAGAAAAGGGCATTACCCAAGAAATATAGAGAGAAAAATAAGAAACGCTAGTCTTCCATTAGCACTATTAACAGCAGAGAGAGCCAAAGTCTACGGCTTCAACTTCGAAAAATGGAAAAAAATGATAAACAATGCTTTAACAATGGATTTGAAGAAGATGGCGAAAGTGGGACACGACATTGCAGCAGTACTCGAGAAAGCTCACACAGCTCATTTGACAGCGCCAAACGGAACAAAACTCACATTCGAGCTGGGCAAAAGACCCATTCACGTTGATGATGGAATAATCGACAAAAATGACATTGCAAAGAAGTCTCTTGACACACAGCTGCCAACGGGATCCGTGCTAACAACACTTATCGAAACAGCCGGAGACGGAAAAATATTTTTTGACAGGCCATTACAGCAAATGGGCGTCAACATACCAGGCATAAAGTTGGAATTCAAGAACGGAAAAATGAAATCAATGAAAGCAACGAAGAATCTGGAACCTATTTCCAAACAGTTCGAGAAAGCTTCAGGAGACAAAGACAAGATAAGCTATCTACAAATAGGATTAAATCCCAAAGCAGAATACGGTTATCTGACAGACTACATCGTTGAAGGAGCCGTCCAAATAGGCGTCGGAGACAACGAATACATAGGCGGAAAGAACAACTCATCATTCGGCATGGCGGCAACACTAAGCAAAGCAACACTCAAAATCGACGGACAGACAATAATCAAAAACGGCAAAATATCACTAAAATCAAAACCTTAAGCATACACTCAGCTTTTTTCTTTTTTCAATACATAAATAACCCAAGGCGCAATCCTTGTTTCATTGACCCATTTATACGGTTCGCTCCTTTTTGCTAGTGGCTTATAGGTTTTGACTAGTTTTAACCCAGCTTTCTTGTAGGTTTCTCTGTAATACTCATCTGTCCAGACTACATCTTCTACTGGTCTTTTGTCTTCTATGTCTGTTTGGATTATTCTTACTTTGTCTCCGCTTTTTGCATGTTTATTCTTTGGAAAATCTTTGGTGGAAAATGACGCCCACTCGTGTGTGTATATTTCAGGTGACGAGACTAGGTTAACTATTCTTCCTTCATTTTTCAGCAGTCGCCCAAGTCCTCTAAAATTCACAACCTTCTTTTTCATAGTAGGAATGTTATCAAACGTAAAAACAGACAACACAAGATCATAAGCCTGATCTTCAAACTGGCTAAAGTCGCCATCTTTTATGAGGCGATAATCTCCTTTGGAGTCTAATTCTCTTGCCTTCTCTAACATGTCAGCAGATATGTCAACTCCAACAGTGCTGAATCCTAGCTTTTGGAGAAATCTTGAAGAACGTCCTGTGCCACATCCAAAATCTAATGCTGTTCTTCCCTTGACATGTTTAAATATGATTTTGGGCAAATCTCTGTAGGCTAGATAATATGTGCCAGGAAACTCGAGTTTAGCGTAGGCTTCTGCACGTTTAGAGTCCTCATAAACATTGAAAAAATCCAAAATCATGCCTCTTTTGCCTTTTCTGCTAGAAACTTTTTATGTGGTTTTCTTTGTTTTCCCAGAATTCTCGTGTTCGCAAATATTGAATCTTCGCCTTCAGAAGGTCCATGTAAAACTCCTCTTCTTTGGGATGCATTTTTCCCAAAATCCTAAAGGCTGTTTCTGGACCGACTCCCTTCACTTCTAAAGCGACTATTGCTTTTTTTCCATAGCTTAGTACTAGATCTGCTGTGCGTCTCGCATTTGTCAATTCCTTAAGCTCTTCCTCGCTGAATTCTTTGGATTCACGTCTCTTCTTTAGAAGTTCACGTAGCCGATTTACGTCTTGGCTTGGATATAGCAGTGCCAAAAGCCTTGAACCGCACTTATTGCATGATGGTTGTTCGGGTAAATCCCTAATTTTCTTCTCTTCTGTCCACTCGCCGCATGACATGCAAAGCAGCGTTGCTGTTCTGGCTTCTATAGCCTTTTTCATCTTGTCAATATTGCTTAGCAAAACTTGTTCTGGAGCCATCAGCTCTGAAACGTCTGAATACTTCGCCAATATGTGATAAGCTAATGGCGTAGGCTTTTCATGACGATATAACGTGGCAACCTTCATCTTTCCCTCTCTAACATTGCGCATTATCTCCTTAGCTTTTCTCACATCAACTTTTTCAACCATTGCCTCGCGTAAAGTTTCATCATAAATCGGAGTCTCTTTGAACTGTAGTGGCAATTGACCTTGCCTTTCAGGACCCATAGTTTTTCCACGTGGCAGCGCACCAAAACGTTCACCCACAAATTTCATCTTATACGAAAACGGAAACTTGGCTTCTAGGTAATCGTCAAATGCTTTATCCACTTGTTCGTCAGTTAGGTTAAAAAGCGTAGTTGGTAGTTTTTCCACTTCTTTCGGCGACAGTTTTCTTGGCGTTTCGATTAGTATGCGGTAACCGTCGTTCCACCAGCCAATAATGATTTCCTTATCTGAAAGAATCGAGTCGAAGACTCCGCCTAAAGTGCTGTTAACGATTTCGCCGAAGCACGCGTGAATTATGAGGTATTTGTCGTAGGCTTCGATGAGAATATGATTATGCATTGGCAACGGTGCGCCTTCTTTCAAGTGCTGTTCAACTTCACGAGCAGCGTCAAGCAAAGCAGACTTGACTACTGCAAGTTTCTCAGCAACCTTCGCCACAGCTAATTCAGTTTTTCCAGTTTCCTTCAGTGCTTTTGCAATTTCTTCTCGCATTTTTCCTGTTTCCTGCGCAAGCTCGAAAGGCACTGGGAGCATTTCGCCGTCCCATCCTGGAATCGCTGCCAATGGGTCTTCGGATGGAACGATGTAAACTGTGCCTGTTTCCTCTTCAATTTGGACGATGCGCCAAACCTTTCCTTTAACAATAAAGTTTAAGCCGATACGTGCGCGTAAAGCCATGAACTCGTCCCCTAATGTGCCGATTTTTCTGTCCGAAATCACGTTGATTATCGGATAGCGTCTTTCATCTGGAATCATCGATAGATTCTCGTAATAATAGCGTCTGCCCCTAGCTGTTTTCCTCACTGCGTTTCCTTCTTGTTCTATTCTTAATTCGTTTAGGCTGTCTAAAAAGTGTATCACGTCCAAAAATGTATCTTCAGTCACGTTCCTATACGGATACGCTCTGCGTAGCATAGCCAAAAGCTCTTTTACGCTTATGTTTCCTTTATCCATCAATATGCCAACAATCTGATGTGCTAAAACATCCAAAGCGTTCTCATGAATCAAAACAGGCTCAATCCTATTCTCGTAGGCGTTTCGTGTTGAAGCAATCGACTCAAGCGTGTCATCAGGAAAAGCAGTAATGATTACGCCTTTGGAAAGCATATTCAACCGATGCCCGCTTCTGCCTACCCGCTGAATTAAACTGCTAACTTGCCTCGGCGAAAGATACTGGACAACTAAGTCCACGTTACCTATGTCTATGCCAAGCTCCAGAGTGCTTGTGCAGATTATCGCCTTTAGAACTCCCGCCTTAAACTCGTCCTCTATTTGTACACGCTCTTCCTTCGACAATGAGCCATGATGAACCGCTACGTCTGTTCTGCTAAGCTGGTTAAACTTGTAGCCAAGCATTTCCGCATTAGTTCTGCTATTCACGAAAATCAGCGTTGATTTGTGGCTGTCAACAAGCTCAATTAATCGTCTTATTCTAGCTGCTGCTTCCGGCGCTGTCCTTAGCTTTCCAGCTAAATCGTAATCTGCTTCTGTTGGACTGGGATTCTCCACATGATACCTATATCCTTTAGCCAACGAAGCCTGAACAATGCTGACATTTCGATTTGTTCCGGCAACAAATTGTGCAACTTCGTTTGGATTGCCTACTGTTGCAGACAAGCCTATACGCTGGAACTCTTTCCCGACAACGTCATAAAGACGTTCCAAAGCTATAGTAAGCTGAACGCCACGTTTGCTAGACGCAAGCTCATGCACTTCATCCACAATCACGTAGCGAACATGGCTTAGATGCTGTCTCATACGCGTTCCAGGCAAAACAGCCTGCAAAGTTTCAGGCGTTGTCACCAGCATCTGCGGCGGCGAAATAGCTTGTTTCCTACGCAGTTTCATTTCAGTGTCGCCATGCCTAACTTCGATTGAAATGCTCAGGCGACTAGCCCAGAACGATAGACGTTTTAGCAAATCACGGTTCAGAGCTCTCAAAGGCGTGATATAGATTACTGATATGCCCTTTTTTGTTTCTTGTTGGATGAGTTGGGAGAATATTGGCAAAAGCACAGCCTCGGTTTTGCCGCTTCCAGTAGGCGCAATCAAAAGCACGTTTTCTCCATCCAAAGTGCGTGGAATAGCCATTACCTGCGGCAACGTCGGCTCTGTAAAGCCCAGCTCAACTAAAGAATCGCGGATGGGCTTAGCAAGTAAACCGAACGCGTTAGGATTTGGAGTTTTCTCTGGCATTGTTGAGCATACCAAAAATTATAGTGTCAGTGAAGGGTTTATCCTTTTACTTTGAACTTATTGGATATGAAAGCTTGAGACCAGCGTTTTCTTTAAATGGAATTGAAATTTTCTCCTTAAATTTGCCAGTTATCAGCATTTTGCCGAACCCTCCTATTAATGGCTCTTTTCTAGAACTGAAAATTACTTCGTTCCTTTCGTTTATCCAAACTGTCAATCCCCTTGTTTTTCCTTTGTGAAGGAGATGCAGGAACGTGTTTTCTTCATCGATTTGCAACATAGCGATTGCGTTAGAACCTTGCAAAACGCAGAAAAGTTTGTATAAGGCTTCATCAGTGTCTTCTGATTCATTTAGTAATTCTGCGAAATAGTGTGGAATAACTTCTGAATCAACAAGCTGGATTTTTTCAGACTCAAAAACATGTTCTTTACTTAATTTCTTTCTGAGTTCTTTGTAGTTTTCCACTTTGCCGTTGTGAATCGAGATTATAGTTGAGTTTGGGTCAGGTTCGGCAACGTAAGGCTGCGCGGTTTCCTTAAACTTTGCGGATTTCATGAATTCGGGGCTTGGCATTCGAACGTGACTAAGCAGAACAGATGCTTCATCAAACTTAGCATTAACAGTTTCGGCCAATTGTCTCACTGGAGAACCATTAGTTTTTCCGACTTTTTCGGTTGATATACTCCCGTCATTTAGAAGAATAGCCACGCCTGCGCCATAACCGCCAACAGGCTTCAGCTCCTGAGGGTATTGATGAACTTCAAGTCTTTCAAGGACGTTAAAGGTTTTTTTCAGCGAAACTGGTTTTGCCAGTGAATACCCGAATATGCCACACATTTGTCATTTTTCCTTCCGCAATTAAGTATTGTTAAGGGCAATCTTAGGCACCTAATATCTTAACTCCCTCTACCCGAACCGATGGCACTACAGCATTTTGAAATTGCTTGGAATCATTACCTACGCCAGATATCTTCTTAAACCAATCGAAGGCCATGCCTGAAATCATTCCATCTTTCATAGCATGTTGTTTTTCGCCATTTTTAATGAAGAAAGCTCTCGAAAGATGTGCACTTATCATTCCAGAACTTGCCTGCGGAAAGCCAGCCATAGACTCAATTAGAATGCCGTTTTCAATTTCTGACACAAGTTTGTCTTTTGTCTTTTTTTCTTGGTGAATTATTAGGTTTGAAGGATGAACTTCTGGTTTGGCTCTGTAGCCGTTGCCGATTATCCACCTAACCATATTAAATCCGTTTGGAGATCGTGAGGCGTTGCCCGTATTCTTCATTTTTAATGCATTTGCAGTGGTGGCGTTGTGGAGAAAGCTTTCGAGTTGTCCGTTTCTTATAAGAACTGTGTTCTGAGAAGGATAGCCTTCGTCGTCAAAGCTTCTGGAGCTGAATCCTTTTTCCCGAAGAGCATTATCCGTAATTGTCAGGCTCTCAGATGCGACTTTTTCCTCAAGCTTTTTCGTCCATGCAGAATGTCCAGCTAAGACATTTTCGCCTTTTAACGCATTAACCAGCACTTCAAAAAGCTGGTTTGAAACTGCTTCTGGTCCAAAAACCGCAGTGCCTTCAAAAGTTTTCACAGGCTTTGGATTAAACATTTCTATTACCATTTCTGCCACGTTTTGTCCCACTATTTCAGGCTTCAAGTCTGCTGCACGACTGAAAATAAAATCGGAGCAGCTTCCTGTTACTTCGCCTTTTTGTTTTCCACTTCCTCCAAGGTAAATTACGGTCTTGGTTTCTTGTTCCGCAATGTCTGTGCCTAAGGTATTTGTGATTCCTCTCCAACCAGTTTGAAACATAACGCGCCCGTCTTTAGCTATTACACGTCTGTCAAAGTCTTCAGCAGCAGTTATTGCCCTCTTCGCAATGTCAACAGCCTCTTCAACCACTATCTCAGCGACTGCTTTATCGAATAACTCTTTCACTTTAGGAATTCTGTCTTTTTCAGGAAGTGCAAAATTAGGCTCTTCACTGCTTGCCTTTGCAATGTCAAATGCTTTTTCTCCGGTCTCTTGAATTGTTTTCTCATCTAAAGTGTTTGTGCATGCGAATCCAACCTTGTTTTTGGCAGCTACTACGCGGAAACCTACACCTGAATCATCTGCCTTGTTTTGTGTTAGGATTTCAGAATTTCTGATGCTAACTTCGGTTGTTTGAGTGCTTGTGAAAAATGCTTCTGCATGCACTATATTTCTGTTCTCAAGTTTCTTGACAGTCTTATAAACTGAATCGCGCAGGAAACCCCAGTCTGTTTCTGAAACCATTTAGCTTCCTCCCATACCACCAACCAATATTTCACAACGGACGGCTGGAACCACTCGCCCTTGGACAGCGAACTGAAATTTTCCGCATGCACCTGGACGTAGAATGGCTTCTTTGCCTACAGCGTCTATGGTTTTGAAAACTTCAATAGCGTTGCCAGCGACGTTTGCTCCACGAAACTCCTCTGTTAGCTTGCCATTTTTTATCCGTGTTGCATTTTGGAAGCCAAATGTGAAGTCAGCGTTAATATCTGCTTGACCGCCGAATGTTCCTTGTAGGAATAATCCTTCTTTGACGTCTTCAATCATCTCTTCCAGCGAATATCTGCCAACTTCGATTCCAATGTTGGTTTGCCTAATTAATGGTTCAACACTGTAGTCCCACGCGTGGGCGTTGCCAGTCGGCGATACGTGTGCTGTTGCGGCGCTTGTTCTGTCATGCATGAACGATTTTAACACTCCTTTCTCAATGAGATTTGTGCGTTTACATTCAACGCCTTCATCATCATACGCGAAATAGCCTAATCCGCCTTGTACGTGTCCGTCGTCGTAAATTGTGACAAGTTTTGAGGAAACAGGTTCTCCGATGCTGTTGCCGAAGCCGCCGCCCGCCATAGCTAAATCTGCTTCCAACGGGTGTCCAATAGCTTCGTGAAGCAGAGTAGCACATAAGGTGGGATGGACAACTACCCGAAACTTTCCTGACGGAGGCGCCTTCGCCTTTAGGAGGTTTACTGCTTTTTCTGCAACCGTTTTTCCCAAAGAATATGGTGGAGTTTTGTCGAAGAGCTCTAATCCTCCAGAGTGACCCAAGTTCTCTGACGCTGGACAAACTAGGCTGTTGCTTTTTGCAATAACATCTACAAACAGTAGAACGCGTGTATTATTTTGGCGAATGTGAGAACCCTCTGAGCTTACAAAATACTTGTCATCTTCTATGCCGATGTATGTTGCCTTAACATCAGCAACATGAGTTCCAACTTCTTTTGCTCCTTTATACGCTTCCAAAGGAATTTTTGCAGCATCTTCAATTGGCAAATTTCGAAGTGGCAATTTCGCAGGTGTAGTCACATTTGCTGTTACGTCTTTAACCCGGTCAAGCTTTATTCTATGTTTCTTCAGTTTTGAAGAAGCTTTGGCTAGTTTTAAAGAATCTTGTAAAGTCTTTTCTACATCTTCATAATCAAGTTTATTGGTTGAGCTGAAACCCCAAGACTTGCCATCTGCAGAGGTTCTTATGCCGACGCCGCCCAATTTGATGTTGGAAAATTCTTCAACAATACCATTCTTAACAGTGCACGTTGTTAAAACTCGTTTTTGACCACGCAACTGTACTAAAGTTGCTTGATTCACAATATTGGATTGCAAACACTTTTCCAAGATTTCAAATATTATGTTCAACCCCATCGTGTGTTATTGATAGGAATAAGAGTGCAAGATAAGTAAATATTTTGGGATAGTTAACTATATTATTGGACGATGAGGTAATCGAGGTACGTTGACGTCTCTGCGGATGATTGCTTTTTCCGCTTCCGAGTCCAAAAAAATGAAGCGCGAAGCTAAGTTTTCGGGGATAAAGAAAGGGAGAGAAAGGGTTAAGTCTTATCGTTCTGGTGTTCCTGTTATGTATGCCCAGACGCTTACCAGCACTAGTGTTAGGCAAGCTCCTGCGAGTCCTGAAAGCACATAGCGCGCATTGAGGAAAGCTGGCAATATGGTCAAGAGTCCTGGTATTATATATTCTGCGGTTAGGTCTGCGATGACTCCTGCTAGGAATCCCAGTAGCGCTACTAACATGAACACTTTTAATCTCTCGTTCATTCAATTTACACCTTTGCTCTAGAATTCAAATCCAAGCCTCTTTTTAGTCTAACTTACACATTTTTGTCTATTACTCCAAAACCAACAACATTACCTTTTAATTGGAAAATTAAAGCTTAAAAACGCTTTCGATCCTACATATAGCTCCACATATATACGTGCATATTTTCAACATATTAACAATGTATAATATTGCTGTATGCACCCCTTCTTTTTTGGAGGAATTAATTTGTCTGAAAGGTTCGCAAAAAGATGGGAAAGTAGAAGAGAAGAAGCGCCACTCTCAGATCGCATCAAAGGAGCTGTAAGGCCCCCAGGTCCACTCAAGCCACGCTTAGACTTTGCCGTTAGACGCATTGAACTTCAAACTCAAAAATTAGACCAAGCAACAGAGAGATTTAGCCAAAGAGACAAGACAATATTCGCAAGAATTGTAGATGCTTACACTAAACATGATACTGCCCGCGCAAACGTTTTCGCTAATGAACTCGCTGAAATCCGCAAAATGGAGCGACTCATTATTAATGCAAGACTTGCCCTTGAACAAATCGTGTTAAGGTTACGAACAGTATCAGAACTCGGAGACGTAGTATCCACACTAGGGCCAGCCGTAGGCGTATTGCGCTCAGTGAGAACAGGACTCGCAAGCGTCTTCCCAGAGGCAGAGAATGAACTTGGAGAAATAGGCAATCTATTAAGCGGTATAATGATTGAAGCAGGTCAGGGCTCAGGAATGACATTAAACTTTGACACGGTAAACGAAGATGCAACAAAGATTCTCACAGAAGCGGCAACAGTTGCAGAACAAAGAATCAAAGAAAAGTTCCCAGAGCTGCCACCAGGAATTCCCGGCATCCCCACAGCTGCGCTAGGCGAAAAGTCGTCAACTGAGACCTCGTAAAAACGGGGGAGAAAAAAATGGCACAGAATCCCAACCTTTTTCTTTCTGTCGGAAAAGAAATTAAAGACGAATATGGACGAGAAGTAGGCAAAATAGCATCTTTTGCTCTAACTCCAAGCGGAAAATTTGACTCCGTCTTCATAGAACAAACCGACGGAAAATTCGTGAAGCTTTTCACAGAACACTTATCGTTTGACGGTACTAACGTCACCATAACATCTACCGCTAAATCACGAGCAAATGGTTTCTGCGATCAAATTCCCCTGCTTTGGCGCAAAGACCAGGCTCTCAAAGAATTGTCTGAGAAGAAGAAAATTTCTAAGGAACTTTATGAAGAATTGCACAGAAGTTTTGAAGGTGCATTAAATCAGCTGAAAAGAGAGGCTCAGACACTAATAGAAGAAATAGAGAGAGAAATCGACAGATGCACGAATGAAGTAAAAGAATTGAACTACGCCCTAGTTCATCTTGAGCTTGAGCACGAAATAGGAAAAATTGAAGACCTAGCTTATCAAACAGCCTTCGCTATAATTCAAGAGAATATCAAACGGGTGAATGTTGAAAAGAACGATTTTGAACAAACAAGCAACAAACTCTCAAATATCTTACTAGGTGATGCACCGAAAACCGAAGAATTGTTGAAAACTGAAGCAAAAATAGAAGAATCATCCAAAGAATTCGCCTCAATCCCTAATGCTTCGGAGCTACCTGAGCCCCCTGTAGTCGTTTATGTAAAGGAAATCGGAAAGGCCGGAGTATAATCGCAAAGAGGTAGCGGGCGGAGGGAAAAGCCATCAAAATATTTGTTCGCTCTGACCCTCCTCTCCGTGATGTGGTAATCAATTCTATGCAAACATTAAGAGTGCAGCGAAACAAGATTGCACAAGCCAGCTTTAGGCTTAGGGAACGCGATAAAATTCTTTTTCAAACGTGCATTAGTGCCTTAGATAACAAAAATAAAGAAAAAGCGGCTATCTGCGCAAATGAAATTGCAGAAGTTCGAAAATTCATAAAGTTTCTACATAATATAGAATTAGCCATTGAGCGAGTGCTTCTCAGGCTTGAAACGATAAAAGAATTGAACGACATAGTTTTCGACCTTAAACCTGCATTAAGACTTCTTCAGGGTGTTTCGCAGCAACTATTCGAGATTCTGCCAGATGTTTCCTCTGAATTGTCTAAAGTGAACGAAGAAATAAACCAAACATTACATTCGACAAGACTGACAACAGACGAATCAATAATACCCGTGGGCGGAAAAACAGCGGCAGGAGAAGCAATACTGAAAGAAGTCTCCAGCTTCCTTGAACAAAGACTTGTTGAGGAGCTTCCTGAACCACCCGTTACTTTGGAAGAAGCGCCCAAACTTGAAAAAACCACATTGAAAGAGATGGTCGCCCTAGCAGCAAATTGCTCACAGGCAATGGGACAAGAAAACGAGGAATCTGAACGAGATTCTTCTCAAACCCTCTTTTCATTTAAAAAAGCCGAAATTCAGGAAATTTCCTTAACCGTTGAAAAGGAAAAATCGTCTCTAGAAGACGTTCTCCTTGAATATGTTAAGAAAAGTAGAGGAGAAATTGATTTAGCGCGTTGTTCATCTGATTTGAAAACCTCTTATGAGGATATTGAGAAAGCCCTGGAAAGTTTAGGGGCTAAAGGAAAAATAAAAATTGAATTGGCTGGAGGATAGGAGGTAAGCTTTTATGAGTGCTTCTCAAGAACTTGAAAAAGCTGCGACAAATTACGCCTTAGAAGCAGTTCGCCTCGACAAGCAAGGGTCAAAGGGCATGGCAGTGACAATGTATCAGAAAGCCATTGAAAGTCTGTTAAATCTTGTCCAGTTGTATCCCGAATATAGTTTAAATAAAGTCTACATTCAAAGAGCCATAGCCTATCAAGAACGAATAAAGGCATTGCAAGGCGCAGTGATTCCTGTTCAGCCTCAACTTGAAACAGAAAATCGTGAGGACACAAAAAATTCTGAAGGTGGAAAATCAAGTTATGAAGAGTTGATTCTCACGGAAAAACCAAGTGTGAAATGGGACGAAGTTGTCGGGCTTGACAATGCTAAAAAAGCTGTGAAAGAAGCCATAGTCTATCCAGTTCAGAGACCTGACCTCTTTCCTCTTGGATGGCCCAGAGGGATTCTCTTATTTGGTCCGCCAGGATGTGGAAAAACTCTACTGGCTGCGGCAGTTGCGACAGAGATAGATGCTACATTTGTCTCGATTGATGCTGCATCAATAATGTCTAAGTGGTTAGGCGAAGCCGAGCAGAATGTTGCTAAACTTTTTAACTCTGTGAGAAAATCTGCTGTTGATGGAAAGCCGTCCATAGTCTTCATTGACGAATTGGACTCGCTTATGGGACGTCATTCAAACGAAGTTGGCGGTGAGGTTCGTGTTCGAAACCAATATTTGAAGGAAATGGACGGCATCATCGATAAAGGCAGAAAACTTCATGTTTACGTTATTGGCGCCACAAACAAGCCGTGGGATTTAGATTGGGCATTCATAAGAAGGTTCCAAAAGAGAATTTTGGTTCCACTCCCAGACCATCACACACGATTAATGATGTTCAAACTTTACACAAGCAACCTAATGCTTGGTTCCAATGTTGACTTGCATGAGTTGGCTCGACTGTCGGAAGGATTCTCTGGAAGCGACATACGAGACGTGTGCCAATCTGCACAATTGAAGCTTATAGGTGAATTCTTTGAGACAGGTCAAGCATCCAATAAACAAGCTAAGCCAAGAGCATTAACAATGGACGATTTTAGACAAATATTGGAAGAGAGAAAACCGAGCGTTTCCATGGATATGTTGGCTCTTTACAACAGATGGTTTGAAGCTTTTAAGGCACTTTAAAAGGAGGGAAAAACGCAGAAACTAGTCAAAGTTGGGTGGAAAGGTTTGGAGAAAAAATTCCTTTCTCTATTTCTAAATTGTAACTCCTTTCTCCCCCTTTAAACATAATCTCCAAACCCCATAACCCAACACAAAACTCAAAAACGTAACGCAGTTTTTTCTACAATGTTCGCAATTTTTTCCGGATTTTTAAACACATCTACATGCGGAATTCTGATATTCATTTCTTCTGTTGAGTATGGTCCAGTAAAAGCCAACAAAGGTTTGAAGTTTTTTAACGCCTCTACGGCTTCTTCCTTAGATTTTACGGCGACGATTTTCTGGATTTTTTTGTTTTTGCTTACTAGCTTTCTGAATCCTTCAAGGAAAACTATATCGTTATTTTTACATTTCCGTAAAATTTCTTTAAGTGAAAAATTTTGTGTGTTAACCTTTTCTATAGTGACTATCTCATTAGCAGCTACGCTGATGATTGTTTTGGCTCCAGATTTAGCGAATCTCCACGTGTCCTTGTCAACAGTGTCTATGGTGAAGTGCGGCTCAGGAATGTGCTTTGCCGCTGCAACTCTGTAGCCTCTTTTCGTTAGCTCTTTTGTCAGAGCTTCTACAGTTGCAGTTTTTCCAGAGCTTTTGCCCCCAACAATTGACACGACAGCCATTTTTTTCATTTTTTGCACCTTTATCGGTTAGATTTCTTGTCTAAAGATTTTTTCGAATATCTTTTTATCCACGTGAAGTTTTTCGGAAAGATCCTTAACCCATCGTATATATGTCCTAAAAAGATTTTGCAAAATTTCCGCCTTTTCCTTTTCAGACACGTCTTTTTCTTCTGCGAGTAATAACGCAAACCACCTGCCTATGTCTGAGAGCTGATATGCCTTCACCCACACAATGCGTCGTTCCTTTTTGCTTTTCTCCATGTCTTCCTTCAAAACTCCAAGCTTAGTCAGCGACTTCAAATTTCCAATTATAGTTTTATTGGAATAGCCAAGTCTTTCTACAAGTTCTTTTTGGTAGATTTTGTTTGATATGCCTTGTTTGAGAGAGAATCTTAGGATGTCAACTGCTGCTTTCGAACCGAAAATGGCGCTCAGTATTCTGCTTTTCTGTTCTGATGGAAGAAACACTACATACGGATGTAAGTCTTCGCTCAAACGCTTCACTCTAAACTGCTCTGCTGCAAACGTGTTTTAAAAGTTATGCTTGCAAACAATAACTTTTTTAGTATTCCATCAACATTTTATCACGGTGCACGGAAACGGCTGTTAAAGATTGGCTTCCTTCAGACGGCGACACATTTGTAACTAGAGAAGGATTCGTATTCAACACGTTCGGGTATGAACATCCAAATGACCGCGTATTCGCCTTTCTAAAATATATTCCCCACAAATTGAGGACACTTTTTAACATTCGTTTTTTAGAAAGAGCATGGAAATATGAAAAGACGAGGCTATATCGAGCTGAAAAATTATATACAGCACAAAACTATCAAGTATTTCTTGAAACTTTTCACAAAAATTTTCCCCATTACGTATTTTTTGACCCATTCAGAGGAAAAGAAGTAATCAGCGCGCCTTTGGGCTCTATAGAAAAAGTCTATGTTCCCAAGGAATGCTTGGAATATCTAACTACGATTAAAAGAAAAGATAGTCTACAAGAAATGACTCTAAGATTTGTCAATCTGCTGTCGGCTGATTCAACCATCGCCATAGACGATTTCGGGGTTCACGGTTCCATAGCATTAAACATGCACTCGGCTAAATCAGACATCGACATAGTTGTTTACGGAGCGCAAAACTTTAGAAAACTAGAACGAACGATTGAGAGGCTTGTTGAAGATGGTGCGTTAAGCTTCGTGACCAGTAATCGCCTAGATGCTGCCAGACGATTTAAGGGACGTTACATGAACAAGATTTTCATGTACAACGCGATTCGCAAACCAGAAGAAATCCAATCCAAATATGACGTGTCTAAGTACATGCCACTTAAGCCCATTCAGTTTCACTGCACCGTTATAGATGACAGCGAAGCCATGTTCCGCCCAGCCATCTACAAGATTGAGGACTACGAACCCGCTAATGTAGCGTCGGTGCTTCCTAAAGAAACAATTCCAAAACTTGTAGTTTCAATGATTGGATGCTACAGAAACATTGCCCGAAAAGGCGGCAAAATTCGGGTTTCAGGCATGCTTGAACATGTTGAAAACCTTGAAAACGGCGAAACCTATCACCAAGTTGTTGTTGGAACAGGCACAAGTGAGGAAGAACACATTTGGCCTCTTTAGGGCTCAGAGACCGCGACGCAATAATTACAAACAAAGGCTTGATCTTCCGCGTTTTTGGCAATTCTCACCCATCTGACGCATACATTTGTGATGTAGAGTATGCTCCTTCAGAGATTTTTGGGTCAAAAAATCCGAAGGCATTCAGAAGCAGAGGGCAAAGCGTTTTCTACAAGTTTTATGAAGATGAAGGCATAAAGTTCATCGAGAAGCATTATCCACATTACTTTGTTTTTCATGAGATGCTTCAAGCGAAAGTTGTAGGAGTTAATCATTCCAACATTGTTAAAGTGAGAAAACCAGACAAGAAACTTGCAGAGCTACTTAGAAAAAAGCCGCAAGACGAACTCGTTGCTGCTTTGCATAAGGCTCTAGAATTTACACTGCAGTATTCTAACTTGTCAACAGAAGATTTTGGCGTTTTCGGCTCTTTGCTTCATGACTTTTATCATCCACGATTTTCCGACCTAGATTTTATTGTGTATGGAAGAGAAAAACTGGTCAAGCTACGTGAAGCCTTGCAAGAATTGTATCATGATAACCGTTCGCTTCTCAAGAACGAGTTTGAAAGCGACAAACCAATTAGAGGAAAGCATTGGAGATTTCAGAACTTAAACGCTAAAGAATTTGTTTGGCATCAACAGCGGAAGCTGATTTATGCGTTGTTTAAGGATGAGACGAGTGGCAGAATCATAAAGACGGAGTTTGAGCCTGTTAAGGACTGGAAGGAAATCCATAGCGAATATGACTCTAAGGCGAGAATTTTACAGAAAGGCTGGGTTAAACTGGTTGCACGAATAATAGACGACAGTGATGCGCCTTTTATTCCCTCGGTTTATGGCATTGAGCCTCTCCACATTTTAGATGGAACGAAAGAAACTGAAGAAGCTGTGCGCATTGTTTCTTTCATGGAAGAATTTCGAATGCAAGCATTTAAAGACGAAAAAGTCTATGTGGAAGGCAACTTGGAAGAAGTAGCGTCTCAAAAAGGTAGCTTCTACCAAATAGCGCTGACATATTGTCCAAGATACTGCGAGCAAGCCCTAAAAGTTGTACCCTAATAAGGCTAAGCCAAAACAATAAAGTCTGAAGGCTTATTACCGATCAGAAGCCTATAATACTCGCGATTTTGTCTTCTATCTATTACCTTCTCAATTTTTCCTTGTGCAACGATAGCCTCGCCAATCCTTGCTTGCTCGCAAAATCTACCACGAAAAGACGATATTTCTGATATCTGCTGAAGTTCCTGTCCTTCAATAACTTTCACGTTTTCAAGCATATACTTGCACGGAGTGAAAATTGACTCAGAATCCACCGAAATTGTGGCTTTAATTCTTGCGCAACCCAGATTTTTATACTGAACGTCGCCATATTTCTCATCAATCTCGTCCCAATCCTTCACAAAGCGTATAAAATAGTCTGTTTGCTCAAATTTGCCCTGCATGGCTTTTCTTGATTCTGTTTTGACGAAGTCCTTGAAATTACCTGAAGAATCTTTTGAGCGGAATTTGAACAGTGCCCCTAAGTCTTCAATAGTGTATGGTTTTAGAGGACTGCGTCTTTCTTCTAACAATTGTTTTAGAGCAGAGTAAACTTTTGAGCAGTTTTTAGTTCCGTATATTATGAGGTCAATGTCTGATGCTGTAGTTAAGAGATCGACCAAAATTGAACCAGAAATACCAATGTCATTCCATGAAATATTAGCCGAATTTTTCAGCAAAGTAGCCATTTCCAAAGCCTTATCTTCAAGTTCACCAAGATTTTTTGCTTTCCGGAGCGATGCAGCTTTTTCAACTGGTTTATAATACACTTTAACAGCAACGTCAGGAACTTCACAGAGCACCTCATCAAAGTAGGGGTCGTAAACAAGGTATTGAGGAAAATGCTGTTTCAGCCACTCATAACGTTTTGACAACGAGTAAATCTTCTCGTAGACTCTTTTTTTACGTTTTCTTTTTCCCCTTTCGTTCGGAAAATAACGTATGAATGCTATGGTTTTTTTTGGAGGGTGAACTAAACCTTTCACGTCAAATATTAAACCTTCGGTTGTTTCTATTAAGTCGCCTTCACGAGTCTTCATTTACATTCTTCACTATAAGACATGTTCAAAATTTTATTTATGCAAATCGATGAGCCCGGCTTTTCTGAGGCTATAATAAATGGGGGTTGCGATGGCGACTATGACGATTAATGCAACCATTCTCTCTATTGGGTAGACGGGCATTATTGAGTACCATACTGGCGGTGTCAAAAACGGCGAGAAATACCACATTGCCAAAGCGCTGCCAGTGATGTGGTCAGTTAAAACTCCTACAAAAGCGGCTATTGCGATGCCAAATATTGGTTTTTTAGTATTTGAAGAGGTGAAAGTTGAGCCAGCTATGTGTGCAATTGGAGAGAAGGCGACTACCAGAGCGATTATGTGAAGCCATGGATAAATATAGGCTTCGCGACCAAAAGGATGAGCATAAAAAATCAAAAGTGAGGCAAAAATAATCGCTCCCGTTATATATCCTCTCTTGATCTTTACACAACCAGCTCCAAAAGCTCCGCAAAACGGCGGAATCACTGTTAAAATGCCAAAAAGGGCACCTGCAGGATTAATAAAAACTCCGACAACGGAACCTATCAACACGGCTAGTCCTCCCGTGATAGGTCCTAACAAAATGCCTATAAGAGAACCGCCTATGACGCCTAATGTTATTACACCAGAAACTCCTACTGTAATTGTGAAGGGAAGAGTTGCAAAAGAAGCTTGTAAAGCCGCAAAGACAGCTATCAACGCGACATCTATAGCCGACAACTTCATAGAGATACCCTGTGTAAATTTCTAGTTAGATGTGTAATTTTTTACACAACGTTAATAAAACTTTTCTTTGCTGATTACATAACTAGGGATTGTTCATGCAGATGCAACCACATGATAAGGCGAAGCAAATTTCAAAATGCCTGGAATTAGCCATCCTTTTCGAAGTTAGCGCTGACAAACCAGGAAACGTAAACTTAGTAACGGGTTTTGAAGGCACGCGCTACGAACATTTTCTCGCTTCCGCAGTAGCTGCAACGTCCTCGTTTGAATTAGCGGCAAAAAGAGGAATTGCGGTTTCTCAAGGAGAAATTCACGTTCACGATGTAGAAGTAGGACGAATCATAAGAAATTGTGTAGCTGATATCAATGCTTGGCAGAGTGGCGGCAACACTCTGCTTGGTACGATAATCTTGTTTGCGCCTATCGCAGTTGCTGCTGGAATGATTCCCACAAAAGACGAACTTATCTTCAACATTGAAAGACTTAGGGACAATCTGAAACTTGTTGTTGAATCAACAACTCCTGAAGATGCGGTTGCAGTCTATGAGGCGATAAGAATCGCTAAGCCTAGTGGTCTTGGCAAGGTTCCAGAATTTGACGTTAATGACTTAAGCTCTGAAAGGCGGATACTTGAGGAGAAGATGTCTCTTTATGAAATTTTTAAGATAGCTGAAAAGTATGACGCTGTTTGTTCTGAATGGGTTAATAACTACACGTTGACTTTCGATGTTGCCTACCCACACTTAAAAAAGGAAATCGAAAGGACTAAGAACTTGAATATGGGGGTAGTTCACACATTTCTAAAAGTTCTGGCGGAGTATACAGATACTTTTATTGCTAGAAAAGTCGGTGTCGAAAAAGCGCGCGATGTTTCTTGCATAGCTGAAGAGATTTTGAGGGTTGGTGGACTTGAAACCACGAAAGGCAAAGAACTGCTTCGTGAATTTGATTTGACCCTTAGAAAATCAGACAGCCTCTTTAATCCTGGAACAACTGCGGACATTATTGCAGCGGCGTTAGCCTTATGTGTTTTGGGTGGATATAGACCTTAACCGTTATTTTTCGACCCATCTTTTGTAAAGAACAACACCAATGCCATACAGAATCAAAGCGGAAACAGTTAGTGTTGCCATTGGCACAACTAAATCTGATAATGTGGCGTTTCGAATCATTATGTTTCTCAATGCTTGCGCCGCATAAGTCATTGGTATGAACTGTCCAATTTGCTGCATGTAGACTGGCAGATATTCTATTGGAAAGTACATTCCAGTGAAGAACTGAAGCACAACTGCAATCGTGGTGGCTGCGTTTGATGCTTCTTGCGGAGCTCTGCCAATGCATGATATTATCAGGCCTAAGGCTATTCCGTTCATCGAACCCAAGAAAAATATTGGAATCAGCAATGGCACATTCCAGTTAAGCTTTGGACCAAGCAAGAAGAGGGCTAAAACTGACATGACTATTATGGATATTGCTGTTTGGAATAGCGCGGCTAAAGTTTTGCCGAAAAGCATGTTTATTGGACGAATAGGGGAAGCTCGTATCTTCTTGAGCGTGCCCTTTTCTCTTTCAAAAACAATGGCTCCAGTTGAAACGACCATGCTCGAAAACAATAGCGGATAGGTCAGCATGCCTGGAACAATGTTCTCTTTATAACCTATTGCTTCTCGTACAACAGCTGTTTCCGTATTCACCATTATGGGCTCCGTGTAGTTCTGATTGATTATGGTTTTGTAAAATTCTGCGAAAAGGGTTCTAATTCCGTCATCAACTAAACGAGCAACGTCTGGATTCGTTCCATCTATTATAAGTGAGACATTTGTCTGGACACCATAGTCAAGATTTTGCGTAAAGTTTTCAGGAAGTATCAGAACTGCATTCAAGTTGGTTGCGTTTAGCTCTTTAAGTGCATCTGTTCTCTGGGCGAAATTCTTTAAAGTTAGGAATCCTGTGGCGTTAAGCCATGATATTGCGATTTCAGACCGTGACTGCCCGTCCTCATTTACTATTCCCAAGTTTGCGTTGAAAGAATTTCTCTTCCAAAAATGGCGGTGAACAATAGTAATATCATTACTGGGAAAGCTATAGTCCAGAAGATTGTTCCTCTTTCTCTGAAAAAAGTTTTAATGTCTTTAACAGCTATTCCAATTATCGAATTCATCAAGATTCCTCCGCAAGTTTTCTTCCAGCCAATTTTATGAAAACGTCCTCTAAAGTTGGCTCGACAATTTCTATTTTCTCTGTAAGGATTCCTTGTGAAACTAGCTTATTAGAAACTTCTGCCATGACTTCCCACGGATTTTTAGCAGAAACCTGAATTTCACTGTCTATCACTGTGGTTTTATATTCCTTAAGAATTGTAATCGCCTTTTTTGTTTGGGAATCCTTCACTCTAATATGGATGGCGTCGTCTCCTCCAATAGTCTTTTTAAGGGCATATGGTTTGTCAAGTGCAACGATTTTTCCCTCATTCATTATTGCCACTCTGTCGCAGATTTCGTCAGCCTCATACATGTCATGAGTAGAAAGAAGAACAGTCTTACTATAATGCTTAAGATTCTTAATCAGTTCCCAAAACTCTCTCTTAATGTTAGGATCAAAGCCCACAGTAGGCTCATCCAAAATCACAATAGGCGGATCATGAATAATCGAAGCTGCAAGATTTGCGCGCCTCTTCATTCCACCTGACAGCTGCTGAACTCTCCTATTCAAAAACTCGCCAACACCCAAAACCTTGGAGGAAAATTCCACACGTTCATTAAACTTCTTGGAATCTAATGAATAAAGCGAAGCAGAAAAAGCAAAATTTTCCCTCACACTTAACAAGTCGTAAAGCAACGTTTCTTGAGGGCAAAACCCAATTGAGGCGCGAACTTTCAAAGAATCCTTAGCCAAATCAAACCCGTAAACTGTAGCTTTTCCGCTGTCGAATCTTCTCAAGCAGCAGAGTATCTCCATCAGCGTGGTTTTGCCAGCGCCGTTTGGACCTAACAAGCCAAAAATTTCGCCTTCCTTAACAACAAAAGAAACACCGTCAACTGCCTTGACTTCGCCGTAATGTTTCACCAAATCCTCGACTTCAATAATCATTTCTTCACCAAATCAACCCGTCATGGTTTTTTTGAAGTATAAAAGCATTGTTCTGTCGGGTCGGTTTTTTCGTGGTTTTCAAAGTCGATATGTGCCAATCTTAGCACAGACATTGTTTTTGGTCCACGAGGAAAAAACATTTAGGTTTGTGTTTTTTCCAAAATACATATTACAAAAGGAAACGCATTCTACACTAACAGTAGGTTGACAAATGGTGACATACCAAAAGCTGAAAGTAACATTGCTCACTGGACGCACAATAGAGCAAGGCGTGGGAAAAGAGAAAGGAAAAACTTCCCAAGAATACGTAGACAGCGTCACGGTCTGCTTTATCGACCCAGAAGACTTAAGGAAACTTGGAATCAAAGAAAAAACAAACGTGCAGGTTTCAACAGAACATGGTTCAGTAGTTGTTAAAGCACTAAAATCCATCAGAGGTCCACATTCTGGAATAATTTACATTCCTTATGGTCCATGGGCAAACGTCATAGTAAACCCAGAAACACACAGCATAGGAATGCCTTCCCTTAAAGGAATTCCCGCAGAAATCGAACCCGCTCCAAATAAGCCTCTTCTAAGCCTACGTGCACTTCTCAATCAACAGTTTGGGAAGGATTGACATGCCAGTTGTTAAAGCTGTAACGTGTCCTGTCTGTGGAAGCTTATGCGACGACATAGAGCTTACAATCCAAGAAGGGAAAGTCGTTAAGGTTAAGAATGGCTGTGCAATGTGTGAATCAAAATTTCTAGGTTATAATGGCGAGCATAGGATTTTGAAGCCGCTCATAAGAAAAAATGGAGAGTTCGTTAAAACTTCTGTTAAAGAAGCTGTTAAGCGAGCAGCAGAAATTCTTGCTGAAGCAAACTATCCCGTGCTTTATGGTTGGAGTTCAACAAACTGTGAAGCAACACGTGTAGGCATTGAACTAGCCGAGGAAGTTGGAGGGGTAATTGACAACACGTCTGTAATCTGTCACGGCCCCTCAATTTTAAGCGTTCAAGATGTCGGCATCCCATCATGCACACTTGGACAGATACGGCATCGTGCTGACCTTGTCATTTATTGGGGAAGCGACCCATGGAGCGCTCACCCGAGACACATCGAAAGATACACAGCATTTTCCCAAGGAAGATTCGAAAACAGTGCATGGAGAGGATACCTAACCAAGATAAAAGCTTCACAAGTTAGGAAAAAAATTGAAAGCGCCGTTAGGAGAGTATTTCTAAAAGAAGCGCCTTCCATTCCACCGCTTATTAGACGTGAGCCTCCTCCATCAATTTTTAGAGAAGGAAGAAAACTCGTGATTATTGATGTTAGGCGAACAAGATCTGCTCAAATGGCCGACTACTTCATCCAAGTTGAACCTAACAGGGACTATGAGCTTTTGCAAGCTTTCAGAGCCTTAATTCGAGACGAAGAACTAGAAGTTGACCAAGTTGCTGGAGTTCCAGTTGAGTATCTTGAAGAAGTTGCAGACGTCATGATTAGATGCAATTTTGGAGTGTTGTTCTTTGGGGTTGGGCTGACAATGAGCAGTGGCAAACTGCGAAACATAGACGCAGCGCTTTCTCTGATTCGAGATTTGAATATGCGAACAAAATTTGTGATAATGCCCATGCGAGGACACTTCAACGTTACAGGCGCAAACACAGTTTCTACATGGCAGACTGGCTATCCATACGCAGTGGATTTCTCATTAGGCTATCCGCGGTATAATCCTGGAGAAACATCTGTTGTCGATGTTCTTTTACGCAAAGAATCCGACGCTGCCTTAGTTATTGCGTCGGACCCTGTTGCGAATTTTCCACGAAAGGCAGTGGAGCATTTGGTTAAGAATCCGTTAATAGTTATTGACCCGCACATGAACGCAACAGCGCAGATGGCTGATGTTGTCTTTCCTTCCGCATTTGTTGGGATAGAAGCATGTGGAACAGCCTATCGCATGGATCATGTGCCACTTCCTCTCAAGAAGGTTGTTGAACCGCCTAGGGGAGTGCTCACAGACGAAGAAATCTTGCGAAGAATTCTCTCCGAAGTTAAGAAGATGCGAAAGAAAAGGCAAGTGGAGGTGGCAGCGTAATGGAGCTTCTAATAAAAAATGGCTTTGTCTTCGACCCAACGAATGGTGTTAAGGGCGAAAAAATGGACATCGCAGTCAGTGATGGAAAAATAGTTGAGAAAGTAAACGAACGCAAGGCGAAAAAAATTGATGCTTCTGGAATGATAGTCATGCCAGGCGGAGTTGACATCCACTGCCATATTGCAGGTTCTGAGGTGAACACTGGGCGGCTCCTAAGACCTGAAGATCATTTTAAAGATTTTGAACGCAAAACGTCTACGACAAGGTCTGGTGTGGGTTATTCGATTCCTTCCACTTTCACGACTGGTTACCGCTATGCGAGAATGGGTTATACTACGATAATGAATCCTTCTATGCCGCCTTTAGAGGCTAAGCACACGCATGAGGAATTGAGCGACACGCCAATGGTTGATAAGGCAAGTTATCCGCTACTGGGTGATTGGTGGTTTGTGCTCGAATACCTGAAAGACGGAAAAATCGAAGAATGCGCAAGATACATCGCTTGGATAATGTCTTCTACAAAGGGCTACGCCATCAAAATCGTCAACCCAGGCGGATTGGAAGCATGGGGATTCGGCCACAACGTCAGCAGCATAGACGACCAAGTTCCATGTTTTTGTATCACACCTCGTGAAATAATCCGTGGACTGTGCAAAGTGAATAAGCTGCTTAATTTGCCTCACACGATCCACGTTCACACGAACAATCTTGGCAAACCAGGCAATTATCAAACGGCTTTAGAAACTATGAAGTGTGTTGAAGACTTATATGATGGAAACAAGCCTGCGATTCACATAACGCACTGCCAATTCAGCGCCTTCAAAGGAGATGATTGGGCATCGTTGCAGTCTGGCGCTGAGGAAATCGCAAACTACGTTAACACACATTCGCATGTAACGTTGGATATGGGTCAAGTCATATTCACAGACACCACTACCATGACAGCTGATGGGCCATTCCAATACACGCTTTACGAGTTGAGCGGAAACAAATGGGTAAACCACGACGTGGAAACTGAAACAAGCGCGGGCATAGTGCCGTTTCGATATCGCCGCAAAAGATATGTTCACGCAGTCCAATGGTCAATAGGCTTAGAATTAGCCTTACTAATCAAAGACCCGTGGAAAATTTTCATGACAACAGATCACCCAAACGGCGGACCATTCACTTCTTACCCAAAAATTATTGCTTGGTTTATGAGTAAAAAGGCCAGAGAAGCAGCCTTAAAAAGAATTAATCCTCGAGCGAGAAGTCGAAGCCTTCTTCCCACCATAGACCGTGAATTAAACTTTTATGATATTGCGGTTGTGACTCGGGCTGGACAAGCAAAAGCCTTAGGGCTCATTAATAAAGGGCACTTAGGCGTTGGAGCTGACGCGGACATAGCCATATACAACGTAAATCCAGAGAAAACTGACCCTTCCAGAAAATATAAACTGGTAAGAAGGGCGTTCAAACGGGCTGCTTACACTGTTAAAGACGGCAAAATAGTGGTCAAAGATGGCGAAGTGCTGAAGCATGTGGAAGGTGCAACTATGTGGCTGGACGTGCAGTCTTTAGAGCCTGCGAAGATAACTGATGACGTGAAGCGAAGGTTTAGGGAATATTGGACAGTTGAGTACGAAAATTATCCAGTAACAGAAGATTATCTCGAAGTTTCAAACCCCATACCCATAAAGGCTTGTGTTTGAAATGATAAAACTGACCCCAGCAAAAGAATTCCAGTTTCCCATAAATGCCGAATGCATAAATCCAGACGTTTTGAGTGGCAAAACGCGTGAAGAAATAGAGAAGCTGAAGATTTGGGAAGGAAACAAACCGAAAAAAATCGGCGAACTTTTTAAAGTTGAAGAAAACAGAACAGAAAATCCACTTGAAAAAGAAGCCGCAATAACGATTCACGGCAACGTAAGCAAAGCGAGAAGAATAGGTGCTGATATGAAAAACGGAGAAATAGTAATCCTCGGCGATGTTGGCATGCACCTAGGCGAAGAAATGAAAGGCGGAAAAATAACAGTGCATGGAAATGTAGACAGCTGGGCAGGCTCAATGATGAAAAATGGAACAATTGAAATCCACGGAAACGCTGGCAACTATCTAGGAGCGCCTTATCGAGGATGCAGCGAAGGCATGCACGGAGGAAAAATAATCGTCAACGGAAATGTTGGCACTGAAGCAGGCGCCCATATGAAGAAAGGCATCATCAAAATCTACGGTTCTGCAGGCCAGTTTGTGGGTTTCCGCATGTGCGATGGCACAATCTACATTCAGAAAGACGCCGAACCAAGAGCGGGCGCATGCATGACTAGTGGCAAAATTGTCATCGGCGGGTTCTTGGAGTCTGTTCTGCCTTCCTTTACAATAGATAGCATTAAGGGAAAAGTCAAAATTGAAGAGAATGAAGTGGCTGAAGGACCCTTCTACCTTTTTCTCGGCGACCGTGTGGAACATGGCGACGGCAAACTTTATGTTTTTAAAACGAAGAATCCCCATCTAAGCCATTACGAAAAATACTTGTAAAGAAGGGAAGCGTTATGAAAGAAGCCTTAAGCGTTAATCGTTTAGCATGGAAACTACTAGAGAAATTGTGTGTTAATTCAGAATTTTATGGAGTCAAAATTGACGAAACAAGTTCTGGCGCAACCATTATAGATGCTGGGATAACAGCGAAAGGAGGATTTAATGCAGGAAAGGTCATAACTGAAATTTGCATGGGCGGCTGTGCAAAAGCGAGAATAACTTGTAGGCAATATGGCGAACTTGAGCTTCCTTCCATATTTGTTCATTCAGATCACCCGGTCATTGCTACTCTGGGTTCGCAGTATGCTGGATGGCAAATCAAAGAAGGCGACTACTTTGCGATAGGTTCGGGACCTGCAAGAGCCTTAGCACTAAAACCAAAAGACATCTACGAAAAAATCGGGTACAAAGACGATTTTGACAAGGCCATAGTGGTTCTGGAAACCGACAAGCAGCCGCCAGAAAAACTGTTAGAACGCCTTTTGAAGGATTGCCATGTACTTCCAGAGAATTTGGCGGTGATTCTGACGCCTACAGCCAGCATAGCAGGCGCAACGCAAGTTTCTGGCAGAATTGTTGAAACTGGAATTCACAAACTTGGAAAGGTTGGGTTAGACCCAAACGTAATCATTTATGCTTGGGGAATCGCTCCAATAGCGCCAATTCACCCAAAATTTGTGAAGGCAATGGCGAGAACTAATGACGCTATTCTTTATGGCGGCATAGCCTACTATGCAGTTGAGTATGAGAATGAGGAGGAATTGAAAGCGATTGAGGAGAAGGCTCCATCTAAAGCGTCTAAGAGCTACGGGAAACCGTTCATAGAAATCTTCAAAGAAGCAGGCTACGACTTCTACAAAATCGACCCGAACCTCTTCGCACCAGCCATAATAGTTGTTAACAACTTGAAAACTGGCAACACATTCCAAAACGGCGACATCAACGCCAACGCATTGGCGGAATCGTTCGGCTTCAAGAACCGTTAGCTAAGTGCTCTGACTTTTTCATTTTTTGAGTATATAAGAATCTGAAAATGAATTCTTTAAAGCCTGTGTTTCCAGCGAGCGCACCCATCAGCAGACTCATTATAGTTATTTCTATCCATGCCTTTGGAATTACAATCGGTATCATGAAGGTCATTGCATATCCATAGAAGTATTGAACTATGTAAAGAAAATAGGCGATTGTGTATAGGCTTTCAGGAATATATGACCCGAGTACTACCGGTATGGTTAAGGTAGAAGACCGTGGATTATTGCCTATTTTTAGTTTTTTGTAGAGAAAGCCCGCCGTTAAACCAGTTAAAGCTTTTCCAAACGGCACTCCTATCACTGAAAGTAGTCCAAGTGTGCCCAGCACATAACCGAAATAATAGCCTGCGTAAATGCCGCTTAGAAACCCAACTATTGCTCCAACAATGGGTCCTCCGAAAATTGCGGCTATAAAGGTTGCGATGTGTGATAAGTCTAATGCTGCTCCGCCTTGACCAACTGAGCTTAACCATGGCGCAACATTAAGTGAAATTGCAGAGAGTAGAAGCCCTAAAGCGCTCATCATTGCTACAAACGCTGTTTGTTTTGCGTTCATGCTCTCATCCTAAAGCAGTATGCGATGTTAGCTTGGTTCATTATTTAAGAGTAACTACTTAATAATGGTATGGATGTTTTGAAAAGTTGAGAAATAAATATGGCTTCTGCTATTCTTCATGGTGGGAAAAGGCTTGTCTGAAACCTTAAAACTCTCCTCAAAAGACGTCAAAGGCTGGCTTGAAAAAGAAACAGCCACAATTTTTGTCCCTGTCCATTCTCGCGCTCAAAAGTTTGTTGATGAAATGCGCCGGGCAATTGCGAGTCTTTCTGATGCGAGCAAGATGCTTTTGGAAAGCAGCCAGAAGGAAATTGAGAAGAGAAATATGAAGACCTATGGACGGGCCAGAGCCCTAAACAAGCTTGCACACTTGTTTCTCGACCGAATGCGCCAAATTAAAGTTCCAAACCAAGTCACATATGACAGCTTTAACGCTTTCGTCCAAGAAACTCAAAAAGCCTTTCTAGTGACTGACATTGACATCAGAAACTGGTTCTCAAGAATTTCCCCATTCTTCATACTTGACCGAAGAAAGTTCCAGACAGTCTTCGAAAAAGCAAAAGAACTGCTGAAAGAAATGACTAACTTCTTAACAAGAGAGTACGTTCAAACTAAGACTTTGGAAGAAACTTTTCAACTCGCAGACAAGCTCAAAGCTCTTGAAGCACAGTTGGAAAACCTAAAACAGCAAAGACTGAAGACTGAAAATGAGAAGGCTCATGTTGACAGAGAAATCGCTGAAACACAACAGAAAATGGATGAACTAAAAACCAGAGGAGCCGTTAGCCAACTAAACCAGATAGCCACGGAAATAGACACGTTAACTATGGAAGTGAAACTTGCTTTGCATTATCTCCAGAAACCCTTCATAAAGCTTCAAGCATTGAGCCTTCACGGCGGAGGCAGCGGCTTACTGCAAGAAGAAGTTAAGAAACTCGATCAGTACCTGCAAAATCCCTTCGCAGCCTTAGCAACGGAAGAAAACAACTATCCGCTACTAAGGCAGATTCTGCAAAAAACGAAGCGCCTAATGGCGGATAATAAGCTTAAGCTGAAGTCGGATAAAATGCGAAAAGCAGAACAAACCATAGACCAAATACTAAACAAAAATTCCTTGGCAAATCTTCAACAAAGATGCACCGAAGCTACCGAAAAGAAAACGCAACTTTCCATGTCAGCGGAAGTGGCGAAAACAAAGAGCGACTTATCAAGGCTTCAGGAGGTCATTGAAAAACTGGAAATACGAAAAAGCGGCATCATGGCAGAAGAAAGCACAGCTGAACAAGAGTATAACGAAATACTGAGCAAAATACAAAATCACAAAAGCCAAATGGAAAAGAACATTCTAGGATTCATTAACAGAAAAGTCCACATCAAATAGTTCGAAGGCGCAATGTTTGCAAATAGATTTCCCAAAAATTGTTAAAGAAGCCTTGGAATCCCAACATGACAGTTTTGTTAGAATCGTTGACAATGCCACACGTCTCATTTGTGGAGAAAATGGAAAAATTGGAAGCCTTAATGTCGCTGGCAGGCTTGCAAGGCTTAAACCAGAAGGCGAAGGACTAGTAATAGGCGATTTGCACGGTGACCTCGAAAGTCTAATTGACATTATCCAAGAAAGCAACTTCTTAAGAAAAATGAGCCAAAACGGCAATGCAATATTAATTTTTCTCGGAGATTACGGAGATAGAGGCGAATATTCCAAGGAAGTCTACTATACTGTTTTAAGATTGAAACTGATGTTTCCTGAGCAAGTGGTTCTGATGCGTGGTAACCATGAAGGTCCAGAAGACTTGTTGGCTTCTCCTCACGATTTGCCTTCGGAATTTCAGATGAAATTTGGCGAAAAATGGCAAATGGCGTACTCAAAAGTCCGCAGCTTATTTGATTGCCTCTACAACGCTGTGCTGGTTGAGGAACGCTACTTGATGATTCATGGTGGCTTACCACATCAAGCCAAGACTCTTGAAGATTTAGCCTATGCGCATAGCTTACACCCCCAGCAGAGTTTTTTGGAGGAGATGCTCTGGAGCGACCCCGACGAAATAGTTGAAGAAACAAGCGTATCGCCTAGAGGTGCTGGCAGATTGTTCGGCGAAAAAATAACAAGCGAAGTGTTAGAGAGATTCAACGTTAGAATCATGATAAGGGGACATGAACCAAGCGAAGAAGGTTTCAAAACCAATCATAACGGCAAAATCTTGACCCTTTTTTCGCGGAAAGGCGCCCCCTATTTTAATGAGCATGGTGCATACTTGGATTTGGATCTTTCAAAGAAATTTGAGGATGCGGAACAATTAATTCCATACATATGCAAGTTCTAGGTTTGGCTATTACACGGAAACTTTAAGAATGTAATCCTTTTAGCATGTTTCACAGAATTCAGCTGAGAAGGTTTGCTTTTGAAAATTGGAATCGTAACACGAAATAGAGATTCATGGAGTTCCACCCAACTTCGAGAGGCTTTAACAAGACGCAGTATTCCGCACTTGTGCTTCAGCTTTCCACATCTAATTGCACGTGTAAGCTGTAAACCATACCTGAATGTCGGCAATACAAGCATTCTTGACGAGTTAGACGCCTTGTTAATTCGTCCAATCGGTCGCGGGTCGCTGGAAGAAATAGTCTTCAGAATGGACATGCTCTACAGGCTTCAACGTTTAGGCTTATGCATAATCAACCCGCCAGAAGCCATTGAACACTGCGTTGATAAGTATGACCTTCTGGCAATTTTGGAAGAAAACGGCATAGCTGTTCCACGCACAGCTACAACCGAAAACGTTAACGACGCTTTAAAAGCCTTTAACGAGTTAGGCGGAGACATTGTTGTCAAACCTATATTCGTCTCTAGAGGAATCGGCTCAACACACATCAAAGACTCGGAAGTTGCTTCCACAACTTTCAGAGCCATAACATTTTATCACGGCGTAATTTATCTCCAAGAGTTTGTAAATCATGGGTCTTCTGACATTCGCGCATTCATTATTGGCGACCGTGTCGTTGCAGCCATGCGGCGTGTTTCGAATAGCTGGAAAACCAATTACAGCCAAGGAGCCCGTCCTGAACGATTAGAGCTTGACAAAGTTATGGAGAATATGGCTGTTAAATCTGCGAAGCTTATCGAATGCAAAATCGCAGGCGTCGACATCCTAGAAAGCCCTAAAGGACCATTAGTTGTTGAGGTTAACAGCCAACCGGGCTGGAGAGGCTTGCAATCAGTTGCAAGCGTTAATATTGCCGATGAAATTGCTGATTTTGTGTTGTCAGAATTAAAGAAGTAAAAGGCGAATCAACATGCTAAAAACCAAAATTGCAAAAGTCGACGTCTCAACAGGAAAAATCCTAAAAACAACAGATTATGTGGCAGAAGAAAAGCCTCTTCACATATTCTTGAACAAGACTCACTACGCAACCATTTTCTGTTCGCCATCAAACCTGAAGGAATTAGCCGTCGGCCATGTACTTACGGAAGGCATTGTGAAATCAATTGACGAAATTGAACAGATACGTCTAAAAGAAGGTGGCGTTTGCAATGTTAAGCTGAAACCCGGCGTGGATTTGGAAAAGAGACTGAAACTTTTTAGGCCGTTTTCAAGGTTGATTCTTTCTGCATGCGGAAGCAATGCTCCTTATCATTTTTCTGGCAAACTTCCCAGAATCAAGTCAGATTTGCATGTAACAGCTCAGGTAATTCATGACAGCGTCAGTCGCCTTAATCTTGTTGCAGAAACCTTTCGGAAAACTGGCGGAGTGCACGTAGCCGCAATCTACCAAGCCAATGGAGAGCTTGTAGCTTTTGCCGAGGACATTGGGAGACATAACGCTGTTGACAAAGTAATAGGCACATGCGCCCTAAACAGAACCGACTTCAGCCAACGTTTTCTTGCTTTAAGCGGAAGGTTAACAGGCGACATAGTGTTTAAGGCAGCGAGAATAGGCATTCCAATTGTAGCCTCTCTTGCTGCAGCCATAGATTCTGGCATCACAATTGCAGAAGATGCTCATTTAACCTTAATCGGTTTTGCGCGTGGAAAACGCATGAACGTCTACAGCTTTCCAGAAAGGATTCTCTCGTAAGGATCTTTAGCCTTTCTTGGAAACAGCGTCTCTTTTCCATTCTTAACTAAAACACGGCGCCTATTTTTTTCGAAAACTCCCAAGACGCTCACTTCAATTTTGTTCTGTCTTAGGGTTTCCAAAACTTTGTCCTTTGCATCTGGACTAACAGCGGCTAAAACTGTTCCCGTGGAAGACATGGATAACATTTGTTCTTCTGGAATTCTAAACAATTCTTTCAGTATGTGAATCTCTTTTGGAAACTGGATCTTTTTCCATTCGATTTTGAAGCCAACTTTGGAAGCTTCAGTCATCTCGTTTAACGCTGCTGTCAAACCGCCTTCTGTAGCATCATGCATGGCATGCACACCTTCTATTTCCGCTAGCAAAAGTGCTTCTTCCACGCAGCTCTGCAAATTGACAAGTCTTGTAAGTTCTTTTGTTTGTTGAGCTCCAAAGAATCTTTTGGCTGATGCTTGATGCATCAATGCGAAGTTGACGGTCACTTCTAAGCCTATTGGTTTCGTGCATAATAGGTAATCACCTGGCTTGGCACCGTCGGGCGTTATTAGCTTGTCTTTTTTGACTGTGCCATATGCTGTGCAAACACCGACCATGGTTGATATTCCGTCATACGTTCCAGTGTGTCCAGTTATGATAGCCATTTCCAATTATTCTGAGGCTTTACATGCTTGATTCATTATTTCATAGAAGCTCTCAGGCTTTGTTGATGATGGACCTAAAAGGTTTATTGCGCAGTATTCTGGTTTCGCCCCAAAAAGAGCCACATCTGAAGCTGCATAGTGTATTAGGAGCCATCCAAACCATTTTTCTGGAACGCCTATGCACGGGTCTGTTGAAACTACTAGGCATTTGTCATCTATCAGGTGGACGCCTGAATCAAAACCAGGCGAGGGCGGAATAATAACTCTTGGTTCTCTTTTGACGCAGCTTAAGAGTTTTTTTACTTCTTCGTTGGATAATTTTCCCATTAGAGGCAGAACCTCAAGTTTTCAGCAGTTGGATGCCTTTGCTGGTTACTTTGAAGGGAATCCACTCAAGCGGATGGTCGCATCCTTCCATCTTAATAATGCGCATTTCTCTTTGAAGTTTTTCTTCGTTGAATCTGAAAAGAAATATGTTATGAGCTTTATTCAAGTCTAAATCAGTCGCTCGCTGCGTTGCCAAGTCTTTCTGTGTCGCCGCTGTCATAATATCAACGTTAACAATGTCATCGTAGTGGCTCCAGTTAATCGTCCAATCTTCCACAGGCTCCATATACTTCAAATCATAAAGCGAAAACATTTGTTCACTGAAATCTCCAGCCGCAAACCGTGTTACGCCTTTTTCAGAAAGTATCCTGTCTATGCGTTTCATTTTCTCAAAATCTTCAAGATTAAAGTAAATCACCTTTGGATCTTGTGGATACGGTTCGAAATGTGGAAACGCTTGTATGGCGATGAATTTGCCTTTGGCTATGTATGGTTCTATGTTCCATCCGAAGGACTTGAAATAGGCTTTTAAGCGTGGGAATGGCTTGTCCATCACATCATAGGCAACAGTCTCGCCTTTCTGTAGTCCTTGCCAGAGAAACTGCATGGCAAAAACAGTCTTACCAGTGCCTGGTAAACCATAAAGGATGTTTCGTGAACCAGACTCGATTCCACCGCCTATTAATTCGTCGAATCCTTTAATTCCAGTATTAAGTTTAGCCATAGCAATTTCACTTAATCTAGAGAGCGTATTCCAATGTTCCCCTTTTCACGAGGATGACGATGAGTATTGCACTTATGATGAATTCCACTAAGAGGAAGCTGCCGTTGTAGATGGCTGGCCAAAGATATTGTCCCCATTCTGGAGGAAACGCGTATACATAATACCAGACGAAGACGCCTACAAGGTAGTGTATCACGAATTTGATGAATATGCTGATGCCTACTCCTGCTATTGCGAAGGCTACAGTTTTTTTGTGGAAAATTCCTGCTAATCCGAGCACTCCAAAGGCTATTGGATATTCGAGGATGACCTGTACGGGAGTCGCAATGACGCTTGCGGCGCCAAGAAATGTAACATCGATGAGGAGTGCTAAAATGCCGAAAATCGCTGCTGACACAATTCCAGCGTATATGCCTCTTCTCATGGACAGCCACATTACTGGAACCATGCTACCTAAGGTTACTGAGCCACCGTATGGAAGCGTGTAAGGGCGCAGAATATACAATACTGCTGAAAGAGCTGCAAAAACTGCAATTTCTGCAAGAACTTTGGTGTTGAATCTAGTTTTAGTTTCATTCATGTTTTTTCCCTCCGCCAGTATTACCTGGATCAGGTTCTACGGGTCGACAGCGCTTTCTGCTGTCCTCTCAGCCAGGTCACAGTCCCAGCTCCCCTTAAACCTTGGAGAGCAATTGTTATTTAGTTGTATATTTATCTTTCCTAAAGTCAAATTAGGTTTGGATGTTTGCAAGATGAGGCAGTTGCCTAAAGAGTTTGACGCTATTGCGATTGAGAAGAAGTGGCAGAAGAAATGGGAAGAGATGGGCATTTACCATTTCGACTGGAAAGACGAAAAACGTCCAACTTTCAGCATTGATACTCCGCCGCCGTATCCTTCTGGCGAATTCCACATGGGAAACGTGCTAAACTGGACCTACTTTGACATGGTTGCTCGCTACAAGCGCATGAAAGGCTATAATGTTCATTTTCCGCAGGGATGGGACTGCCATGGTTTAGGCATTGAAGTACAAGCGGAAAAAGAAAATAACATTAGGAAAAGGGAAGTACCTCCAGACAAGTTTCGCAAACTATGCGAGCAGCTTGTTGAAAAATATATTGCAATAATGAAAGAAGGCGTAATTCGCTTGGGCTGTAGCGTTGACTGGACAACTGAATATCGCACGATGAATCCAGACTATTGGAGACGCACCCAGCTAAGCTTCATAATTCTGCACAAGAAAGACTTCATGTATCAAGGTACACATCCAGTTAATTGGTGTCCAGGCTGTGAAACAGCAATTGCAGACGCCGAAGTGAACTATGAAGAACGAGAGGGCGCGCTTTATTACATCAAATTTCCTTTGGAAGACAGCCCCAACCATCTGCTAATAGCCACGACACGTCCAGAATTCATACCTGCATGTGTTGCAGTGGCAATAAATCCGACTGACGATAGATTCAAGAAGTATATAGGTGGAAAAATCATTGTTCCAGTTGTAAACCGCGCAGTCAATATTATTCCAGACGAAGGTGTTGACCCGTCTTTTGGCACGGGCGTAGTCATGATATGCACTTATGGCGACAAGGAAGATGTGAAAACAGTCATTAAGCATAAGCTTCCGGCTATAACGTTGTTGGCAGAGAATGGAAAGATAAATGAGAACGGCGGCAAATACGCGGGATTAACAATAAGCGAGGCGAAAAAAAGCATGGCTAAAGACTTGGAAGTAGCTGGGCTTTTGCAGAAAACTGAGAAGATTAAGCAAGAGATGGGTGTTTGTGACAGATGCGAAACGCCAGTTGAGATTTTGGAGCGTAAGCAGTGGTTTATGAGAACCCGCATCTTAACAGATAAACTGGAAGAGAAGGCGAATGAAATAGTCTGGTATCCTGATTACATGAAAACTCGGTTGATAGATTGGGCTCGTTCACTTGACTGGGATTGGGTGATAAGCCGTCAACGCGTGTTTGGAACACCAATACCCGTGTGGTACTGCAAATATTGCAATGAAGTCATATTAGCAGAAGAGCAATGGGTTCCAATAGACCCAAAACTTGAAAAGCCAAGAATAGAAAAGTGTCCAAAATGCGGCGGCAGAGAATTCTTTCCTGAACGAGACGTTTTCGACACCTGGATGGACTCCTCAATCTCATGTGCAGTGCATGCTGGTTGGCCATACAAAGAGGATTGGCGAAAACTGTTTCCAGCGGACTTGCATCCTTCCGGCATCGACATCATAAGAACATGGGCTTATTACTTAATGGTTAGGCACCTAGCCTTGTTCAATGAAAAACCATACAAGAGCTGCCTAATCAATGGCATGGTTCTGGGTTCTGATGGCAGAAAAATGAGCAAGTCACTCAAAAACTATGTTGCTGCACCGGAAGTTTTGGACAAGGTTGGAACTGATGCTACGAGACAGTGGGCTGCAAACGGCGGCGCTACGGGCTCAGATATTCCTTTCCGTTGGCAAGATGTTGAATATGGGCGACGCTTCATAACTAAACTTTGGAATGCTGCACGATTTGTTAGCGCACAGCTAAAAGATTACGTGCCCAGCGAGGAAAGTGAGTTGCAGCTTTTGGACTGGTGGGTTTTGAGCAAGACTGAAAGGCTGACTCAGCGGGCTACTGATGCTTTCGAGAAATGCCAATTCAACATGGTGATGGAGGAAATACGCAACTTCACGTGGCATGTGTTCTGCGACCAATACTTAGAGGCTGTCAAGGATCGGCTCTACAAGCCAGAACTTTATGGAGAAAAAGCTCGCAAGGCATCGCAATTCACACTTTACACAGTCTTACATCGAATAATCCAATTGTTGGCTCCAATCATGCCTCACATGACAGAGGAAATTTACCAAACAATGTACTCTGAGGACATAGGACAAAAAAGTTTGCAGTTGACGCCTTGGCCCACTACTGAAACAAGTAAAATCGACGAAGAGATAGAGAAGAAGGGCGATTTGGTGATGGCTGTTATAACAGAGGTTAGGCGGGAAAAGGCTGAGAAAAGAAAACCCTTGAACGCTGAGATTAAGAGGGTGAAACTTTATGCGGGAAGCAGCCGTTTCGCAAGTATAATCAGCGATAACAAAGAAGTCATTAGTGGAACATGCAAAATTGCCCAGTTTGAAATTCTGTCTGAAAAGGGCAAAGGCAAGGGCAGACAAGTTCAAGAATATCCAGAAATGAGTTTTGTCAGCGAATATTAGGGCTTAAGTCCTGTTCCCACGTCTACCCAAAGTTTTTCACCTATTTCTTTGTAGCCGATTTTTTCATAAACTCTTATGGCTGGGTAATTGTCTGACCTTACGAATAACGCTGCGGCTTCAGCATTCTTCAATGCTTCTTCGGTTGCGGCTGAAGCAGCTAATGTTGAGTAGCCTTTGTTTCTATGGTTTGGATGCGTATAGACGCCGCCTATCATCCAAACTTGTGGTAGCTGAATGAAAGAACCAGCGTAAGCGACTAGTTCGCTATTGATGAAAACTCCGTAAAGCGGCATCTTGCTTATCCAATCAAAATATCTTTGTATTGTTCCTGTTGGGCGTTCTTCACGGCTTGAAAGAAGCATAGCAAGTTTTGAAGCGTCTTCTTCGGAGCGTAATCTACGCGCAAATTCTGATTTGAAAAAGTTTGCTTCTCCTCTTCTGACTAGCATCCAATTTTCAATGTAATGTTTTGAGTTTGGGATTTTCTCTTTTATGATTGGCAGAAGATTTGGCGGCGCGTGCATTATGAAACGGTTTTCAGGTGTATACTTGATTAGTTTTTGGGCTGTGTCTGCTTCACATTCTAGGATTACGCTTGGAAAATCCATAGCAGTGTAGACTAGGATGTATCCTTTCAGACTATCAAAAGCACTTCTACGCCTAAACGCTTGCGAAGCCACGGATAAACCACTGAAGGATATTCTAAGTCTGTTGTGACAATTTTTGCGCCTTGCGGATAACGAAGCACGTTTGCAGCTATGTTCATGCCTATCGAAGTGTTTTCGACTAAGGCTATCTCTTCAGTTTTTGCGCCAATCAGCTTTGCGAAAAAGGGTTTTCCGCCGTTGTGCCATTCAATCGAAGTGTGTCCGAAGTTCGAAAATTCGTCAATGCACTTGCAAACAGCGTCAGCAACTACCTTAGGAAGAGGCGACTGCGCAGCATGATTCATAAAGACTCTGTTCCTAGTTATTGGAAATTGCTCACGAATTTTCTCGATGTTTTCCATGACGAAACTCACCCAAAGTTTAGCAATCCAAATAAGAAGCATTAGCTATTAAAATCTCGGGTTGTTAAATGAGTGAAGTAATAGTTGTTACAACGCCGAATCTGCCAGGCTTTGAGATAGTTAAAGTTTTAGGAACAGTTCATGGCTTAACAGTGCGTACTAGAGGCGTTGGAGGAAAATTCATTGCTGGCATTGAAGGAATGTTGGGTGGAGAGGTAACAGCCTACAGCTCAGAATGCGAAAAGGCTAGACGTGAATCTTTGAACAGACTTATCGAAAATGCAAGAGAAATGGGCGCTAATGCTGTTATCGCTGCAGATTTTGAAACAAGCGACATACTTCAAGGCACAGCCACGGTCTTCGCATCATACGGAACCGCAATCATAGCAAAACCAACAGAGAAAAAAGAATAAGCCTTACAATTCAAAACTTGCTCAATCTATATATAATCCAAGTTTCTTTGGAAAATCCACTTTAAAGGAGCTTGATTTAGGCTTCTTTTCACGGGGTTTCGAGAGAGAAGTTTAAACAATTGATTAAAATTTCTGGTTTTGGATTTCTGGAAGGACACAGGAGTCTTACATGGATAATCATAGAATTTCCTCTGCTTTTAAATTGGTTTTTTTGTTCCAGCAGTCCTTTCTCATAGCAAAAACGGTTTTGACATAAGTCACATTGTTAGGTTTAAGAATAAACTCTTTTAATGATTTGATAACATCATCTGAGGCAAAAAGTAGACAATTGTATAACTCAGTTTCAACTTCGTTTTTTACGTCTTCCATGTTCTTCAAATCTGGTCGGCGTAGTTGCATATATTTCAAGTCATCTGGCTTGAGCATTACCTTCATATGCAATACCATGGCTTTATACCGCATTTCCTTGTATTCTTGCTCTCTAAACTTAATTTGCTTCCGCTTATCAAAGACGTAAGCTAGAGAGGTTGTGACAATTCCTATATCCCACAACTCCAAGAGCAGACAATATTACCTCTTCATAGCCTACCATAATCTGATTAATTCCTTTGTTTCAGCTATAACTTTTCCGCATTCATCCGATTCGCATAACATGAAATTCGCTATACCATGCAAAAAGCCTTAGCTTACATCTACCGCCAATTTTTGAGCCTTAGAAATTTGGAGAAGCGAGGCTCGGAGCGTGATAAGCACTCTAGACGCTTTCAGATATTCAGAACATTCTTCAGGTTATCTATACATAAAAGAGGTCTAGACCCACGAGACAAAGAGAACTCTTTCTCAAAGGCATGAATCAAACTCTTTCAGCCTTTGTTTGTTTCTCCTAAAAAATGCTCTAAAAGTTTTCGTCAAATCATACTTTTCTGCTTCATCTAATCGAGCCCATTTTAGTTCCTGCGCATCGCTAGAAGCCTTGAGCACGCCCCCAACGAGTTTCACAAAATAGTCAACTATGACGAAATGATACTTTATCTTTCCATTCTCATCTTTGAGTATGTTGTCCACAATATCAACGAGTTTGGGTCTTTCAACCTCAAGTCCAGTTTCCTCCTTCACCTCTCGTTTTACTGTTTGCTCTATGCTTTCGCCTAAATCCACTAAACCGCCTGGAATGCTCCATTTTCCTCGTCCAGGCTCATTTTTTCTTTTTTCCAGCAAAATTTGACCGTTGCAGATGATTATTGCGCCGACGCCTACTATCGGCTGGTTTGGGTAAAGTCTCTTCAAAGTCTAAGCCTCTTCCTTACTGTAGTTTCACTCATATCTTAAAGCTTCCACTGGCTTAAGTTTTGAAGCTCTCCAAGCTGGATAAAGTGCAAAAATCACGCTGACACCTACGCCGAAGCCTAAGGCTCCAAGAAGCACGGTCGCTGTCAAAACAGGAGTTATCGTCATTCCAGCAGAGGCTACAGCTTGATTTCCCATGAATAGGCCTCCTCCACGAAAGGCTAATGCAACCACGTTTGCCAAGCCCCATCCTGTGGCTATGCCAATCACTGCGCCAATTAAGCCAATTATCGCAGATTCATTTAGGAAAATCAGAAGCACTGTGCGGCTTTTCGTGCCTAACGCTTTCAATATTCCTATTTCTCTTGTGCGTTCCATCAAGGAAACTATCATGATGTTCATTATACCTATGCCCGCCACAAGAAGCGATATGGCGGCAATTCCAGCCAAGAAGAGTTGTATGATTGAGAAAACACTTGAGAGAGTGTTAAGCACTGCTACTGCAGATGTCACCGATACTTGATTTTTGAAAGTCTCCTTTGTTGCTGCAGAAACGCTGTCAATAGTTGCTTCTTCATCGTCTGTCAGCTTCACAACTATCACGTTGCATTCATCGGTGCCGAAGAAGCTTTGGGCTTGCGAAATCGGAATGTATATGCTGTAATCTGAGGGTCCTCCAACGCCGAATCCTCCAATCTCTGGAAGAATAGCAGTAACGTTGCCTATGTATGTTTCATTTCTCACTATTGGGAACCCTGTTGCATTGAGCCAAATGATATCAACTGTGCTATTCACAGTGAAGAGTGATGTGCCATTTTCTTGAGGGTCGTTTATGCGGCTGCCAATCACAACCCTGTCGTTTTCTGGGTTAGAGGGTATGCTGCCGCCGTTTTCAGGTACAAATGTGCTGCTGTAAATGTTCTGGTATTCGGCGAAATCTACACCTACTATGGTGACATCTTGAACTATTGTTCCAGATTTGATTTGCCCGGTTCTTTGAATTATTGCAGTCGACGTGTCGACGTCGGTTATGTTGTTGATTATTTCTGTGTCATTGACGACTAATGTGAAACCAGACGAGGTTGCTCCACCTAGTGCGCCTTGACCAAATGCTCCCCCAAAGCCCCCACCCGTGGAAACAATTAAAGTGTCAGTCGCAAATCCTGTCTGAAGTTGCCTAGTTATAGCAATCTGCAAACCTTGAGTAATGGAAAGCAAAGCAACGATGGCTGCAATGCCTATGACCACTCCCAAGGTTGTTAAGCCTGCACGTAGTTTCCGCAGTTTTATTGCGCTGAAGGAATAGGCGAAGACATCTCTTGTTTTCATATCAATTCACAATCTCCTTGGCTATCACGCCGTCAAACATCTGAACTGTTCTCTTTGTTTCTCTCGCCAACTGCTGATCATGAGTAACCATAATGATTGTTACACCTTTCTCCTCGTTAAGCCGTTTAACCAGATGCATAATTTCGTTTGCAGTCTTGGAATCTATGTTTCCCGTCGGCTCGTCCATTAACAAAAATCGGGGATTGTTTGCCAACGCTCTGGCAATCGCCACGCGCTGCTGTTCACCGCCGCTCAATTCGGCTGGCTTATGACCCATTCGACCCTTCAATCCAACAGTCTCAAGTAGTTCTTCTGCCTGTTTTCTTCTTTCAGCCCTACTCACATCAGCTATAGACATTGCCAATTCGACATTTGCTCTTGCAGTGAACCTTGGAATGAGATTGAAAAACTGGAAGACAAAACCTATCCGACGCCTAATATCTGCTAGTTGATTATCATTCAGTGAAGAAAGGTCGATACCTTCGATTGACAACTTTCCCCCAGTCGGCTTGTCTAAAGCCCCAATCAAATTTAGCAACGTCGATTTGCCACTTCCAGACGGGCCAAGAATAGCGAGAAAGTCGTCACTCTCAATTTTTAGGTTTACGCCGCGCAAGGCTTCAACGGGAATTTTGCCAAGCATGTAAGTTTTCTTCAGGCTAGTTGCTTCTACAATCGTGGTCATTATGTCAGCTCCATGCCCTTGTTTACTTGGTTAGGAATCTCCATGAAAGAACTATGCCAATTACCGCGACCACGCTTGCGAATATTCCAACATATACAAAGTCCATGGCAAGCTGTGTATAATCTGTGCTGAATATTAGAAGTTGCCTCACAGCGTCAGTAGTGTAGGTCATGGGATTAAACTTTGCTACTGTCTGCAGCCAGCTAGGCATAAAACCAGTTGGAAAGAAAGCGTTGCTTGCAAACATCAACGGCAGAGTTATTAAGTTCACAACTGCCATTGGTGTTTCGATTCTTGTTGATCTTATGGTGATTGCAATGAAGAGCGAGGACAAGCCGACACAGATTAGGAACAGAATGGCAAAGACACCTAGTATGTTCAGTGGATTGAAGGTTGGACCGAACTGGAGACCTAATATGACAGCAAAGACTATGATGATGCTTGCTTGGAACATTGACCGCAACGTTGCTGAAAGAACTTTGGAAAATATTATCACAGCTCTAGACACAGGCGTACTCAGCACTTTGTTCAGGAAGCCTAGGCGTCTATCCCAAACAATTGACATGCCGCTAAACATAGTTGTGAAAAGTGCGGTGAAAGCAATCATGCCTACAGACATGAAAGAAAAGTAATCGCCTGTTCCGAGAGTCTCCCTTAGGATAGTGGCGGGGTCTATTTCGCTCCCCGGAATATTTGGTATGAGAGCGCCTATGTTCATTGCCTTTCCCAACAAGCCCATCCAAATAATTGGCTGAATAATAGAAAGCAGAAATATGACAGGGGCTTTGTACCATTTTTTGAGTTCTCTGTTAGTTAAAGCCCATATGCCATGAAGCCTGCTTGCACAGTGTTCATTCATTTTGGCTCATCTCCCTCTCGCATGCATCATTGTCATTCTTTGCGTGGCAAAAGCCTCTCTAGATTCTTCCACATCACGCATGGACTTGCCTGTGTACTCAAGGTAAACTTCGTTTAAGGTTGGTTCTGTAAGTGAGAGCTTTGTTACAGTGTGACCTTTTCTTCGCAAGGTCTCAATTATGAAGGGTGTGGTTATCTCTCCATTTTCCGCTTTAATCCGATATAATCCATTTTCTTTCTTCACATCTTTTACATGTTCAACATTGCGAATAAGTTCGCTTACATCAGCGTCTTCTTTAATGCTTAGTGTTATGATGTCGCCACCCAAGCCATGTTTTAGTTCTTCAGGTGCTCCAGTGATGATTATTTTTCCACGGTCAATTATTGCGATGCGGTCGCATAGCGCATCAGCCTCTTCAAGATAATGCGTCGTCATAAACAGCGTCATACCATACTCATTCTTTAGTTTCCTAATGTATTCCCAAGTCGCAGTCCGTGTTTGAACGTCCAAACCCAAAGTAGGCTCATCCAAGAAGAGTACTTTTGGCCTGTTAATCAGTCCGCATGCAAGCTCAAGTCTGCGGCGCATTCCCCCTGAATAAGTTTGAACCTTCTTATCCTTAAAATCAGTCAATTCTACAAGCTTCAGCAACTCCATCGCGCGTTCTTTTGCGATGTCGCGTGGAATTCCGTACAGGTTGGCGCATAAGAGGACATTTTCGAAGCCAGTCAAATCTTCGTCTGCGGTATATTCCTGTGGTACGACGCCTATCACATTTCTAACTTCGTTTGCCTGCTTCATGATGTCATATCCCCAAACAGATGCTTGACCTTCTGTCGGCTTCAAAATCGTTATCAGCATGTTAATGGTTGTAGTTTTTCCAGCGCCATTTGGACCTAAAAAACCGAAGATTTCGCATTCTTTACGCTGAAATTGACGTGGTCGACTGCGGTTAGGTGTTTGTTGAAAACTTTTGTTAATTCTTTTGTCTTGATTATTTCTTCACTCATTCTGTTTCCTCTCTAGTTTCTTGTTTAATTCTTCTAGTTTTTCTGCTGTTTCATTCAAAATTTTTCGGACGTCTTCTATTGCTTGTTCTGAAAAATGTTCTTCTAGGTTGCTTCCAAGTTCGAAAAAGGAAACGAAGACTCTGCGCATGGACTTTCCCAGTTCAACAGTTTTTTCTGGTGGTATGTGAAACCATAAGCCGCCTAAGAATGGAGGTGGCATGAATTTTGCCTCTTTCCTAAAATCCTTCCTTATCTTTCTTTGCTCTTCTAAAAGAGTTTTACCCTTATCGGTAAGTGTGTAACGTTTCATGCCACCCTCTTCGGCTGGCAATTCTTTTATGTAGTTGTTATCTTGTAGCCATGACAAAAGTGGATAGATGGAGCCTGGACTTGGTTTCCAGCGTCCTTCTGTTTTCTTTTCAATTTCGTTCATAATTTCCGAGCCAGACATAGGTTTCTCGCCTAGCAATTCAAGGACGTGATAGCGTATGAATCCTTTTGGAACAATTGCTGTGTGTCTCATCCAATGGCGTTTATGCATCATGTTTATCATCATTGATATCAACTGCGATATCAACAGTGATATTTAAGCTTTGCTTCACAAAACACAAAAGTTCTAATCAATCACAGTTCCTACACGCTCGCCTCTCACAGCAGCCAGAACATTTTCTGGCTTAAAGCCGTTGACCACAATCATTTTGACTCGCTTACGCTTCAGTGTTTTCACTGCTTCTGGATCAATGATCTGTCTTATTCCTGCCTTGTGCTTGTCTTCGGTGAACACGTCTGACAATGCTTCAAAGCTTATGTGGTCGAGCTTGACGGCGTCAGCATGTTTTTTGGGGTCTTTATCGTAAACGCCTTCTTGGTTGGTGGCTTTGATCAGCAAATCCGCATTCACCTTCTCAGCGAGCAAAGCTGCTACTGTGTCTGTTGTCATCCCAGGCTTAAGACCGCCCATAACAGCAACTTTCCCTTTCTGTAAGCATTTTGAAGCGTCATCAACAGTTAACGGAACAGCCTCACAACTCATTCCTTCCAATTTTTCTAAGAAAAGCTGGGCAAAAACTCGTGAAACAGAAATTGCCAACTCGTCTTGGGCTTTTTCGTCTAAGCCTAAACTTCTTGCATTCGTGATGAATTCTCTTGCCAAATCACCGCCGCCGACAACAGCCGCCACTTCATGTCCTTTTGCTTTTAAATTTTTTAGTAAAGTCGCATATTGTTTAATGAGGTCTACGTTGATTGGTGAGCCGATTATTGAGCCGCCTATTCTAAGCACGATACGCATAGGAACCTCGTCCTTGAGGCTTTGTTTGATTTACTAAGAAATAACACTTACGAGCAAAACTTTTGTGCTCCTAAAAGAATTTGCCTAAATTTTGCTGAGCCCGCTTTGGACCAGTTTCCACCTTTATCTCCTTATCAAACATTATATGCATCCCATCCGTAGCAGCTACGGTTGGCACCCCTGTTCTTTCTTCTATTGATTTGGCTTCTGTGGCTGGACCTTTGAATATCATTTGCATACCTAAATGCGTCAGAACCACTTGTTTTGGGCGAGTGGCTTCAACTATTCTATTTGCGTCATCTGTTGTCATGTGTCCTTTCCAAGGTTTTCCAGCTGGTCTCATAACGCATAAGATGAGAAGCCTTACATCCTCGTAGTATTTGCCTATGTCCTCGTAGTATTCAGTGTCGCTTGTGTATGCGAAATCGCCAAAATCTGGAGTTTCAAATCTGAAGCCCACAGCGTCGGAGTCTGTATGCACTGCCTTAGTTACTGAAACGTTAAGGCTGCCCACCTGAAACTTCATGTTAGGCACTGCTTCGATTTTTTGTTCTGGCATTTGCTGGTGATACTTCGAGATTGAAGGTTCACATGCGTTGTTTCCGTTTAGCACGCTTTTGGCTGTGGCTAGTACTCCGCGTTTTTTGGTCATGCCATGGGTCATTGCTTCAATCAATACCTCAGCGTCCGTGTAATGGTCTGGATGGCAATGTGAAACAAAAACAGCGTCAATCTTTTGCGGATCCAATCCCTCATCGATTGAGTGTACAAGTGCGCCTGGTCCTGGGTCTAAATGCAAATTTAGGCTTTCGCTGAGTATTCGGATGCCGGCAGTGCGTCTTTTCTGCGTAATTGTTGCGAATCTTCCGCCGCCTGTTCCGAGAAAAATTATCTCAACTTTTGGACTCATAAGCAATCTTAAGGCGGTTAAACGATTTTTGTTTTATGCCTTCTTTCCATTTTTGCAGTTGCGTATACGTAGAAACGCTTTTAACAATGCCTTTGAAGAAATTAAGAGAGTGAATCCTAATGGCGTTGTTCGAAGACCCGTTGGTTAACGCATTAATTCTCGTTGGCTCTCTAGTTTTTTTGAATAAAGCCAGTAACTTAACCATCACAAATTCTGTTAAGGTTGCGGACATGACAGGCTTCGGCAAGACAACAGTAGGCTTCATTCTAGTCGCATTTTCCACTTCCTTGCCTGAACTTTTGGTTGCTGTTTTCGCCGCAGTTAATCCAGATAATATTGGTGTAGCCATTGGAAACGTGTTAGGTTCGAACATTGTGAACATTTGTCTCATACTAGGCGTCTGCTTCCTTCTGATAGTGTTACGAAGCCCAAAATATGCAAGCATTCTTCCGTCTATGGCGAAGGAAGAAATGGGCAGTCTGCACTTCGGTCTTTTCATAGCTTCGATTATTCCGTTAACGCTTCTTTATTTGGGAGAGGCAAGCAGATTTATTGGCATAGTGCTTCTCGCAATCTTTGTGTTTTATCTTTACCAACTCTCCAAAGTGAGAAAAGTTGTGGAAGAAGTTTCCCTAGATAATAAAAGACAAAAACTGCAGAGATGCACGTTTTTTGCGTTTTTGGGCGCTATTGGAGTAGTGCTTGCTTCCTATTTTATCGTTGACTCCGCTTCGTTTTTAGCAGGGTACGTTGGCATTTCACGAGTTATTATTGGCGCAACTATCGTAGCCTTCGGAACAAGCGTACCTGAATTGGCAACCAGCATAAACGCCACGAGAAAGGGACATCTAGACATGGCACTGGGCAACATCATTGGAAGCTGCTTCATAAATATTACTTGCATCTTAGGCGTCTCACTCATAGCTTCACCATTAAACATTAACATGACAGCATTCTCCAATGTAGCCATGTTCTCGCTTATAACAAATCTTTTCCTCTGGTACTTTTTATCAAGCGAAAAAATCACTTGGAGAGAAAGCGCAGTTTTACTTTTTATATACTTCGTGTTTTTGATAATTAGCTTTAGCGGCTACAAGCCATGAAAGATGAAACGCTTTGCTAAAAATTGAAGACGCAGCCAGTGACAATTTTAAGGATGTTCCCAGCCCGTGTCGTTACTGCCTCTATTGGCAAACAAGTGGTGCTTATGGCGAAGAAATGCTGAAACCAGAGATGGAGCAGCAAAAACGCGAATGGTTTAACAAAGTTGCCAGCGAATTTGGAACATGCATCAAAATCGCATATTTGGCTGACACGCCAATAGGCTTCATACAATATGCGCCAGCAAAATTCTTCCCACGCACAAAGGAATATGTTGCCGGGCCACCAAGCAAAGATGCAGTTTTTCTCGCGTGCCTATACATAGCCAGTAAGGAAACACGCAGAAAAGGATTGGGAACGATTATGCTTAGAAACCTACTAGCCCAGCTCAAACAGAGCGGATTCAAAACTGTTGAAACTTTTGCAAAGAAAGGCTCAGCCGAGAATCCTTCAGGTCCATTGGAACTCTATTTGAAACATAACTTCAAAATAAAAAGTGAAAAAGACGATTTTCCGCTGATGCGCTTGGAACTTTGAAGGAATAGAAAGTCTTAAAATTTTGCATGAAGTACCTTCAACTGTGTTTGACTGCATATTGATTCATTACGGAGAACTTGGGCTGAAAGGATTAAACAGGCCCTTCTTTGAAAAAAAGCTAATCGAAAACATAGGCAAAGCAGTTGAGGGACTGGAATATGATAAGATACGAAAAAAGCAGGGAAGAATAATTCTCGAATTAAACCAAAAATCTGACAAGAACAAATTTGCAGACTTGTTGAAAAGAGTTTTTGGAATAGCTTCATTTGCATTTTGTTTCAGAACAGAAGCCACCTTAGAAAACATAAAACAACTAGTGGGAAAGAAATTTTCGTTAGAAGCTGGTACTTTGGCGAAAGTCTCTGCGAAAAGAGCCGACAAAACGTTGCCATTCACCTCTATGGACGTAAATCGAGAGTTGGGCACCTATCTCGTTAATCGCTTTAAAGCCAAAATTTCGCTTACACAGCCCCAAAAAGAAATATTTGTTGAGCTTTTTGAAGGAAAAGCATACGTTTTCGATGAAAGATTTAACGGATTGTACGGTTTGCCTGTAGGCGTTTCTGGGAAAGTTTTGCACCTATTATCCGGTGGAATTGACTCGCCTGTGGCAGCTTGGCTTCTAATGAAACGCGGTTGTGAACTCCAATTTCTACACTTTCACGCTTTCCAAAAATTTGACGAAAGAAAAAACGCCAAGATTCTTGAGCTGATGAAGATTTTAACGCAATATTGTTTCAAGACTAAAGTGTTTTTTGTTCCTTACTATCCTTTTGAAGCTGAGGCAGTGGAAGCCCCAGCACGGTATCGTTTAGTTCTGTTTAGACGTTTCATGGTTAGAGTTGCCGAAGAAATAGCTACGAAACATGCCATATTGGCTTTGGGAAGCGGCGAAAATTTGGCTCAAGTTTCATCGCAAACCTTGTAGAATATCGCGGCGATAAGTAGTGCAGCTTCGCTGCCTATACTCAGACCGTTGCTTACATATGAAAAAAACGAAATAGTTGAATTAGCCAAACAAATCGGCACATTCGAAATCTCCACAAGTCCTTACAAGGACTGTTGCTCACTTTTTATAGCAAAACATCCAGCAACGAAAGCTAAGCTAGGGATTGTGAAATCTTTTGAGAGAAAATTAAACTTGAAAGAGGCTGTCAGAGAGAGCATTGAAAAAACCGAAATAGTTAACGTGGAATAAACTGTTCTTTGTGGTGTTATGTCGTCTGCTGAAGTTGCCGTTCAAGTGTTTCGCAGCCTAGAAAATGAAGACCTCAGAGTGTTAACCATCATTGAAGCAGCAATGGGCAAACATGAATTTGTTTCCAAAGAACAAATCGCTAAATACACAAAATTTAGCCCTCGCGAAACAGACTTTAGACTAAGCCGCCTCAACAAGTTCGGATTAATCTACCAGATACGGAGACCTTACGTAGGCTATACGATGAATTATGCAGGATACGATTGCTTGGCGATAAATGCCTTTGTCAAAGCTGGTGTGCTTGAAGCTTTTGGAAAACCGCTTGGTGTTGGTAAAGAAGCGGATGTTTATGATGCGTTGAATCCTAAAGGCGAAGCGATTGCCATAAAATTTCACAGATTGGGCAGAATCAGTTTTCGCCAGACTACTCGAAAAAGAGGCTATGCAACTGAACGAGCAAGCTGGCTCTTCCAGTCCAGACTTGCGGCGGAAAAAGAATTTCACGCTTTAAAACTTGTATTTCCGCATAAAGTAGCTGTTCCAGAACCTATAAGCCAAAACCGCCACGTAATAGCCATGAGTATGATTGAAGGTGCAGAACTTGCAGAGTGGAAAGAAATTCGCAAACCAGAAAAAATTCTGAAAGAAATACTGCGCAATGTTCGAAGGGCTTATCTGAAAGCAGGCGTAATTCATGCGGATTTAAGCGAGTACAATGTCATTCTGAAGCCAGACATGCACATCTTAATTATTGATTGGCCTCAATACGTGACAAAAAAACATCCAAACGCGCAGCAGCTTCTGACTCGTGACGTAAGAAACGTCCTTAAATATTTCAGACGAAAGTATAAGTTGCAGACTAGACTCAAAGACGTTTTAGACTATGTCTCGGGAACTGCTAAATTAGCTGCTTAGTGCATGTCTAGCATTATATAGAGTATGTTGTTTCCGCGTAGCAGTACGTTTCCGTAGTTTGCCAATAGTTGTTCATCTTTGCTTTCTGTTGCTCCTTCGAGAAGTATGTTCATGTGGCCGTCGCATTTTATCATTTTTCCCTTGTATTCGCATCCGTTTTTGAGCATGACTGCAATGCTAACGTTTAATTGCTTGATAAGCACGTTCAGCGGTTTTTTGCTTGGTTCCATGTAAGCACCATGATTTGTTTGATTACTCTTATTCCACGATTCATCAGATATAAAAGTTTTATGAAAAGCACCACCAAGATTTTTAAGTAATTTAATCAAAAATCGGATTTTTTCAGCTTTTTTTGAAAAATAGAGGCGTTTGTCACAATTTTTTCACTATAGATAAAAGAGCGATGAGTAAGAAAGCAGCTCCAGCGTACCACAGGTTTCCTGTGAAAATCCAGACTATAATGGCGATTATGGCTGCTGGAATCAATACGATAAGTAATCGGATAACTAGTATGATTATGAGTCCGATTATTATTAAACCTATGAGTCCGATGAGGTCGAAGCCGAAGAAGCTCATGATTTTTCTCCTAAGCATTGATATGGCTTAAAAGGTAATATTAATGTTTTTGCAACAACCTAATGATAGAGGGAAATCTGATGAAGTATGAGATAAAATACAAACCGTCTTATTCAATGCTCGTAGTGAATCTGGAGCCAAACGAGAAAATAGTTGCCGAATCAGGCGCAATGACTTACATGACTCCAAACATTGAAGTTCACACCAGAAAGAGAGAAACAAGTCTTTTAGGCACTTTGGGTCTGGCGATTTTTGGGCGTCAATCTTTCTGGGTAAATGAATATACTGCGGCAAACGGTCAAGGCGAAGCAGGATTTGTTTCTGCACCAGTAGGCGACATCGAAAAACTGGAAATCAAACCAAATCAAGGCTACATTATACAGAAGGCAGCTTACATAGCGTCAACGGAAAACGTGGATTTAGACGTTAAATGGGAAGGCTTCACCAGAGGCTTGTTCGGACAAGGCTTATTCATGATAAAAGTGACAGGCAACGGAACATTATTCATAAACACTTTTGGAGCCATAGACAAACACGTCTTACAGCCTGGACAATCGATGGTCGTTGACAACTTCCACCTTGTGGCTTTCAGTGACACATGCAGTTATCGCGTGACAAAATTCGGCGGACTGAAAGAAACAATTCTGGGCGGAGAAGGCCTAGTAACAAACATTACAGGACCAGGCGAAGTTTACATTCAAACAAAGAATCTAGGCGAGTTCGTGGAGTGGCTTTGGACCTTACTTGAACCAAGAGTAAGGGCAAGAGCAAGATAAAAACTCGCCTGCTTTCCCAAAGAATTAAAACACCCTTTTTTCTTATTTGAAAAGCGGAGACAAATATGCATGAACGAAATAACAATTGATGGAGAAGCGCTGCAAATAGAAGATGTCGTAAAGGTTGCGCGAGATAGTGCAAAAGTTGTGATTCCAGAAAAAGTCAAAAAACAAGTGAAGAGTAGTCGCGATTTTTTGGAAAAGCTAGTAAAAGGGAATCATGTGATTTATGGTGTTAACACGGGTTTTGGCGCATTAAATAATCGAATGATTCCGCCGGAGCAGATTGAGCAGTTGCAGATTAATCTCATCAGAAGCCATTCTGTGGGTGTTGGCGAACCCCTAACTACAGGAGTCGTTCGCGCTCTAATGCTTTTGCGAGCTAATACGTTGGCTAAGGGCTTTTCTGGCATACGCCTAGAAACATTAGAAACACTTGTAGAAATGCTGAATAAACGTGTACATCCAGTAATTCCAGCCAAAGGTTCAGTGGGAGCAAGCGGTGATTTAGCCCCACTAGCCCATATGATTCTGGTACTTATAGGTGAAGGAAAAGCCGAATATCAAGGCAAAGTAATAAGCGGAAAGGAGGCATTAAAGAAAGCCAAGATAGAGCCAGTTCAGCTAAAGTCCAAAGAAGGAGTAGCCCTCATTAATGGCACGCAACTGATGACGGCAATAGGGGCTTTAGCTGTTTACGACGCTGAAAGCTTGATTAAAACAGCAGAGGTTGCGACAGCTTTGTCGCTTGAGGCTTTGCTTGGAGTTTCTGACGCTTTTGACGAAAATATCCAGAAAGCTAGGCCACACAATGGACAAGTCACAACAGCGAGAAACATGCTCAAGCTGATTGTCGGAAGCAAACTCGTTCATAAGGGCACAAAAGCTGTCGATAAGATGCAACGCCCTCATGATCCCTACAGTCTAAGATGCGCCCCACAAGTGTTGGGTGCTACAAGAGATGCAATTGCATATGCTAGGAGAGTGGTTGAAGTTGAGATTAATTCGGCTACTGATAATCCTCTAGTTTTCCCTGAACAAGGCTTATGCCTATCGGGTGGAAACTTCCACGGTCAGCCAATATCTCTTGCCATGGACATGCTTGGAATAGCCTTGGCTATTATTGGCAACTTTTCTGAACGTCGAATAGCAAGGCTTGTTGACGAAAAACTAAGCAACGGTTTACCCGCTTTTCTCATTCCATCACAAGCAGAGACTGGGCTGAACAGTGGTTTCATGACAGCACAGTGTACAGCTGCAGCATTAACCTCAGAGAACAAGGTTTTGGCTCATCCTGCATGTGTGGACTCGATTCCTACTTCGGCAAACTTTGAGGATTTTGTGAGTATGGGCGCAACAGCTGCTCAAAAAGCTGCGAAAATTCTGAAAAATAGTGAGTATATAACTGCCATAGAACTTCTATGTGCTGCACAAGCGGTAGAGTATCGTGGAATAGAAAAACTTGGAAAAGGCACAAAAAAAGCTTATACAGCTATAAGAAGAATTGTGCCAGCGCTTAAAAAAGACCGAGTGCTAAGTGAAGAAATAGAAAAACTGAGACAAGCAATAAGAGACCAATTGATACTTCACGAAATGGAAGAACAAGCAAACATTGAGCGATAATATAAAATGGTTGACCTGCATGTCTTGATAATGCTCTTTTACGCAAGTTTTATCTATTTATGCGACAGCATCGCTTGGCATGGTCTATGCTAATGGAAAAGTGGCAGGAACACTCTTTTTCATTGCGGCAACTCAATTCGTCATATGTCTGTTTGTCTCGGAAGCATTGTATCCAGGTTACAGCATAGCGGACAATTACATAAGCGATCTTGGAGTCGGGTCTTCCGCGATGGTCTTCAACTCATCTGTCTTCCTTCTGGGATTATTAGTGCTTATTGGAACATACTTTCTGCAGCGCGCCTTTAGAGAATTTAAGGTGCTAACCGTGGTTCTGATGTTGACGGCTATCGGCGCCATGGGCGTCGGCATATTCACAGAAGACTTCGGCATAATCCACACAGTAGTATCACTAATTGCGTTTCTATTCGGCGGACTATCAACCATATTCTCCATCATATGTTCATACGTTCACAAGATCAAGTTAGTGGAAATGTCATTCTCTATTATAGCCGTTGTTCTGGGACTGATAGCGCTTGGAGCGTTGGTCCTCTTTGCGGGCAAAATTTACTTTAGGGCTAGGTGCAGGCGGAATGGAACGCATGATCGTCTATCCACTTTTCATGTGGGGAGCTGGATTTGGCGGATATCTAATTGCGCACTCGGAAAAAACCGACGACTGAGTAGAAACCGCAGTAACGTCCACTACGCATGTTGCCTTCTGAAAACAAACCCACCGGAAGTTTCAGCACAGTTGCCTTCAGTCATGAACAAAAAATGTTATTCGTGCTGTTCTTCGCTAGAGAAGCTTGGTCGGGCGGGCAGGATTTGAACCTGCGACAGTCCGGTCTCTGCTTGTACGCTTGATAGGCTGATTGGCATCCACCATGGGTAGGTGTCTACAGCGTCTCCGTCAGCTAAGCTTTACGCTTAAACCTACGCTGGCTCGGAAGCTCTACCAAGCTGAGCTACCGCCCGATCAAACTTCTAAAAATAAGAAAACGAATTTATGCGTTACGGATTTATTCTCGGCACCTGAGCTTCTTACATTGTCATTTAGCCTTTTTCGAGCTACGTGCCCACGTAACTCCCCAGATTATCACAAAAGCTAACGTAATCCAGAATAGCAGTATTAGCATTTGAACAGAGTCCGAAGCAATCTCCTCAAACATTCTCCATCAACTAATAAAAAGGCATTGCCAATGCTAAAAGCAAAGTTTCCAAAACCGACATGCACCAAAAACTCGGCATATTTTCAAAAACGACATATACCGCCATGAACAGCAACGTTTTATAAAGATATTGCCCACAACAATCTCAGCCAAAGCAGGGAGAAAGGAGAAGGCTTCTATCCCTCCTTCATCAATCTTTTCTGTAACAAAACTTGCAGCAAAAATTAAACTCTGGACAACTTGTTCCGCATGTCACGGCAGTAATACCAAGCAGTCCAACCAGAATAAAATGATTCCTCTTCTTTTCTCCTTCTTCTACGATAGAGCAAAGCAATTAATAGAATAGCCAAAACCAGAAACGGTGGCAAAAGCAAATAGAACCATTCTGGAATAAACCATCCTGCAAAGGCTTCTTCATAATATGCCACTAGACTCATGTTCTGGTTAAGAATAACTATTCTTTCCAAATTGGTTGAACTGTCTTCCCAATGGTCGAAAGCATATAATTTGCCAGTTGCGAAGTCTCTAAATGATGAGGGCATGGTTATTGCGTAGTTTTCTTCATGAAGTGTAGCTGAATATGGCGTTGTATAATTCATGCCGTTTATTTTGAATTCGACACTTAGTATTGGGTCACTTGTTATCGACAACCTGTAGGTTAAAAATAAAACAGCTTCAAAACGAGCTGATAGGGCATAGTCTTTATCCATGAAGATTGTTATTGGGTTCTCAGTTCTATTGATTCCATTAAGTGTCCAATGATCAAATTCGTAGGCTGCATGCGGAAAAGCCCATATCGTCACTGAGATGCCATAGGGATACGTATAATTTCCAGGAGAAGGACCCGTTGTGCCTCCTTGGGAGCTGCTGATTTCTAAAGTGTACATAGTCTCCTCGTAGTAGGCTATTAGATTCATGTCGGAGACGAGGCTGAAAGTTCTAGTTGGATCTGTGAAAAAGTCTTCCCACTGGCTAAAAACATAATGCTTTCCAGTAGTTGAGTCAACCCATTCGTAAGGAAAGACTATTGTGTAAACGCCTTCTGTAAGAATTGCAGAATAAGGTGTTCTTGCGTCTACACCATTAATTATGAAGGTGACATCGCTAATCGGATTGCTTAGGATATCTAGCTCATGAGTATGCGGCGGTGGGAGTCTAATTTCAACAACACCATCTGTGCAAATGTTATCCGAAATATTAACATCATCTGAAAGAGGTGCTATTGCACTTATCTGGTAAAAACCTTCATCTACAAAACTTGTATCCCATACAAAAGATATTGTAGTCTGAACAGTAGGTGCGAGGGCTTCAATATGCACGGTTTCTACTATTGAAGAGTTATAGTACGCACTTACATTGAACTGTTCTGTTTCAGTTCCTTTGTTAATTATGCTAACGTTAATCAAAAGCAGATCACCAACATACAGATTACTACTTGATATCGTGATATTGCTTATCGCGATGTCATGAATAATAATTGGTGTTTCGGATTTAATTTCGATAATTCCGTCAACAAAAATATTGTCTGCTGTATCTGCCTCATTATTTAGAAGGGGAATAGCCGCTTTTATTGTATAATTTCCTGGATTGATAAGTGACGTGTTAAGAGTAAAATCTAGAGTCACATGGGAATACGGTGCAAGTACAAGCGGCGAAGTTCCAATAAGCACCTCATCATAGTAGGCGCCAACATTGAAACTTTCAATTTCTGTCCCTTCATTTTGAACGGTTGCACTTACTTCAAAAGATTGTCCAGCTTCCACAGACTTAGCCGAAGGTGTGCAGTTGACAACTGCTGCGTCATGAAAAGACACTTTGAGTGATCCAGTAATAGTGATGAAAAACCACGTGTATATATCGGGGCAATATGGTACACCGCCCTCGGCTACAGGTGCAGTCAGAACTGATACGTATACAGTTGCGTTTCCTATGTGCGACCATTTGGGAAGATATAATTTGGAATAAACGATAACCACTTTTTCGTTCGGTGATACTTGAAAATCATGTATTTCTGTGTAGTTTACAGGAACATTCAATTCATCTTGTATAACTATCGCTATTGTAATGCTTTTCACAGTCATGGCAATGCTTCTTAGGGTTATTTCAAATCCAACATCTCCTCCAATGCCGAAACTGGTTCGACGTATCAAACTTTCATCAATAGCTCGGATAGAAAGAAGTTTTACAAGCCAATTCACCTTGAAGGTTAGGGTATCAAAGAACACAGTATTTTCGATTAACACATTTGCTAATACATTCCAAGTTCCAAAAATCTCGCTCTCATCAACGTCTATAGGCGGTGTAGGTATCGTGAAGTTGACCGTTGCAATTCCATTTATGTCCGCTCTGCCCGTGAGAACGAATGAACTGCCACTGGAAGCGTTGATGTAGAATACAACCAGTGCGTTTTGCATTGGGATTTCATTGAAGGTTACGAGTGCATACAAGATAACGGTTTCTTCTGGACCAAATGCGTCACTTGGCATGTTTAGGCCTTTTCCACTGTAAGGTTCTTTTTGGGTAAAAACGTCGATTTTTCCGCCATTTTCACTTGAGAAAGCAATCTGCACATTCGTTGGCGCTAGACTAACCAGAAGTACGACTGCTATAATAACCATTAGTATTTTCGCTAGCTTTGCTCTCATCAGTATCATGTATAGATTCTATGCCAGCTACTTTAACAAATATTCCGCAATCATGAATATTACTATAAAGGATGCGTTTTTC
>JACAEK010000019.1 GCA_013388895.1 Candidatus Bathyarchaeota archaeon | reverse complement strand
GAGTTTTTGCTCACCCTACCCCACTCCCAATTAGCAAAGAAAGGGAGGTTATGGAGCAGTTTGCACGTATGGACCGAATTGGTTGCCCTTAGCTGTGATTACCATGAAACTGTACTGTACTCCTCGAGTATATCCACCGCTTTTGGTAACATTGAACTGAACTGAGGAGCCTTTCGTCAGTGCATATGGAGTCGTTAATAAGGGTGTTACTGTTATGCCAGTTGTTGAGCCATCTACGCGTATTTCAGCTATAGATAAGTCTGTTGCACCAGTGTTCTTTATTGTTATCAATATGTATGGTACCGTAGTTCCTGGAGATCCCCACTGATACGCTGTGAAAGTCACCTGCTCAGTTTGCGTGAAAGTGAATGTCAATGCTCCCATCCATGCAGCTACAGCGATGCTTACAGCGACTGTTACAGCAATAAGTATGATTGACGCAACTACAGGGCTTAGGGCTTTCCTATTCTTCAACATTTTCATTTTTCTTTCTATCCCTCCTTCGGGGTTATTGATTATGTAAGTAGAAACAAGGAATTTAAGTCTTACGACTTAATACACCATATTAATCATTTGTAAAGCAAGACTACAATATAGCGAGGGGCATGTTGTGGGATTTACGTCTAAAAAGTTGTTTGAAGTGGAACTGTTGAACAGTGGTGGAATGATGTGCTTGAAGTGTTTATGCACCCAGTTTGTCGAAGATTTCTAGAAGAAGCTTTGCGATTTTTTCGCCCAACTCAGTTTTCACGTAGTATTTTTTGAGAGGGTCGATGCGTTCGCTTTTGGCTAAGCCCAAATCTTCAATTTCAATCATTCGAGCTCTGAAAGTGCCGTCGCTGAGGGTTAAGCCATTGTTGCGCATGAACTCTTTTGCTTCTTTCCACTTGCCACGGCTCATATGCAGTAAGAAAATGCAGTCTATGGCATGGTCTTTTTCCAGCATGGCTTTTATGCCTGATAGTTTGGGGTCTGTTAAGATGCGTTTAATCTTCTCCTCTTCTCCTCTTTTCACCATTATGCATCAACTCTATTGTTTCTGCTGTCTCATTATAGCTGAAACCCTTTAAAAGATTTAACCTATATTACGAATTATGACTTATTATAGGGAAATATAGGTTATTTTTCTGGACACTATTCTCATTTGCGACAGGTCTTCACATTTCTCAAAAGCATTCAATATTAAGAGGATCAAAATTTGAACGTTAGCATGTTACCAGTATTCGTTGAAGTGTATACCTAAGATTGTAACATCTTTGGCATTGACCCACCCGTCACCATTAATATCGGCATCCAGATTTCCAGAAGAATTGCCAAATACTTCACCTAAAATTACTGCGTCTTTAGCATTGACAAATCTATCGCCATTTACATCTCCAGGAATTGTCACAAAGATGTAATTATCAAAAGGCACATTATTGGTATTGTCTATTTCATCTGGAAGAGGTTCCGAACAAACACTTATCGTGTAGTTGCCTTTGTCAAAACTTGTAGTGTCACAAATGAAGATAAGAGTCACATAACTTCGATTTGTCAGCGTCACAGTCCCCGTCTTAATGACGGCAGCATTAGCGTATACTGTGACGTTGAAGGTTTCAGTGAAGTTTCCCAGATTCGCAAGGGTTACGTGTATTCCTAGAGGGAATCCTAGGCCCACAAAGTTTTTGGAAAGAACCACATTTGTAATAGCTATATCTGCATGCTTTGCCAAGGCAAATCTTGAGAATATATTATTTGTTTGGTTGAGCTCTGTTGGAATAATCGGCGTGTAAACTGTAACATTATATAATCCTTCACTTGGCGGAACCCACAAATAGTCAAGTCTATACAATGTTCGTTTCATCAGAGTGGGTATCTCTATAGAGTAGACGTTAATGCTGTCAATGAATAGACTTAATGTGACATCATGCTCATCAAAGTAACCATTATTGTAAACTGTTACATTCAAAGTCAAGGGCTCACCTGGTTCTATCACTCCAAGGATTTGCACAGAGGTTTCCAAGTCATGGTACAACCCAAACTCAAACCAATTAATTAGGTTCCTAAAGATCATCTGGCAATCATCATTGAGGATCCACTCTGTGTTGCCTTTGCCATTCCAAAACACTACTTTCCCTGATGTGAGATCTGTTGCAATAATTTTGTCTGCAGGGCAATCTGGAGACAGCCACTTAGAGATTACAACAGCATTCTTCGAAGTATCCGCGGTTGCATTTTCGCAATACGTATATCTTACAGAAGTTGTGTATCCAATATCAAATTTCCCAAATGGTCCGTCAGTTATTGGGTGCGAGTTATTCATTATATACATTATTCCAATTTCTGGTAGTGGAAAGTAGAGTCCAGAGCAGTTTGCACCAACAATATCGCACATGTATGTATCAATTCTTGTGGGAAATGCGTCTGAAAGAAGGCAACCTTCACCAGTGACAAGCAAGTTGCCACCGGCTGCTAAATAAGATTTCAGTGCTGCATGCTCGTTTGCAGTTGTTTGCGCCCAACTCTTTATCATGATTACAACACGATGAGCCAACAACAGTTCAATGTCTTCAGAATAGTCGTAGTATTTGTTCCCACTGTATATGTGGTAGCCTATTTTTATTGAGTCAAGGAGGGGAATAATGTTTTCCAGTTCTTCCTTGTTCGATATTAAAGCCACTACAATATGCCGGATATTGACGGAGCTACTTATTACATTATTATATAGAACATCTTCATCCAAAAGTGGAAGCACATGGGCGGTTATATTGTATGTTCCTATTTTTTCAGGCGTCCAAAGATGGTTAAGCGCATAAGTGGAACCAGTGGACATAGAAGAGATTATTGCAGAGTCGACAACTGTCCCATTAATTGATACTTGTAATCCAATGTTTGTTTCATCGGTAAGTCCCCAATTAGTGACAGTCACGTTTATCCATGCAGGATATTTTATGTCGTGAAAGTTGTCTTTGAAGGTGGTAATCGTCACAGCGAGATCATGCTCTTTTGGAATAAGCCAATTGACAGCATTTTTTATTATCAGGTTTCTCTCACTTTCGGGAAGACCAAAAAGTGGAAAAGAACAGAATATGGTTGAGTGCCTATCATATTCTTCTGAAACAACAATGGCGCCCCATTCGATAACCTTTGGAAGTGGAAAATGGTCAGGTGGTGTAACAGGTTCAGGATTGTCTATGTAGTTAAGAATTGTCACTCCCTCATATGCTGGTGTGATACCTTGGGCTATACGTGGCACATCGCTCCAATAAGTCAGTTCTGGCAAACCCCAAACTACTAATTGATTTGTTTCTATTACTTTCGCCCCTTCAGTTCCGCCAAGCCAAGGCCAAGTCATACCCAGAAAATTAGCATGCATTACATACTTTTTGAAGTCAGTATCAAACATGTGAGTGTATGCTATGAAGCTGCCTTCAAGGAAAACGGTTCCACCTTGCTTCGCATAGGTAATTAGACTTAAAGCATCAGTTGTGGATACGCAGTCAAGCATGTCAGCTGCCTCGCCACATGTCCAGATTATCAGCTTAAATTGACTAATGAAATCCAAGGGCGGTGAGCCTAGTGTTTCTTCTCTCCAAACATAGTAGCTACATCCGATATTATCAAGGGCGTATTGGAATTCTTGCAGGCTCGTTTTAGCACCTCCATCATCATCAGCTACTATGAGAATGTTTTTTTCTCTTATTGGAGGTTCAACATTAACCCTCATAGACGCAACATTGTTTCGTATGTTGTCTTCACCAAGGTTTGGTTGTATGAACACTGTTACATTGTACTCGCCTAATGTTGCGGGTACCCACGAATATGCAAGTGTATATGCGGACCCGTTGAACAGGTTCGGTATTACTTCGCTGTACGCGATGCTTCCGTTGATGATTATTCTGAGCGTTACATTTGTTTCGTTACTCAATCCTATATTGGAGACAACCGCGTTGATCTGAGCTTCTTCACCAACTATTGTTATGCTACTTGTTTTCAAAGAAGCAATTAACTCATGTTCTGGCTTCTGGAACTTTGACCATATTATTGCGTTGTAAAAGAGTTGTAGATGATCAAGGTTTAGTGGAGATATAGTTGGACATTCCCAATAACCTATGAACTCCAGGTAGGGAGAAATGTAGACCAATCCTCTGTACGTCACAATTGCAGAAAGACCTTCACTTCCCAACGCTACATATTGTCCTTCCCATAATTCATTGGAATCCCAACAGTAATCTTCTGAAATACTACCAAGCGCGAGCTCACTGAGATTGTATGTTGTTGGGAAGTTAGTGAATAATGGATGTTCGAGGTCAAGCACCTCCATAACATCAAGTTCAGTTATGTTCCAATGCAGATTTTGATTTAACCCAAGAAGGGGCGCAAGCTTATTGTTATTAGGAACCCAAGGAGAGTAAAAAGTTCCAGCTGTTGCGATCAAGCCATGCCCCTCATAGACGTATCGAGTGATTGCATCAATTTCCTCGTCAGTATACTCCCGAGCCTCAGCACATGAAATGAAAAGTACATCGGCTTTTGTGGCGCTTATATCATTGTATGAGATGTTAAGCTTAGCCAATGAAGTATAGTCAATGAGAATCATTTGGTCGCCAAAATAGCGCCAGTCTCTGTTCAATCTTTCCCAAACTTCACTAATGGTGTGCTGGTCCCAACAACCATCAGAGTCCACTACGGCAACCTTCAATGGAAAACCGACTTGAACGCACGCACACTGACTGTTGAACCTTAAATTTGTTTCGTTAGTAACAGGAACAACAAAAGCTGTGAGATTATGGTCTCCTTCAGTTTCCGGATTCCAAATTAAACTAACATTTGCAAACGAATCTTTGGGTAGGAACGAAATTACTTCAGAGTCAACCATTGTTCCATTCTCAAGCAGTTGTACGTGTATTTCGCTTTCATCTGACAATCCCGCGTTATATACGGTCGCGTTAATGAAACCGGAACTCCCAGGTTCTACAAAAGGTGGCGTAAGCATTTCCCAAAGGACAAGATCGTGTTCAGAAACGGATGCCTCAACAGCTATCCTTGCATTGATTCTGCCATAACCGTAATAGATGTCAAAACCCGGGCAACCTAAATCATCAGTAGCATATAGAATCGCTTGCCTTAGTAGATTAATGGTCAAATCTGGAAATCTACTCAGAATCAAAGCGGCAACACCTGCAACATGTGGACATGACATTGAGGTTCCACTTGCGTAGAGGTACACACCGCCAGGAATAGTTGAGAGTATGGCAACACCTGGAGCAGAAACCTCAACCCACTCGCCGAATGTTGTGAAATCAGCTGGACTATCATTACTGTCTGTAGCCGTAACTGCTACAACCTCGTCAAAAGCGGCCGGATAATGTTCGTAGCTATTAGCGGTGTTTCCTGCAGCCGCTAATACAATTACTCCATGACTATAAGCATATTTTATGGCGTCATGGATGACCGAGCTTGAAGAGCCTCCCCAACTGCAACTTAATATTTTTGCACTTTGATCTACTGCATGGATTATCGCTTGAGCACAATCTGCATCATCGCCGAAGCCTTGATCATTAAGACACTTTTCAGCCATCACGCTTACTTGGGCGATCCCAGTGATTCCTATGCCGTTATTGATAACGGCAGCAACTATTCCGGCGCAGTGAGTTCCATGACCATGGTCATCCATTGGATCGTCATCATAGTTGACCCAGTCATAACCGCCTGGCGCATAATTATAAGCCAAATCAGGATGCATATAATCGATGCCTGTGTCAATTATAGCTACTAAAACCGATGAACTACCCACTGTTGCATTCCAAGCATAATCGGCTTCTATCTTTTTAGGTCCCCATTGTTGAGACCATTGAGGGTCGTTCGGAACAAAATCTGCTTGAACTAGCCTGTTGGGTTCAACATATCTGAAAGATTGGGTAGTTCTTTGAACATTCACAAGAAGAGGAATTGAGTCAAAAGGTAAACCAACAACGAACGCCGCAACATCATTTCCAGCGTATAGTTTTTTGAGAATCTTTCCTTTTCCATTTTGGATAAAGTTCTCTAACTCTACATAACCTGCTTCGGAAGATGTGCTGATGCCTATAACTAACTCAGCTAAGTTGCCTGTAACTTGGGCGAATTTCTTCCACTCAGAAGATTTGAGGCGCATCCATGGGTTTTTCCTGAATATATCAGATGTTGTATTAGAGATATCATTGCCGCCAGATATCTGCCGTGTTTGATCATAGCCTTTATCAAGCACATTCTCCTCCACTGTTTCTAGAAATGCCTTGTTTTGTGAATATGTCACAGATGTTATTGCTGCTGAAATGCTACTAAGTAGCAGAGTTGTAATAAGCATAAAAGATAAAAAAGCTGATTTTTGCATCTCCCTTCTCCCAAGATATAGGTGTATATACGTCTACTTAGTTTTTTCGTTTATGGATCCTCAGAACTCCACTATGGTGTGGGAACACTCAAAAGAAAGAGAGTTGTATGGAATATCCCCATGGAGAAGTTTTCTTGCACTTCTGCGCAGGATTTGATAAAAGACTAACGTTAAAACAGCGGCATTGATTGCGCTATAATAACTGTTCGGTAGAGATTCAGAAAAGTGTAGCAAAAAAAGGGTGAAAAGATGAAAATACATTTGCAAGAAGGGGACTAGTAAGGTTTAAATAAAGTCTGGTTTATTTTCGTAGGTAGCTCTACCTCTATAGGATGTCAATGAATGTCACAAGAATTCCGCCACATCCTTCGAATAACAGACGCGGATGTAGAAGGTACTCTGAAAGCGCCCTTTGCGCTAAAAAAAATTAAAGGAATAAGCCTTGGCTTAGCAAACGCCATTTTGAAGAAAGCAGGAATTGATCCGCATACAAGAGCAGGATTTCTAACAGAAGCAGACATTGAAAAAATAGAAGAAATAATTGAAGACCCTCTGAAGCATGGAATTCCCAACTGGCTTCTAAATAGAAGAAAAGACTCGGAAACTGGCAAAGATCAACACCTAATCAGCGCTGATCTTGTTTTAAAAACGAAGACGGACATTGAGCAAATGAAAGTTATTAAATCGTGGCGTGGATACCGCCATGCTTATGGATTAAAAGTGCGGGGGCAAAGAACCAAAACAACTGGCAGATCAGGAAAAGCACTTGGAGTCAAGAAGAAAGCACTTGTCAGACCGACGGCGCCTGCTGAAGGTGGGTAGTTGTGGGCGACCCTAAAAAACAAAGAAAAAAGTACGCGACGCCGCGTTTTCCATGGCGGACCGACATCCTTAAAGACGAACTCAAATTTTTGGGTCAATACGGCTTAAGGAATAAACATGAATTGTGGCGCCACGAAACCATGCTATCAAAGTTCAGGGGAATAGCCCGTTCGCTTATAGGCAAATCACCTGAAGAAAGGGAAAAAATGGAAAGAGAACTTCTTGCACGTTTGAAGAAGCTGGGTGTGCTTCACGAAACGGCAGTTTTGGATGACGTTTTAGATTTGACTGTAGAGGATATTCTCGAGCGAAGACTTCAGACTATTGTTTTTCGTAAAGGCTTGGCTGCAAGCATCCATCAAACGCGTCAACTCATAACTCACGGACACATAATTATAGAAAACCGAAAAGTTACAGTGCCAAGCTACATTGTCACGCGGGAAGAAGAAAATCAGATAACCTATGCTCCAAGAAGTCCCTTTTCAAATCCAGCTCATCCCTTGCGCCAAACCATCGCAGTTACACCAACAACAGAATCTAAACCAAGCCAAACTAAGACGATGGAGGAGGAACAATGAGCAGTTCAAGTAAGAAAGCAGAAAAATGGGCAGTTGTTCACATTTTCAGTTCTTACAACAACACACTAATTCATATGACAGATATTTCAGGCGCAGAAACCATAGCTAGAGCGTCTGGCGGAATGTTCGTAAAGGCAGATAGAATGGAATCGTCACCTTACGCAGCTATGCGTTCAGCAACATCAGTATCAGAAATAGCAAAAGACAAGGGAATAACAGCCATACACATCAAAGTACGCGCGCCAGGAGGCTCAGGACCAAGAACCCCCGGTCCGGGCGCCCAAGCAGCCATAAGAGCCTTAGCCAGAGCAGGCTTCCAAATAGGCCGCATCGAAGAAGTTACGCCAATCCCGCATGATGGTACACGAAGGCCAGGCGGCAGAAGGGGAAGAAGAGTCTAGCCGATTTGTATTGTTCTTTTGTTAACAGAAAAATTGAAATAACCCACTAGTATTCTATTGAACGGCACAGTTATCATCGCCTATTATGGAGTGTCATGTTAAGTGGAAATTGAAGTGCTTGAAAAAGACGAAAAAAACATGCGTTTACTAATTCGAGGAACTAACGTTCCCCACGTGAACGCCTTGAGACGGATAATAATGACCGAAGTCCCATGCATGGCTGTAGATGAAATTGTGATGCTTGAGAATTCTTCTATATTGCAAGATGAAATTGTAGCACATAGGCTTGGTCTCATCCCCCTCAAAACAGACTTGGATAGTTACAATTTGCCTGAAGAATGCCCATGTAAAAGCGAATTTGGATGTAACCTTTGCAGAGTCACACTCACTTTAGATGTGGAAGCCAAAGAAGGAACAAAAACTGTTTATTCAGACGAATTAAAATCGGAAAACCCGGAAATAGCTCCAGTGAGTGGCAAAATCCCATTAGTCAAATTGGCGAAAGAACAGAAAATAAGGCTTGAAGCGTATGTCAGGCTTGGAAAGGGCAAGAATCACGCGAAATGGCAACCAGTTTCGATGTGCACATACAAGTACATGCCAAAAATAGAAATCTCCAAGAATTGTGATGGATGTGGAAAATGCGTGGACATCTGCCCAAGAAATGTTTACGCCAAAACAGAAAACAAGGTGGAAATTCGCAACTTGATGGCTTGTATCCTCTGCATGGACTGTGTTGAAGCCTGCACACAGAATCCACCACCAATAGAGGTTAGTTGGGAAAAAGACACGTTCATATTCAGTCTTGAATCGTCTGGCGCACTATCTCCAGAACGGATACTCTCAGAAGCCATTAAAATTCTGGACAAACAGTTAAAGGAGTTCGAAAGCCAAATCAAGGTGAAGAAGATTGAAGAAAGCTAAAACAACGAACCCAGAGCTTACAGATCTTATCCTTTTTCTAAAAAAGCAAAGCAAGGAAAATAGGGCTGAAATTTGGCGAGACATTGCTGAGTATCTATCCAAACCAAGAAGGAAACGTTTAGCTGTGAACCTCAGCCGCATAAATAGGCATACACAAAAGAAGGAAGTAGTAGTCGTTCCAGGCAAGGTGTTAGGTGCAGGCGAAATAAACCATCCAATAACCATAACAGCGTTCGCTTTCTCCGAAAAAGCAAACAAAAAAATAAAGGCTGCCAAGGGCAAAACCTTGTCGTTTTCTGAGCTCATCAAGAAAAATCCTAAAGGCTCAAACGTCAGAATAATCGGGTGAAAAAATGGAGATAATGAGCAAACAAGCTACCATAATAAATGCTGAAGGACTCATTATTGGCAGAATGGCGAGCATAATTGCCAAACGTTTGCTAAAGGGTGAAGAAATGATAATCGTTAATGCTGAAAAAGCTGTGATTTCTGGGCGAAAGAAAAGCAAAGTTACCGAAGCCAAAGAATTCTTGGAAGTAGGCTATCCTGAGAAAGGCCCATTCCACTATAGAAGACCTGACAGAATAGTCAGGAGAACAGTGAGGGGCATGCTTCCGTATAAACAACCAAAGGGCAAACAAGCCTACAAACGTCTTAAAGTGTTCATTGGCATACCAGCAGAAGTGAAAGAGCACAAAATGGAAACATTAGTGAATGCACGAGCTGAAAAGTTAAAGTGCCCCTACTTCACTGTTGGTTAACTAGCCAAAGAAATAGGATGGAACCGGAGTGAATAGTTGTGCCAGCTAAAAAAGTCTTAGTTGTTAGCGGCAAAAGAAAAACAGCCACCGCACGTGCCATTGTCAAGCTTGGCGTAGGAAAAGTGCGCATAAATAGAACTCGTGTAGAAGTTTTCGAACCCAAAATCGCCCGTGAAAAGATTATGGAGCCACTTCTCCAAGCTGGAGACGAAGTCTGGAAACAGTTAGACATAGACATTAAAGTTTCAGGAGGAGGCTTTATGGGACAAGCTGAAGCGGCAAGAATGGCAGTCGCCAATGCTTTGTTAAAATGGACAAAGAGCGGGCATTTGCGAACAGTTTTTGCTGAATTCGATAGAACAATGATTGTTGGTGATTCCAGAAAAAAAGAGCCCAAAAAGTCTGGAGGCCCAGGCGCACGGGCTAAAGACCAGAAAAGCTACAGGTAAGGAGTGGATTGTGTGATTATACCTGTAAGATGTTTCACGTGTGGCAAATTGATTGGAGACGTATGGGAGGAATTTGCCACAAGAGTTAAAGCTGGAGAAAAAGCATCAGAAATATTGAACAGCTTAGGAATAAAACGTTACTGTTGCAGGCGCATGTTACTATCGCACGTGGAAATCATAGATGAAGTGTTACGTTTTTACGAAGAGGCTGAAAAAAGAAAAGAAGCAAGAAACTATTACTAGAAGTGAAAAGGAGAAAGACATGTCAGCTGTGATTGAAGACATAATCGCCCGCAAAGTTTTCAACATACGAGGACAAGAAACTATAGAGATTGATGTTACAACAAATTCTGGTTTTGGAAGAGCCTCCGCTCCAGCTGGAGAGAGCCGTGGAAAAGCTGAAGTAACATATTATCCACAAGGAGGTGTGGATCAAGCAATAAAAAAGGTTGAGGAGCTAATAGCTCCAGAAATAGTCGGATTAAACGCTGATTCCCAAGAAGAAATTGACCGAACATTACACGAGATTGACGGTTCAAAAGATTTTAAGGTCATAGGTGGTAACACGTCTTTCGCAATTTCTTTAGCAAATGCCGAAGCAGCCGCAAACTCTTATGGTTTGCTTCTCTTCCAATTTTTAGGAGGACAGGTTGCTCATGAACTTCCATATCCGCTTGGAAACGCCATAAGCGGTGGAAAACATGCCCTCGGAAAGTCTCCAGACATACAAGAATTTTTGGTCATTCCTTACGGAGCTGAATCTTTCCTCGAAGCCGCTGAAGCTAACGCCCTGATTCATCAACGAATAGGCGTCTTTTTGAAAAAGAAGGATAAACTTTTCGGCGGTGGAAAAAGTGACGAAGGTGCATGGATTGCAAATATTGGAAATTTGGATGCCCTAGAAATCTTAGCTAATACCTGTGCTGAAGTTGGAAACGAATTAGGTTTTGAATGCGGTTTCGGCCTTGACATTGCAGCATCTACCATGTGGAGTGAAAAAGAAGAAGCATATGTCTATCATAAAGAAGGAAAGAAACGGGATTCAAGTGAACAGATGGGTTTTGTTTTAGGGCTTATCAAAAAGTATCATCCAGTCTATGTTGAAGACCCCTTGCATGAAAAAGACTTTGAAGGATTTGCAGAGTTAACCAAGAAAGTTAAAAACTGTTTAATTACTGGTGACGACCTCTTTGCCACAAATGTTGAAAGGTTGAATCACGGCATAAAAATAGGCGCAGCCAACGCTCTAATAATTAAAGTAAACCAAGTTGGCACCCTAACAGATGCTTGGGAAACAATTGAACTAGCAAAAAGAAACAACTACATACCAGTAATGTCGCATCGTTCAGGTGATACATGCGATTGGCACATAGCACATTTAGCAATAGCCTTCAAATGTCCAATAATAAAAACGGGAATTGTTGAAGGCGCACGCATTGCCAAAATAAACGAGTTAATAAGGATCGAGCAGTTCTTGGAAGAACGCGCAAAAATGGCCGAATTAAAAATTGTTTAAGAGAGTGATAACATTGTCTGATGAAGAAATTAAAGAACCAGCAGAAGAAGAGAAAAAAACCGAAGATGAAACCGAGATCATTCCAGCCGAAGAAGAGCTCCTGTTACCTAGGGATACACTCTTGTCGGCGGGCATTCACATTGGAACAAGAATGAAGACAGGCGACATGCAGCAATTCATATACCGTGTCAGACCGGACGGGTTATTCGTACTCGACGTTAAAAAGACAGACGACCGCATAAGAGTAGCCGCAAAATTTCTCGCAAGATTCGAACCAGCAAAAATAGCCGCAGCTGCAACAAGGCTTTACGCGCAAGAACCAGCTAAGAAATTCTGTGAGATAACTGGGGCAACATCAGTGATTGGACGTTTCATTCCCGGACTTTTGTCAAATCCGCTTTACCCGAATCGCATTGAGCCAGAAGTGCTAATCGTATCTGATCCGCGTGCTGATTTTCAAGCGGTCAAAGAGGCGTCTTCTGTTGGTATACCTGTAATAGCTCTATGTAGCACAGATAATGAATTCTTCGGTGTAGACTTAGTAATCCCAACAAACAACAAAGGAAGACGAGCCCTAGCAGTTATCTATTGGCTTCTAGCGAGACAAATACTGCGAGAAAGAGGCGAACTGCCACCGGATAAAGACCCACCGTCAGCAATCGATGATTTCGAAGCAAAAATCGCCAGAGAAGAGGGAGAGACCTAAAGAAATGAAGAAGGTTCGGCGTCCAACCCAAGCAGGAGCCTTCTACGAAAAAGACGCCGAATCATTAAAACAACAAATAGAAGAATGTTTTCTCCACAAACTTGGGCCGGGGAAAATTCCAAAAGTTGCCAAGACAAGCTTAAAGAATATTATTGGTTTAGTCTGTCCACATGCAGGATACATGTTTTCCGGACCGGTAGCCGCCCATGCCTATTATAGCCTTGCTGTAGATGGCAAACCAGACATTGTCGTAATCTTTGGTCCAAACCATACGGGCTATGGTAGTGCTTTGGCAGTTACAAACGAGGGCTTTTGGCAGACGCCTTTAGGCGATGTGGAAATAGATAGCGGAACAGCAAACAAAATCACAAAGGAAGCACATATAATTGATGTGGATGATTCTGCCCACCGTTTTGAACATTCAATCGAGGTGCAGCTTCCATTTCTCCAATATTTATACGGCTCGACCTTCAAAGTCGTACCCATCTGCTTCCTAATGCAGGATTTGCCCTCAGCTAAAGAAGTCGGAAAGGCGGTGGCTAAAGTTTTAGCTGAGAAAAACGCTGTTATTATTGCTTCCTCTGACATGACACACTATGAGTCGCAGCAAAGTGCAGCAAAAAAGGACAGACAAGCACTCGAGGCTGTGGAAGCAATGGATGAGGACAGATTTTATTCTGCTGTTGAGTCGCAACGCATTAGTATCTGCGGATACGGACCCATAGTTGCCTTGATCAGTGCTGCCAAGAGTCTAGGAGCGAAAGAGGCAAAATTATTAAGCTATAAGACCAGTGGAGATGTTATTGGCGACTACTCAAGTGTTGTGGGGTATGCCGCCGTCTGTTTCACAAAATAGTGGTCTATCATGGGAGTTGTTGCTTCAGCTCCAGCGAAAGTAATACTTTTCGGAGAACACTTTGTCGTTTACGGCGAACCAGCCATAGTTTTAGCCATAGACAAAAGAGCCTATGCAACAGTAGAAAACCGTGAAGACAAACGCCTCTACATACGCTCGACAAACCTGAATCTTGCAGGATACTTCGACAACGGAACGTTCAAAATTGAACAAGGCGACGTGAAGGAGGCAAAATCGAAGTTTGAACCAGTCAAATTAGCCATAAACAAAGTCGCAGAAAAATACGGAGAAAGTGTCGGCTTAAACGTTGAAATATACTCGACTGTTCCTGTCGCTGCAGGGTTGGGTTCTTCAGCAGCCGTAGCGGCAGCAGTGGCAGCCGCCGTAGGCGAATTATTGAACGTGAAGATGGCAAAGGAAGACATTTTGCGTGTCGCCTTTGAAGCAGAAAAAACAGTGCATGGCACGCCTTCAGGAATAGATCCGGCAATTGCAACCTTCGGCGGCACGCTCTTTTTCCAAACAGATACGGGGTTTAAGCCCTTAGAGGTTCACATGGACATGCCGCTTATAATTGGAAACACCGGCATAGAAAGGTCCACCCGCTTGCAAGTGGAAAAAGTGCGAAATTTAAGAGAAAAGCATCCGAGAATCGTAGATCACATAATGTGGGCAGCTCGAGAAATCGTTTTGAGAGCGATTGATGCTCTAAAAGAAAATGATTTGGAGACTCTTGGCGAGTTAATGAATATTAATCATGCTTTGCTTTATGGGGTAGGAGTTTCAGATGAGTCCCTGGAATGGCTAATAAGCGCCGCTCGAAAAGAGGGAGCTTTAGGGGCAAAATTGACTGGTGCAGGAGGCGGTGGCTGCATGATTGCATTAACAAAAGATGAAAGGCTTGAGCAAGTTTTAGGCGCTATTCAAAGGGCGGGCGGAAGAGGTTTTGTAGCAAGAAAAACGAATGAAGGAGTTAAGATTGAACAAAGATAAATTCACAGTGTTAAAAATCGGTGGCTCTGTAATCACAGACAAGAGTGCAGAATATTCAGCACGAATGGAAGATATTAGGCGCCTAGCAAAGGAAATCAAAGAGGCAAACATCAAAAATCTAGTTACTGTCCATGGAGGCGGAAGCTTTGGACATCCAAGCGCACAGCAGTATGCTTTGAGGGACGGCTTCAAAGAGGAAAGCCAAAAAATCGGTTTCGCAGAAACGCATTATGCAATGACCATGCTTAACGGTCTATTCATGGACGCATTGATTTGGCGCAAACTTCCAGCGGTAAGTATCACCCCATCTTCATGCATATTAACAAAAAAGGGCAGAATCCAATGTTTCGAAGAAACGCCTTTCAAAATGGCACTGAACATGGGCTTTCTTCCCATCACTTACGGCGACGCAGTTTTTGACACGGATTTGGGCTTCACGATTTTATCCGGCGACCAGCTTGTTTCACATATTGCCATCAAGTTTAATGCTGAGCGCATCATAATGGGAGTCGATGTGGATGGAATATTTGATGCCGACCCAAAAGTTGAAAAAAACGCCAAATCTCATAGCCATTTAACACTAAAGGAACTAAAAACTCTCCAAAACAAACTTGGCAAGCCGTCAGCTTGTGACGTAACTGGCGGCATGTTCGGCAAAATGACAGAGATTATACCTGCTGTAGAGAAAGGCATCCAAGTAACAATTGTAAACGCTACTAAGTCAAATTACATTTACGAGGCTTTGAAAGGAGAAAAAGTGGAAGGCACTCTAATAGAGAAGGAGTAAAATTGGCAAAGGAAACACGAAAACGAAAAGCGGATCATATCAAGATTTCTTTGAACAAAAATGTCCAAGCTAGAGAAATCACAACAGGTTTCGAAGATATACACTTTATCCACAAAGCTTTACCTGAAATTGACAGACAGAAAATAGACTTATCTACAACCGTTTTTGGTCATAGATTTGCTGCGCCATTAATTGTGGGCGCTATAACAGGTGGAACTGCTGAAGCTACAAGGATCAATGCGGCAATCGCCGAAGCTGTGGAAGAGTTGGGCTTAGGCATGGGAGTTGGAAGCCAACGGGTAGCCATAGAAGATAAAAAACTCGAGAAAACATTTGCGATAGCCCGAAAAAAGGCACCCACCGCCTTCCTAATAGCTAACATAGGAGGAGTGCAACTCGTCCAAGGTTATGGACCAAAAGAAGTGAAAAAAGCTATTGAAATGATTGAGGCAGACGCTATAGCGATACATCTTAACCCGTTGCAAGAGGCTACTCAACCAGAAGGACAAACAGACTTCAAAGGAGTGCTAGAAAAAATAAGTGCAATTGCAGAGAAGCTAGACGAACCCATTATCGTAAAAGAAACAGGAACAGGCATAGCTGCAGAAGAAGCAAAAAAACTCGAAACAGCAGGTGCGAAGGGCATAGACGTAAGCGGAGCCGGTGGCACAAGCTGGGCAGCAGTTGAATATTACCGCGCAAAAAACCAAAAAAACAATTTTCAACATAGACTAGGTGACGTTTTCTGGGATTGGGGAATTCCAACTGCCATCAGTATAGCAGAAGTTTCTCAAACAGTGAACATTCCAATAATTGCTTCTGGCGGAATCCGCAACGGTGTGGAAATGGCAAAGGCATTGGCTTTAGGGGCAAACTTGGCAAGTCTTTCACAACCAATGCTGCAAGTAGCGGTTAAAGGCGTAAAAGAGACAAAAGACGTGCTTTCGCTTTTGATGGAGGAGCTGAGAAACACCATGTTTCTTGTGGGAGCAGATTCTGTTCAAACCTTAAGAAGAGTTCCTATTGCTATAATAGGTAAAACAGCGGAATGGCTGAGAATAAGAGGAGTTAACGTAGAAAGCTATGGATGTAGAGGGAGAAAATAAAATTTGGACATGGAGAAATTTCTTGAAGAAGAAGCTGCTTCAATAGATAAAATTATTGAAAAATATGTTCCTAGAAAGTTTTCTGAAAAAGCGCTTCTCTTCAAACTGAACCCACCGCAGTACGCCTACAATCTAGAAGCGCTAAACAAAGCAATTGCAGAACCCATCTGGGAGTTTCTCGACCGTGGCGGAAAAAGATGGCGTCCAACCTTATTTCTGCTAATCTGTGAAGCGGTGGGTAGAAAGGCAGAGGATTTTGTGGATTTCGCAATAATTCCAGAGGTAATCCATAATGGAACATTAATGGTGGACGACATAGAGGATGCTTCAGAATTTCGCAGAGGAAAACCTTGCACATACAAAATCTACGGCTTAGACATAACCATAAACACTGGAAACGCCATGTACTATTTGCCACTTCTGCCACTAATAGAAAAAAGAGACAAGATTTCACCCGAAAAACTCGGCAAGGTCTGCGAGGTTTATTTGCAAGAGATGATTAGCATAAGCCTAGGTCAGGCGATGGACATTGCGTGGCATAGAGGCTTAGCAGACGCCGACAAAATTAGTGAGAAGGACTATCTGCAGATGTGCGCTTACAAAACGGGAACTCTGGCAAGAATGGCTGCAAAAATCGCTGCAGTTCTAGCAGATGCAAGTGAGGAGCTTGTGGAAAAACTTGGACGTTTCGCCGAAAGCATAGGCGTAGCCTTCCAAATGCAAGATGACATCCTCGATGTTACAGGTGGAGAATTTGCAAAGAAGAAAGGCGGATATGGACAGGACATAACCGAGGGAAAACGCAGCCTAATAATTATCCACACATTGAAAGTTGCGAAGGCTGAAGATAAAAAACGTCTTATCGAAATATTAAACATGCACACTTCAAACCAGAAACTGAAAGACGAAGCAATTGCAATTGTCAAAAAATATGGTTCCATAGAGTATACGAAGCAGTTTGCGAGAAAAATGGTTGAAGAAAGCTGGAACGAAGCCAAAAAACTTCTGCCAGAATCAGTCGCAAAGGAAAAATTAAGTGCGTTTGCAAACTTCTTAATTGAAAGAAAAATCTAACCATAAAAGAGTGAAAAGCTGTTGTCAATTGCAGATGACGCGCTTAGAGAAGCTATTCGAAAAGTTGCTTTGTTGAATGCTGTTAGGCATAACGGCAAAGCACAGTTAGGCCCTGTTGTTGGAAAAATTTTGGGGGAAAAACCAGAGTTTAGAACAAGGGCTAAAGAATTAGCTGTCATCGTCAATGATGTTGTTCAAGAGATTAACAATCTTTCATTAAGTGAGCAACAGCGGATTATTGAGGAGAAATGGCCAGAAACTCTTGTCAAGGAAAAAGTGGAAGAGGAAAAGCGTCTTCCGCCTCTGCCAAATGTGGACAAATATGTGCAAGTTGTTACGCGGTTTTCTCCGAATCCTGACTGTGTTCTGCATCTAGGTTCAGCAAGAGCCATAATACTATGCCACGAATACGCGCGAATGTATAAGGGCAAGTTCATTTTACGCTTTGAGGACACTGACCCTAAATTGAAAAGACCAGTTTTGGAGTTTTATGATCGCATTAGAGAGGATTTGGTTTGGCTTGGATGTAAGCATGATGAAGAGTACATTCAAAGCGATAGGATTTCTATATACTACGAGTATGCTGAGCAACTATTGAAGGATGGTAACGCGTACGTATGCACATGTCAGCCAGAGCAGTTTCGAAAGAAGATATTAGCCAGCAAGCCATGTGAATGTCGTAATTTATCCAAAAAAGAGCAACTTGCAGGATGGAAGCGCATGCTTGAAGGCGGATACCGAGAAGGCGAAGCAGTGTACCGTGTAAAAACCGATTTGAACCATCCAAACCCGGCAGTTAGAGACTGGCCTGCTTTACGCGTTATTGATGCTGAGAAATATCCGCATCCGAGAGTTGGAAGAAAATATCATGTTTGGCCACTATACAATTTGGCAGCCGGCATAGACGACCATTTGATGGGAATAACCCACATTATCCGTGGAAAAGAGCATTTAACAAACATGGTTCGACAAGAGTACATGTACAAATATTTCGGATGGAAATATCCAGAAGCCATACATTACGGTAGGCTTAAAATCACCGGAGCTTCTCTTAGCAAATCAAAAATTGTTCAAGGAATAAAAGAAGGCTTATACAAGGATTGGGATGACCCGCGATTGGCAACTTTTGCTGCTTTGAGAAGACGTGGAATAACGCCAGAAGCAATTAAAAAGATGATTATTGACGTTGGACCTAAAACACCCGATGTTATTTTGAGCTGGGAGAATCTTTACGCTTACAACCGCAAAATCTTGGACCCAGTAGCTGACAGATACTTCTTCGTGGATAATCCAATAGAGCTGAAGGTGAAACAGGTTTCAAAAGCGTTTAGAGCAAAACTTCCTTTGCATCCAGAAAAACCCGAAAAAGGATACAGAGAATATACTGTAGAGCCAGAAAGAGACGGTTCTGTCGTTTTCTGGGTCTCAAAAAAGGACATGGAATCTGTTGCAATAGGAAATGTTATTCGGCTCATGGAGCTCTTCAACGTGAAAATAGAAAACACAGAAGCTTGCTCAGCTGAAGCATCCTTTGTAAGCGAATCATACGAAGATGTGAAAAGAACCAAGACGCAACTAATCCATTGGATATCTGTCGGAGAAGATATGCCATGTCAGGTCCTAATGCCAGATGCAACAGTAGCCGAAGGAATTGCCGAAAGCGCCTGCAGAAAGTTAAAGTCAAACAGCATCATACAGTTTGAACGATTCGGCTTCGTTAGAATCGACAAAGTTAACGCAAAATTAACTGCTTGTTATGCCCACAAGTAAGGAGAAAAAATAGATGCGCAAACAAGATAAAACAATAATATGGCCAGCCTACTTTGACTCGACGAAAACAAGAAGGGAGGGAAGGCGAGTTCCGAAAAATCTGGCTATAGCTTCTCCAAGGATTCTCGAGATTAAAGATGTTATAGAAAAGTTTGGCTTAAAATGTGAACTTGTAGAAGATGCAGGCTATTCAAAGACGCCTTGGCTGAAAACAGGTATGCTTCTCATGGAAAAGAACGAGGCAAAAGACAAGACAATTAGAAAAATTGCGAGGCAACTTGTAAAAATTCGCAGTGTATCCGCCAAATAGGATTAGCCTTTTTCTTCTTCGGGAACTAGAACCGCGTTTATCATGCCGTCTTGCCCAGGACGAGAAGTAACCCGTGCTAGACCAAGCGAAGTTTCTATTACCGTGCCTTTGGTAACTACTCCTCTGCGGTCATAGTCAATGTTTGCGGGGTTTCGGGCAACTCGCATTATTTCGGTTTTTTCTGTTTTTCCACTTTTCTGGTCGGTTACAATTGCATATCTGCTGCTTAGAGCTTTTCTTTTCGTGTTCCCTCCTCTTGCTCTCTGAGTCTTCACTTTGAGCTCGCCTAATGTTGGTTCTGTCGGAAACGAACCCTTTTCAAACTTCCTTTTGCTTCGATAGGCTCTTTTTCTACCGCCAGAAGACTTTTTCTTATGTGAGTGACCGTGCCAAACTGACATGATTGGGCTACCTTTCTCTTTTTTAAACTTGATGTTCACTATCACCGTCAGTTTAGATATAAACCTATCCATCTATGGGTTGGGCTTTTCTTGTTTTGCAGAATCTTCGAAAACATGCGTCAATTCTTTTTTCATTGTTGCCATTTCATGGCTCAAACCGAAGTAGTCAGCAAAATATTCAGTAGTTCTAAGAACAAGTGAGCGCCCACTTCTTTCAGCAGCTATTAAGCCCATCTCTTTCAGCACTCTAATGTGACCATAAACATGATGCCCACGCACGTCAACCACTCTTTTTTGAGAAATAGGCTGTCTGAAGGCTATGTACGAAAGCGTTTTCAAAGGACCAGTGGAAAGCAAGGGCCTATTAACAAGTCTCTTAACGAGTGGTGTGTATTCAGCCTTTAACTGCAGAACATATCGCTCGTCTTTTAATTCCAAAATTTCGAGGGCTGTATTTCTGTTTGCATATTCAGTCATCAGCATTTTTACACATTTTTTGGTCTTATTCTTTGAACGTGTTTTCAAAATTGAACATAATTCATTTAGATCTAACGGGCGGCCTGCAACATATAAAGCAGCTTCTAACAAAGCGAAATCTCGCCGCATTTTCTCTACAGCGGGCTTTTCAGAAAGACTTTCAGCCAAATCAACTATCCGCTTTTCCGCCTTCTGCAATTCTCAAATCTCCGATTGTTACGTATATTTCCTCAGTTTCTTCATTTTGCCACAGACTTACTCGCCCATCTTGCGCTAAAAACAGCAAAAGAATGAAAGTGCGAATGGCATCCAATCGTGCCACACCTTTTGTTACAGTTGAGAATTCCACTATTCCAGCGCCTTTAACTTTCTCAGAAAGGAAAGAGTAAAGTCTTTCCATCTGAAGCTCAATTTCAACAAGAAAGGCGTCAAGTTGCGGCAAAATCTCTGAAGGTTCTGGGAGAATTGGTTCGGCAACAGTTTTCTCTAAATGGATTAGTTTCTCTCCTTTTAAGACGTCGTCTAACACTTCCAACAGATGCTTTATGGTTGTTGAAGTTAACTCATGTCTAAGTGGCAAAAATAATGGTGGAGGAAGAAAGTCCTGCGGAGGCTTAGGCGGAGGCGGCGGTTCTTCAAGCTTAAGTAAAAGCTTAGATTTCATAAGATATATGAGGGCTGAAGAATCAAGCGCAACGCCGGATGCGCGGAAATCAGTTTGCCCAGTTTTCTCCATCTCCTCAAGAAAAGATGCAAGCAGATAGGCAATATTAATGTTCCAAGGAGTAAGCTTTTCAAGTTTATGAAACTCGAAGAGAATGTTCCATGGAGGACGCAGATAAAACGGTCTTGAGATGACTGCAGACGCCATTCAGCCTTGCACCTCCAGAAATTTAGCCGAGACAACATTTGACACTCCATTGCGTTCATAAACTCCATAAACTTTTTGCGCTTTGTTCACCATTTCAGGCTTCAATGTGATAACTATGAACTGCGTTTTTTCTGACTCCTCAAGAAGAAGGTCAGCAAGTTTCGCAACATGGAAAGCGTCTAAGTGGGCGTCTATCTCGTCAAGAATGTAGAATGAAGCAGGCGTAAACTCTTGTAACGCAAATAAGAAGGCAACAGCCGCGACTGAACGTTCGCCTCCGCTAGCTCCACTCACTACTATTGAAGGTTTGCGTGGAAACTGAACAAGCATTTCTATACCGCCTGAAAATGGTTCCTCAAAGTTTTCCAGTTTTAATGTAGCGATTCCACCTACTGTAAGTTTGGAGAAATACTTCTCTAGGTTATTGTTGATTTTTTCAAAGGCTTCAGTGAAAACCCTACGCTTTTTGTGTTCGATTTCGTCCATGAACTGCACGATGGCTTGTTTTTCTCGCTCAAGCTCATTCATTCTTAATGAAAGTTCTTTGTATCGTGAAATCTGTTCGGCATAATGGGATAGAGCAAGCTGGTTTACTGCGCCGATTCTTTCCAGTTCGAACTGCATCATTTTGATGGAGGTCTCAGCCTCCTCAACCTGTTTGGGCGTTACCTCTAGTGGCTGTTCGTAGCCAAATTGCCTAAGCTGGCTTCGATGCTGTTCGAGTTGAAGCATCGATGTTTGAATGTTCAGCTGAAGCTGGCTTAGTAGACGATCTGTTTGCTCATATTCTGAATCAAGCTCGCGAAGTTCTTTGTCTATATCATCTATTTGTGCAGTGAATTTTTTAGCTTCATCTCTGGCGGATAAAACGGTCTTAGAAAGCTGAACCCTGCTTTTCTCCAATTCGCCAATTTCGTGTTTTAGCGCTTCCCGTTGTTCGAGCGCTTCTTCCACTTCTTTCTCAACTTTTCTTTGTTGCTGTTCGACTTTGGCTAGTTGAATTTTTGCGTTCTGGTACCCAACTCTTAAAACGTTGTCAAATTGGGACTGTAAGGTTGACATTTCTGTCTGGATTGCGCCAAGTTTTTGTCTTAAAGTGATAATTTCCTCGGCGAGCCTTTCCCTTTTAACCTCCATTTCTTGAATGGTTGACGGATCTGTTTTGCGTCTTAGCGTAGCTAACTCGTTTTGAAGTTTGCGCATTTCCCTCTGTATTGTGCTTCGTTCTGCCTTGTGGAGCCACATTTGCGTTTTTTCGTTATCAACTTCCTTCTTGAATCGTTCAATGGAATTACTGACTCGTCTTATGTTGGCTTTTGCTCGTTTGATGCTTCTTCTAACTCTGACTATTTCTCTGTCAAGCGTTGTTATGGCTTCTGACAAATGCGCAATTTCAACTTGTGTTTTGGCAATATCTTCTTCGAAAGACACCACGTCGCTGTCTCTTCTTGAAAGATGTTGCTGTAAGGCTTTGACGGCTTCGTCGAGACTTTTAATGGCTGTTTCGCTGGGGATAATTGTGGAAAAATCTATCGGAGCCCGATAGTAACCGCTTTCAAAAGCTCCGCCAGCCTCATAAAGATCTCCATTAACAGTAACTGCACGATAGCCTTCATTTGACAAGGAAAAAGCGGTTTTGTCATCTGAAACGACTAAAGTGTCGCCAAAAACGAAATGAATAGCGGTCTCATAGTGCTTCTCGTACTTAATGAAAATGGAAGCAGTGCCGTTTATACCTTCTTTCTGAGGTAATTTTAGCGACCTAGGGTTCATTGCCCCTTGAAGCGGAATTATCTTAATTCTTCCAAGCTTCATTCTGCGCAATGTTTCTGTGCATGTGAAGGCGGCGTCAAAATCTTTGACAATTACGGCGTCGAGCCATCCTGCTGCCGTAGCCTCAATCGCACGTTGATAAGTCTTGTCAATCTTGATTAGATTGCGAAGCCTACCGTAAACGCCGGAAATTACGCCTAACTCGCCCAGTTCTTCTATGCTTCGCAGAGCTTTTTCTTCTGCAGCCACGGTTTCTGCAAGTTCCCTCTGAGTAAGAAATTCGATGACTGCTGTTCGAGCTGAGTCAGCTATCTTTCCAGCTTCGGCTATCTCCTTTTCTATTGCATCTTTTTGCGCACTCCTTCGCTCGAGTGTACGCTCTAGGTTTTTAAGCTGTGCTTTCTGTTCTTTCTGCACTTTTTCAAGATCTGTAAAGGATTTTTCCAATTCATTTTTTGTTGTTACAAATCTTTCGTAGCGGTCGTTTAAGTCTCTTAGGCGTCTCGCGCGAAGTTTGATGGCTGTTTGGTTTTTCACTTGTTCTGACCTTAGAAACGTTAGCCGTTTGTAATGATCGTCTAATTGCTGTTCGATTTCGCGTATTCTTTTGCTGTTTTCACCCATGTTTTCCCAAAGCTGTGCAGTTTCGCTTACGAAAACGTCGTGTTCAGCTTGTTTTACGGCTATTTGACTGGAAATTCCTTCGTGTTCACTTTTTGATTTTTTGATTTTCAATCGATTTTCTCGGATTTCGTTTCGAATAGTCTGATATTGCTGAAGATTGTTTTCTCTGACTCGCCTTAAGCCTTCGAGGCTGGTTTTTCCCGAAGTAATTTTTGTCGTCAATTCCGTTAATTTCGACTTCAACTCGCCGATTCTTATCTGAACCTTTAATACTTGCGAGCCGCCTTCTTCAACTATTTCTGAGCTTAGTTTACGCCATTCACCTTCAACTTCTCTTCTCTTCGACCTATAATCTTCTCGTATCTGTCTTAATCTTTCAACTCTACTTTGGACTTTGTCCGCTTGTGAAGATGTGTCTTTCACTTTTCCTTGGATGTCAGCCATTTCATGCGAAATTTTCACAGCTTCAAACTTTTTTATTTCGCCTTGGATGAAACTGTTTCTTAGTAGTTCGTTACGTTCTCTTTCCAAGTCGTCTACTCTTTTTTGAACTTCGTCAATTCTACCCATAGCTGTGCGTATAGACAGGTCTGCCGCTCGCAATTTTTCTTCAGCCTCTGCTTTTTCAGCGTCATATTGAGCTATTCCCACTAAATCTTCGATGATTTTTCTACGTTCCATGGGAGAAATATCAGCTAACCGTGTAATGGTGCCTTGCAAGATTATGTTCTGGCTGGTGGAACTGATTCCAGCCATGGAAAGAACGTCCAAAACATGCGCCCGCGAAATTCGCCTACCATTAAGTCTGTAAACGCTTTGACCATTCCTGTAAACTTCTCGCGAGACTGTAACGGTTGTGGTGTCAACTGGCATGCGCCCGTCTATGTTGTCAAATTGAATTATGACTTTGGCTACTTTTGCTCTTTCCAGCCCCGCCTTCTCAGAACCATGAAAAATTAGTTTAGCAGCATTTTCAGCCCTAAGCCTTTTAGTGCTTAATTCGCATAAGGCGAACAAAGCCGCATCGATGATGTTTGTCTTTCCGCTTCCGTTTGGTCCCGTGACGGCTGTGAAGCCCTTATCTAGGACTACTTTAACGATTTGCGGTCCAAAGGATTTGAAACCCTTAAGCTCAATTTTTTTAATGTGGGGCATTCAGTCTGCGCCCTCACCATCCACGGAAAGATAGACTTATCTTATTAAAGATACTTCTGAAAGATTTTTCTATAAAAATGTTACATTTCCAAGCTTTAACTATTATGTACTCTTTGACGCTATTTTTCAGCTTCTAACCCATATTTCGTAGCCATTTTCCTGACAAACTCTTTTATGCGTTTGTCGTCACCATACACAAGCAGGCAGCCATCACTGTGAACATTAAACGAAAGATTCTCCTCTTTTGCTAATGCCTCTATTCTTTCCAGAGACAGTTCGGCAGTAGGCTTTACACGAATCCATTTCTTATTACGTGGAAGCCCAGGAATAAATCGTGTTTCCTCTTCTTCTATCTCTTCTTCTTCGTGCGGTTTCCGACTTGCGTCATCTAACTGTCCAAGCCATTCTTCAACATATTTAGCACCAAACTTTTTCTGTCCCAAAGAAACTAGGAACGACTCGATGTTCAGAAGATAAGATTCAACCTTTTGACTTATGTCTACCTGGCTTGGGGCAGCTTTTAAGATATTGATTAAAGTTTTTGCGGATTTTAGATCGTTCATGATTTCCCCTGGAACGATTATTCCTTTTTTGCGGAAGTCCGCTATCATTTGCTCCAAAACTTTCCAAGCAGCTAAGCGACCCATCGCTTATTGTCCACCACCATCTGGAATTAGTACAAGACATTATAAAGGGTTATCACAAGAGAATTAATGTTCAAACTGTTATCGAAAAGACAAGTATGTTTTCTTACAAGGGTTCACGCAAACATCATCCAAACAATTTATGGAAGACATTTAGTCGTCATAGACGAACAAAGTGTACAGTTATCTGTTTCAACAGCAGGGTCAAATCTTTTGTGCAATTTGCACATTAGACCTTTTGCTCTAATTGTTCTGCAGATTTCGCAGAAGGCAGGTATAAAGTCCTTGTGAGATATGTTGCCTTTGATTAGTAATGACGCAAAGTTTTCTATCAAAATTCCAACTTCCTTATCGTTTTCAAGGTCTATTGCCTTTCCGCGCATTCTTCGGTTGTAAAGACTTATGGCTGGCTGACTTACTCCAATAAGTTTTGCTGCTTCTGCCTGCTTTAAGTTATGTGTAACCATTAGTTCTTTGGCTATCATAGCCCGAACTGCGGGCAAAATGCATTTTGTTGCTACTTCGCAGGGGACTAACATCTATGTTGCTTCCGTGTTATAATTGCAGAAAGGTATAAATATACTTTATTACAATTGTAATAAAAAATTGAGGGAACAACCAATGAATTGGAGAAATATAGCTAAAATCTCGGAAGACGTTTACTGGATTGGCGCCAGAGACTGGAACCGCAGACTTTTTGACGCTCTAATTCCACTTCCAAACGGAACAACATACAACGCGTATCTTGTAATCGGCAACAACAAAAAGGCATTAATTGACACTGTAAATCCGGGATTTGAAAAAGAGTTTGAAGAAAAAATCAAAAACGTCACAGACCCAAGCGAAATTGATTATGTGGTAATGAATCACGCAGAGCCAGATCATGCTGGAAGCATACCATATATTATGGCAATGAACAACAAGGCCAAGCTAGTGGCTACAAGTAAAGGTGCCAAGATGGCGCAGACATTCTACAAAGTGCCAGAAAATCGCATAATCGCAGTCAAAGATCAAGAAACTATTGATCTCGGTGGTAAAACCCTTCGGTTCATTGAAGCACCGATGCTTCACTGGCCAGAAACTATGTTTACATATCTGCCTGAAAACAAGATTCTGTTTCCATGCGATTTCTTTGGGTCTCACGTGGCAAATGGTCTGTACGATGATGAAATAGAGGACTTGCTTGTCTATGCTCAAAGATACTTTGGCGAGATAATGATGCCTTTTAGAATCATGGGACAGAAAGCAATGGAAAAAATCAAAGGTTTGCAAATTGAAATGATAGCGCCGAGTCATGGGCCTATACATCGTAACACAGAACGCATTCTAAATGCGTACAGAAAATGGGTGAATGGCGAAACTAAGCAAAAAGCCATAATAGTTTACGCTACAATGTGGAACAGCACTGAAAAAATGATTCAGCCAATTGCTGACACGCTTACTTCGGAAGGCATCGAAATCGCCATGTATAATTTGACTTTTGCAGACATAGGAAACATAGCAAAGGATTTAGTAGATTCAAGAGCCATAGTGTTAGGCGCGCCAACAGTGCTGGGCGGTATGCATCCTCTAGGTGTTTACGCAACCTATCTAGTTAAAGCGCTTCGTCCTCCACTAAAATTCGGCGTTGTTTTAAGCTCTTACGGCTGGGGTGGAGGCACCATAAAACACGTTCAGGAAATTTTGGGACAAACAAGGCTTGAAGTGGTTGGAGCGATGGAAATAAATGGTCCGCCATCCGAAAGTAACATCGAACAAATAACAGAAATAGGAAAAATCCTCGCTAAAAAAATCAAAGAGGAAACATGATGGAATCGCTCGCAATAATTCTTAATGACGCTCCATATGGGAATGAAAAAGTCTGGAATACACTAAGACTTGCAAAGGCGCTCATTGCTGCTACGATAAAAATGAAAGTGAGCATTTTCCTTCTAGGAGACGCTGTGAGTAGCGCTAAAAAGGGACAGAAGACTCCTGGGGTATTACAACTTGCAGCAAATGCTGAAGGATTTGATTGAGCAAGGCGTAGAAGTTACCGCATGCGGCACATGCGTTAACGCAAGAGGACTAGCCAAAGAAGAGCTGATTGAGGGCGTACAAATAGGAACGATGATGCAACTCGCACAATGGGTTAAGCAAAGTCAAAAAATCTTATCAGTTTAATATATGTACCCATTTATTCCTAACTAAAATGGTGAAAAAGAATGAGTGAAATATCCAAAGACAAAAAGCGAATGCTAGAAGAAATAATTAAACAACTGCATGCTGGGGTGCCTCCGAAAGAAGTAAAAGAAAAATTCCGAAATATGCTGGAGAACGTAAGTTCAGTAGAAATCGCAAAGATTGAACAAGAACTCATTAGGGAAGGATTGCCCAGAGAAGAAATCCAAAGACTATGCGATGTGCACATGGAAGTTTTTAGGGAGCAATTGGGAAAACAAAAACTCGAAATTCCCGCGACGCATCCGGTTAATATTCTCATGGAAGAACATAAGATAATGCTGCAACTTGCCGAGAAGCTTGGCACAATTGTACATAAACTTCAAAAAATCAGTGACAAAAACTATGTCAGCGACGAAATACACAACATTGAACACGTGTCTGAAGACTTTCATGATTCAGAAAAACATTACCTGCGAGAAGAAAACGTTCTCTTTCCCTATTTGGAAAAACATGGTATTACAGAACCGCCGGTCATAATGTGGATGGAACACAACCAAATCAGAGAAAAAAAGAAACAACTTGGAAAACTAGTGGAAAGCTACAATTCAACAGATTTCCAAGACTTCAAACAACAGCTAGCTGAGACCGCTGAAGCTTTAAACAATCTTCTTCCAAATCACTTCTTTAAAGAGAATAACATACTTTTCCCCGCAGCTCTACGAGTCGTCACAGAAGAAGAATGGAAAGAGGCTAGAAAAGAATTTGATGAAATTGGGTACTGCTGTTTCACACCGCCTCTTTTGACAGTTGTATCAAAAATCGAAGCCGAGGAAAAAGCAGTTGCTACATCTGAGGGACTATTGCAGTTTGAGACAGGAAGCCTCTCAAAAGAAGAACTTGAGGCTTTGCTGGATTCACTTCCCATAGATGTAACCTTTGTCGACAAAAGTGACTCAGTGAAATATTTCAACAAAGCTGAAAAAAGAGTTTTTGTCCGAGCAAAATCTGTTATTGGAAGAAAAGTGCAACTGTGTCACCCGCAGAAGAGCGTACACATAGTAAACCGTATCGTGGAGGCTTTCAAGGCAGGCAAAAAAGATGTGTCCGAATTCTGGATTAACATAAACAACCGCCTGATTCACATAAGATACTTCGCAGTCAGGGACAAGAATGGAAAGTATTTAGGAACCATGGAAGTGACACAGGATATTACGGACATCAAGAAAATTGAGGGCAAACAAAGACTTCTAGACTGGAAAGAATAACCGATTTCTTCTCATTTTAAAATTCTAGAGTTTGGACGTAGGCTCCATGCCAGTTATGATACCAAACTTGCCTAGTAGCACTGTTAACACTGAGCATGCCAAATATTTTGCCTTCTTTCATAACATGAATTATGTTGTACCCATAGAACGAGTGAACCTCTTCAGCAATTGTGCCTGAGAAATATTCATATAGATATTCTTGCGCGTATTCCCTAGCTTGTTCTCCAGTGATGGACGCATTAGCATACACGTTTCCAATATGCATCCAGCCCATTTCACCATGCATATCATATTTAGTGTTCCACATCATGTTAGGTCCTTGCTCAGGACGAATGTATCCGTAGCCCATCATCATCCCCATCATTCCACCTATTCCGGTGCTTCTTTTATCGATTATTGCTTCAAAAGCTCCAATGTTCGTTTTTTTCTCGTAGTTAACAATATAGAAGTTAAGCTCGAACTCCATTATTTCGTCTATTGCCAAATCGGCATCATTCAGCGGCTTCAAATAGTCTTCAGCAAGTTTTGCGGCTTCATTAATTGTAAGAGAGTTTCTCCACGAAGCTCTAAAGATGATACCTCTGACAAACAAGAAAGAATAGAAAACCAAGAGCGCGGCTAACACTACAGCCATTGAGATTATAATTGTTTTATTTTTGCCCGGATTCATAATTTTGTTTACTCCGGCACTAATGCATAACGAACCGTTTGAAAATTGTCATCGCGACTCTTACGCTTTTTTTCTAGCAAAATTTCCAGAGTCTTCAGTTTTTCAAATTGTTTGTTTACAGTGGCTTCTATCAGTTGCTTCTTGTTCAAGCTTTCACCGGTTTCCTTTTCAACAAACGATGTTCTTCTTCAAGGACCATTACTTCACTCATGTGTTTCACCTAAATTTGTATTTTTTATTCTCTCTGACTCTCGCAAGAGTCTGAAGGAGAGAAGAAAGGAGAGAAAGGGAGAATATTTGGGAGATTTTAGGGTGCTCCAGACCTTGACGAGCCATTCCTGAGGGGATGTTTCACTCGGATTCGTTCTCAACCTCCAAGTCTAGTCATTTGACTTTATGTTTATAAAAGCCGTCGGACAAACCACGAAGTGAATTAGAACAACAATTAGACGAAAATTTCAAGGCTTGCTTGTTTTCTTGCGAAACTGTGTTTCAATCCATTATTAGATAACACAAAAATTATCGCTGTTATAAATGCCGCTTCGAGAACTTCTCTGAATGTTATCAAATATTGACCTAGCAAGCTTCGGCACACCTTTTAATGTTTCTTTTGTGTTTCTTGCTTGTACGATTCCGCGCAATGCACACAACAGAAAGTCATTTCTTTATTGTTAATTACTTCATTGTATCCGCCTTCATAAATTTTGCAGCCACAACTAGCGCAAATAGACATACTTGGCTCGATGGCAACAGAAACCAAAGCTGAAAAGCGTTTGAACAACTGCTTGCATAGTTCCTTGCCTTCCTTTGTCAGCCCAAAGACTTTCTTCTTCTTGGCGCCAACGGGTTTGAGTGAATGCTTCACCAGTCCTTTCTGTTCAAGTTGCTTAAGAAACGGGTAGATGAGGCTTGGACTTACTTCTTTCCCCACGCGCTTTTTGAATTTGTTGAGGATGCTGTAGCCGTGGCTTGGTGCTTCATATAATATTGTAAGTATGTAGAAACGTGAAAAGTCTGAAACTATTTCGTCGATGTCAGAAGTAGACATATATCATCAAAAGATATATCTTTCATAGATATATTTAAATATTTCCAAACGCGAATTTAAATTGGAGCGTACAGACAAATGCCAAGAGATCCAGTATGCGGAATGACAGTAGACAAAGAAGGTTCTATTAAACGTAAGATTGGCGACAGAACACACTATTTCTGCAGCGAAACTTGCGCCCGAACATACGAACAACCAGAACAAGAATTAAAAGCCATGAAACGGCGAGTCGCTTTGGCGCTTGCAGGGGTAATAAGCGTAGCTGCCTTGCGCGTGATTGCTATACTAGGTTTGGCAGTGGCTATCATGACATTCAGAATAGTCGGCATTTCTGCATGGGACTTGGCCTTCTTCATACTTTCAACGCCAATCGTTTGGATAGCTGGATGGAGCATTCATCATGGAGCGTATAACGCGCTCAAAATTCATGCCATAAACATGGATGTACTGATAACAACAGGCGTTTTAGCTGGTTGGGGGTATGGTGCCGTCAGCACATTCTTTCCATCACTCGGATCAGAAGGATTCGGCTACATGGAAGTTGCCATTGCAATTCTGGCTTTCGTGTTATTAGGCAAGTTTATTGAAGAAACCATAAGGCGCAAATCAGCCGCAGCCATTCGAAAACTGCTTGAGCTTCAGCCCACTATTGCAAGAGTGCTAAAAGATGAACAGGAAGTGGAAGTTTCAATCGACGATGTACTACTAGGCGATTTACTTATCATTAAACCGGGCGAAAAAATCCCTACAGATGGTGTGGTTACGGCTGGTTACTCTTCTGTTGACGAGAAAATCATTACCGGTGAAAGCATACCGGTAGAAAAAAACGTAGGTAGCGAAGTTATAGGTGCCACAATAAACAAAACAGGCTTATTAAAAATCAAAGCGACCAAAATTGGTGAAGACACGGCTCTGATGCAGATTGTGCATCTAGTGGAAGAAGCGCAGGCCTCCAACGCTCCGGCTCAAAGATTTGCAGACCGCGTTGTCGGATATTTTGTTCCAGCCGTCTTCACAGTTGCTGGAATAGCGTTTACTTTCTGGCTAGTTACAGCAGGTTTCTCATTCGCCTTTCTTGTGCTGCTAGCCATACTCCTAATCGCTTGCCCATGTGCTTTAGGCATAGCCACGCCAACAGCGATTCTTGCAGGAGTTGGCAAAGGCGCTGAATATGGCGTTTTGCTAAGAGGAGGCGAATACGTTGAAAACGCAGGAAAATTAACCACAGTAGTATTTGATAAGACGGGAACTTTGACAAAAGGGGAGCCGTCGGTCACAGACGTAATCGCTTTTGAGGGCTATAACGAAAGCGACATCTTAGGCTTTGCTGCTGTTGCCGAAAAAGGTTCAGAACATCCACTAGCAGAAGCCGTCATCAAAGCAGCAAATGAAGCGCATCTGAAAGTAGCTGACGCTGATTCGTTTGAAGCTGTTCCCGGACATGGCGTTAAAGCTTCCATCAAGAAACATCAGATACTATTTGGAAATCGAAAACTCATTCAAGCTAACAATGTTAACATTGAAAACATAGAAGGAAAGCTTACTACGCTGGAGAAGCAAGGCAAAACTTCGATGCTTCTTGCAGTAGACGGAGAAACTGCCGGAATCGTAGCAGCTATGGACACTCCCAAAAACAACGCAGCTGAAGCCTTAGAACAGCTCAAAAACATGGGATTAGAAGTTGCCATGCTGACTGGAGACAACGAGCGAACTGCTAAAGCAATAGCTGGGCAATTAGGCATTGACACCGTTATCGCTAATGTTTTGCCATGGCAGAAAGTAGATGTTATTAAACGGTTGCAGAGTGAAGGCAAAGTTGTTGCCATGGTAGGTGATGGTGTAAATGACGCTCCCGCCCTCGCTCAGGCGCATATCGGTGTAGCCATAGGAAGCGGAACCGACATTGCTAAAGAAGCTGGTGGCATCGTCCTCATTAAAGATGATTTGTGTGATGTTGCGAGAGGAATAATGCTTAGCAGAGCGACCATGCGAAAGATTAAGCAGAATCTTTTCTGGGCGTTTATATATAACTTGGTTTCGATTCCTGTAGCCGCCCTTGGGTTGCTGAGCCCGATAATAGCGGCTGGAGCTATGGCATTCAGTTCCTTATTCGTTGTCAGCAACTCGGCAACTCTTAAACTACTTAAATTATAAGCAAAAAAATGGGAGGTGAAATGTGAACATGGCTAAAGATCCAGTTTGCAGCATGAGTGTAGACGAGAAAACTGCCAAGTTCAAATCAGAATACATGGGCAAGACCTACTACTTCTGCAACCAAATGTGCAAGACAACGTTTGACAAGAACCCAACAAAATATGCAGGCGGGCATTCAGGTCACTCTATGCATTCAGGGCATTGCTGCTGCTAGAATCAAAGAGATAACTTAGTCTTGCCGAACATGGACAAGAACCCAAATGCAATGCTGTGTGTGGTTTCGGAAAAACTTAAGACTGCCTCAGACAAATAGGTGTCATAAGCTGAGTAGAAGGAATGTTTTTGAAAACTGTGCTATTCGCCTGTGTTGAAAACAGTTTCAGAAGTCAAGTGGCGGAAGCCTACTTCAACAAGTTCGCTCCAGAAGGCTGGACAGCCCTTAGCGCCGGAATCAAGCCTGCAGCAGAAGTGCACCCAAACGCCATATTGCTAATGAAAGAAGAAGGAATTGACATTAGCGAAAAGAAACCTCAGGCTTTAACGGTGGAGTTGCAGATAAAGGCTGACGTAGGTATAACAGTCTGCGGAAGCGCTGAATGCCCTGTAGTCTACGCGAAACATGTGGAAAGTTGGGACATGCCAGACCCAGCAAAGATTTCTTTAGATGAAGCAAGAAAAGTCAGAAACGCAATAAAAAGTAAAGTACAGCAGTTAATAGGAAAAATCGAAAAATCCTCATAACCCTGTTTTGAATTTAACATTTCAGTAGAGCATGCTAAAAAAATTAAGAGAGAGGAAAAATTGAAGGCTATTTTTGTTTGCTTTTCAGTTCTTTGACTCGTTCTTGTACTGCCGTAAGTTCTTTTCTGAGGTCTTCTGCATAGTTTTCCAATTTCTTAATCTTTTCGTCTTTAGTTAGAAATCGCCGAACCCCAAAGCGCTTATGTCCGTGATGCCATTCTCTACAACCGCAACTGCAATCGTCTTCGTGATAATTTTCTTCACAATCACATTCTTTACACATTGTTATCACAGGTGGTTACTATAAAAAGTAAAGTATTTAAACTACAAAGTTTATAGTAAGAAAGCAACTATGTCAAAAGAAAGCAAATGCCAAAAAGATGGAAGGACTCACCTATGTCTCTGTCCTCTTGAAGGAGTAATAGATGTAATCAGCAAGAAATGGACACTTCTAATAATAAACGTGCTGGGAAATTGCGAAAAACTCAGGTTTAATGGATTAATGGAACAGCTTGAAGGCGTGAGTCCCAAAACATTATCCGACACGTTAAAGGCGTTACAAAAAGAGAACCTAATAATGAAAGAAACCTTCAACGAGATTCCTCCACGAGTCGAGTATTCATTAACCGCAGATGGAAAAGAGTTGAGAAAAGCAATAGTGCCATTGCTTAAGTGGGCAGCAGAAAGAGATTGCTTACCAAAACAAAAATGCGTTCAAAATTATCGAAACAAACCAAGCCACAGAATTGAGCTCTAAACAAAAAACATTTAAAGATATTTAGCTTAGCTTAGTTCACGCATTAATGCACGCTTCAATTTCTTTGGGCTCGTTTTATTTATTTCAATTTTAGAAGCTTCGTGAAAACTCAGGAATCTCTGCAAAGCAGCAACAAGTTCATCAACAAGGTTTTCGCCAAAACATTTTTCTTCTAAAAGCAATGAATGGATTATCATTTTCCTGTTTTGTCTGTCAAGTTTTGGATCAATTCTTCCAATGAAATTTGTGCCGTATAAGATTGGCATAACGTAGTAACCGTAAATTCTTTTTTCAGGAACTTTGTAGACTTCCCAAGCATAATCAAAGTCGAAGAGATCAGAGATCATTTTTCGATTCCATAAAAGATTATCCAATGGTGCAATGAAGAGAATGCTTTCGTTTATTGCTGTGTCAGAATTTTCAAGAAGGGACAGATTCTCCTTTAGAACATAGTATGTATGTTTGATGTCTTCTATTTTAATCGGGCATAGTTTGTCTGCTTCTATCATTCTTTTTATCATGGCTTTTCTTTGAGGGATTTTCAGCGGTAGCCAACTGAAGCGCCAATCTCGTATGTCCACAAGTCCGTAGGCTTTCATGTATTTATGGATTATAAACTGTTCATATTCTTCACGACTTGCCACTTCTTCGTTCATGTTTGACGGAAGCACTCGCTCTGTAAGATCAAAGTATCGGCGATTTCCTTCTACGTGGTGAATCACCAAGTCGCCGCAATCCCACAAGAGATTCAGAACTTTTGTCGCCAATTTTCCTTCGATTTTTCTTTTTTGCTCAAATTCTCCCGAAGACAACGGTCCATGTTTTTTGATTTCCGAAAGGACATACTTGATTTCTTTGTGCAGTTCTTTGCTTTGGGCTTTTATGCGTTCGTAAAATGGCGAGTGAAACTGTGACGGATTTTTCATTCTGTAGCGGAATTTCGGAAAATCTTCGATTGGAATTATAGATTTTTCATTACACCAATACTCGAAGGCGACCCTGTCTTTGTAGAGCAACTCTTCCAAGTGGGATGGCTTGTAATCGACGACCCTGTTATGAAGAACTAAGTGATGATTGGGATGAACGACGCTTATTGGGTCAATTTGGATGCACTCAAGCTGTCTTAGTGCGTCGTATGCTCCATTTTTGCCTTTTTTCTGAAGAAACCCCTGCTTGAAAACGAGAAAGTGCCTAACAGCTTCTTTCGAGAACTCTTTGGAGCTTGTGCTTTCTAATTGCATTAACATCCAAACCTTGGGATTTGACTACCAATCTAATATTTCGTATGTCTTTAAAGCTTCTTTTTTCTGCCTTTTGGCAAGCTTAATAGGCTGTCTAAGAGTTCTACACTTCACTAGGAACGTTTATTAAGTCTCACGACGAAGGTTATGGTTTGCTCTTAACGGTGAAATCGGAATGAAAAAAAGTATGACTCTTAAAAATGAGAGGAAAACAGAGCATAGAAAAAGGCAAAATGTGAAGGTTGATACAGAATCTTTAAGGATTCTAAGAACAGTAGGAGACAAAGATGCTTTCTATTTCTACGAAGCCGTCGGAAAACCAACAGGTGAAGTTGCCAAAAATCTCTCTGATTTTCTTGATAGAGTGAAATCTGCCAAGGCAGAAAGTCTAATTTTCCATCTTCAGAGGAGAGACTTTCAAAATTGGGTTGAGAAAATTCTTGGCGATTCCAAACTTGCTAAAAAACTGGGGAGCATTTCTCCTACTAATAGCGATGGCGTTAGAACGAACATTTACAGGATTGTCGAGAATCGAATTCGGGAACTAAGAGAATCATCAGCAGAGATTCACGTTGACGCGAACGCTGCTGTCCTCATACCCTCCGTTTAGCGTCGCATTTTTTCTGTTTGGCTAAATGTGGCATACTGTGAATTTGGAATCATGGACAAACGAGAAGCAGTCTAGACCTGCCATAGTATTCATATTTCTCAATATAGCGGGTGCTATTGCCATCTAAAACGAATCAAACTCTGCCCGATTGTATACATCACTAGACTTTTTACAGCAGACGAGTTCCAGTGGTTCAGACTTAAATTCACTCTTTAGGTACTAGTATTGCACCAGGATTCGGTGAAACAGAAGGATGGCTGGCGACCTTACGAAAGTGGAACTCTCAAATCTAGACAAGATCCTCTATCCTCAGCTGAAAATAACAAAAGGCCAAATTATCGAATATTACATCAAGATTGCGCCGAAAATGCTCGACCTATTAGCTCAAAGACTGCTGGTTTTGACAAGATTTCCAGATGGAATTGATAAGGAAGGCTTTTACGAAAAAGATGCTCCGATGGGAACTCCACCATGGGTTAAGACTATGAAAAGGTTTTCTGAAACCGCCAATCGAACAATAAACTACGTAGTCTGCAATGATCTGGACACCCTCATTTGGATAGCCAATTTAGCATCAATAGAAGTACACATGACACTAGGACAAGTCGATTCTTTTGAAAAACCAGACCTTGTATTCTTCGACATTGACCCTGAACCGCCAGCAAGCTTTGACAATGTGGTTGAAGTTGCCCTTTTGTTGAAGGAGAAACTAGAGAGTCTGGGACTCGCGTCCTACGTTAAGACATCAGGCAAAAAGGGATTACACGCGGTTCTCCCCATAATCCCTGAGTATAGTTTCAGACAAACGAGAGAATTCGTTCATCAGATTGGAAAGCATATTGCAAGTGAAACACCCTTGGTTGTTTCCGAGTTTTCTGGAACTAAGGAACCAGGAATCATCTTCTTGGATTATCTACAAAACTCCCACGGCAAAACGATGATATGTCCATACAGCTTAAGAGCTACCCCAAAAGCCACAGTCTCCACACCATTGGAGTGGCACAAGATTAAGAAAGGATTAAAACCTGATGAGCTAAATATTTTCACAGTACCCAAGAGCGAAAAGAATCCTTGGGAAGATTTAATTGGAAATAGGCAAAAGTTGGAAGTGAAATAGCAAATGGCTAAATCTTCAGAACCTCGAATTTCCAAGAGGCCAATTTGGAGTGGAAGAATAACAATAGGCTTGGTAAATGTACCAGTTAAATTGTTCACTATGATTTTCGATAAAAGCATCTCCTTCAGGTTTCTACATAAACAGGATGGACAACCCCTCAAATACGAGCGTGTTTGCATCAAAGAAGACAAGGTAGTGCCTTGGGAAGACATTGTGAAAGGATACGAAGTGGCAAAAAACGAGTTCGTAATTTTCGAGAAGGAAGAGCTGAAAGCTGCTAGACCAGAATCTGATCAAAGGATTCGCATCGACAAGTTTGTCGACTTCTTGTCCGTGGATCCTATCTACTTGGATAAATCGTACGTGCTAACGCCCGACAAAAGCGAGGATGCTTATAGCCTACTTTTGAACGCGCTGTATGGCATGGGCAAGGCAGGAGTCGGAAGAATCACGTTGCGAACGAAGGAGTACCCTGTCTTGGTACATGTTTACAGAGGAGCACTACTAATGACTACCCTGCGTTATGCGTATGAAGTTGCAGATCCGAACAAGCTCGAAGAACTCAAGGAGTTGAAGGAACCTGACAAGGAACAGCTCACCATGGCGAAAAAAATCATCTCCGACCTGTCCGGCGATTTTAACATCAAAGAATATGAAGACACGTTCAAAGAGAAAGTTGAAGAATTGATAGATACGAAACTGAAGGGTGAAACAATCGTCGTCAAGAAGCCAGTGAAAGAGGAGGCCAAGGAGCTCATGGTAGCCCTCCAGGAAACTCTGAAACAGTTGAAAAAGAAATGAAGCGCCGTTATAGGCCAATGCTTGCTCAGACTGCTAGTGCCCCATTTAGTTCGGAAGATTGGATTTTTGAAATTAAGTGGGATGGAATCAGAGCAATAAGCTACGTTAACGACGAATTAAGCATAAGGAGCAGAAATGATAAGGAGCTAAAGCACAACTTTCCAGAATTGGATGAGTTGAAAACCCTTGCCAGAAACGTTGTTCTCGACGGTGAAATAGTAGTCATTAGAGAAGGAAAGGCAGATTTCCAAGCAGTTATAGAGAGAGCCAAGGCAACGCGAGACCATGAAATCCAAATTGAGGCTCAAAGAAATCCAGCCACATATGTGGTTTTCGACTTAATCGAGAAAGATGGACAACCCCTTCTTGAGTTACCTCTAATCCAAAGAAAGCGACTACTTGAAAAAAGCTTGAATGAGGGCTCACATGTTTCAATATCGCTGTTCGCAGACAAAGAAGGCGAAGCTTACTATGAAGCCGCTATTAGAAAAGGCGTTGAGGGCATAATGGCCAAGAAAAAAGACAGCCCATACGAGCCCGGTGTAAGAAGCCGCAACTGGCTAAAGATTAGGAAACTCGCCACCTGCGACTGCGTGATTTTTGGTTACACGAAAGGTGAAGGCAGTCGGAGCGAAACCTTTGGGTCCCTAATTCTAGGGTTGTATGAGAAGGAAAAACCTGTTTATGTGGGCAAAGTTGGGACGGGTTTCTCTCAAGAGGATCTTGACGCTTTGATGAAGATCTTTGAGGAACTAGAGATCCGAGAAAGAATTCTGCCTGCAAATGTTGTCGTGGCTGGAGAGGTTGTCTGGCTGGAGCCCAAGCTGGTTTGCGAGGTGGCTTATCAAAGCGTGACCAGAGATGATAAGCTGAGAATAGCTCGGTTTCAAGGACTGAGACTTGACAAGAAACCAGAAGAATGCACAACAGACCAGATTAAGTCTGCCAATCTTGAGGAATATCTTTCGAAAAGAGACTTTTCTATTACTCCAGAACCCAAAAGCAGAGAGAAGCTAAGCAAAAACAAGGTTTTTGTGGTGCAGGAGCATGGTGCAAGGCGGCTTCACTATGATCTGAGATTAGAGAGGCAGGGGGTCTAAAAAGTTGGGCTGTGCCAAAGGGTATCCCTCAAAAGACAGGCGACAAAAGACTCGCTGTTCAAACAGAAGATCATCCTCTGGAATACCATAAATTTGAAGGAACAATCCCAAAGGGACAATACGGAGCGGGCACAGTGAGAATCTGGGACAAAGGATCATACGAAATCAAAGTTTGGGAGGATGACAAGATCGAATTTCTGCTTAGTGGGGAAAAGCTTCACGGGATGTTTGTTCTAGTGAGATTGAAGAAGGCAAGCCAAAAAGATTGGCTTCTAATGAAAGTGAGAGATTAGTATGGATAAAATCCATATAGGCACAATGGGGTGGAGCTACAATTTCTGGGCTGGAAACTTTTATCCACCAGAAACAGATGCTAGCCAATATCTGACAGAGTATGCTAAGCACTTTGCTTCGGTTGAAGTGGATAACACCTTCTACAGAATTCCTTCAGAAGCAACATTGAAGAGATGGCACGACCAGACACCTTCAGATTTTGTATTTTCCCTAAAGTTCCCCCGCGTCATAACTCACGTGAAAATGTTGAAGAATTGCGAGCAAGAAACAAGTGTGTTTATCAAAAGAGTCTCAAGCTTGGAAGACAAATTGGGTCCCTTGCTTCTACAATTCCCTCCAGGATTTGGAACAGCCCAGTTTTCTTTGCTTGAAAGCTTCCTGACTAACTTACCCCAGAAGCATCGCATTGCAATAGAAGTGAGAAACAAGAAATTGCTTAACAATGACTTATACTCGCTTCTCAATCGGAAAGAAGCTGCGCTGGCATGGGTTGAAGGCCAATTCATACCCTTAACAGATGTGATAACTACAGATTTTTTGTATGTCAGATGGGAAGGCGACAGGCGGAAGGTGAATGGACTTCTAGGTAAGGTTGAAATCGACAAATACAGTGACATCAAAAAATGGGCTGACAGAATAGGGCAGCTCTTGGACAGTTCAGTGGAAGTTTTCGGGTACTTCAGTAAATATTATTCGGGGCATCCGCCCACAGATGCAAAACAACAGCTAAGACTGCTGCAGAATTCGTCGAAGAATCAATAAAACTGCTGAAAATAGGATTTGAATGCGCAACAGGCGGCAACAATAACGGAAGCAGAATCTTCCGTAAGCGCAAATATAGACTTAAACTAAAATCAAAAAATGATAGGAAAAGGTTTTTAGTTTAGTTGTTATATGAAAGTCTGCAAAAAGATTTAGAATATTGTGAGGTAGATAAGAATGTCCATGTTTGCAGCACCAGGCGCATACGACCGTGCCATAACCGTTTTTTCACCAGACGGCAGGCTTTTCCAAGTAGAGTACGCCATGGAATTAGTTAATCGTGGGGCAACAATCTTGGGAATAAGATGCGCTGAGGGAGTAGTTCTAGGAGCAGAAGAAAACATTGAGCCTCTCGAAGAGGCAGAATATTCATGGAAGATTTTCAAAGTTGATGACCACATAGGCGTAGCAATAGTAGGGTTAAGCTCAGACGCCCGCATGCTCATAGACCAAGCGCGTGTATACGCCCAAAGCAACAAATTGACTTATGACGAATCAATTGACACAGAAGTTGTGACTAAAAGAATATGCGACATAAAACAGCTCTACACGCAACATGCAGGCGTAAGACCATTCGGAGTCTCGCTGATATTTTGCGGAGTAGATAAAACAGGAACCCGCCTATTCGGAACGCATCCCAGCGGAACCTACAGAGGCTTTAAGGCAACAGCCCAAGGAGCAGGAAGAGAAACAGTGCTCACCATATTAAAAGAAGAATACCGCGAAGAAATGAGCCTTGAAGAAGCCATAAAACTCGCTGCAAAATGCTTAACAAAAGCCCTAGAAGCAAGACAACTGCCACCTAGAATAAAAATAGCAGTGATTCCTTCAGAAACAAAGAAAATGGAAATGTTAAGCGACGACAAGATTGAGCCTTACATGAAAAGCTAGGCGTGGGCAGTGAAACAGCGATGAATGATAAATATACCGTCGCGCGCATGATAAAAGACAATGAACACTTCGAAGTTCTTGTGAAACCCCAAAAGGCTTTAGACTATCGCATGGAAAAACTAGCCGCAATATCTGAAGTATTGGTCACTGAAACCATATTTTCAGACGCCAATAAAGGCACAAAAATATCGGAAGAAAACTTGCGCAAAGCCTTCGGAATCACAGACCCCCTGAAAATAGCAGAAATAATACTGAAAAAAGGAACACTGCAACTGACAACTGATCAAAGAAGAAAAATGACAGAAGAGAAACGAAAGCAAATAATCGATTTCATAGCGAGACAATGTGTCGACCCCAAAACGAATTTGCCACATCCGCCGTCGCGAATAGAAAATGCCATGGAAAAAATTCACTATCCAATAGATCCATTCAAATCGTTAGAAGAACAAGCGCGAGACATCATCAAACTGTTGCGTCCGATTTTGCCTCTGAAAATGGAGCAAATATCCCTTGGTGTGCGAATTCCAGCAGAGCATGCAGCAAGAGCCTATGGAACGGTCAAAGGTTTCGGAACAATAAAGAGAGAAGAATGGCGTGCAGACGGTTCATGGTTTGGAGTTTTAGAAATGCCAGCAGGTTTATACGCTCCTTTCCTTGAAAAACTTGGCGACGTGACAAAAGGAACAGGCGAAGCAAAAATAGCCTCATAATATTTGTTTGTCAAGAATGTTTAGGATGGGAAAGATGTGCCAACATTTTTTGAGAGAAGGCAGATTGTAACGCCCGGAGATTTGATTGCCGAAGGAGATTACTTGGCAGGCGAAAATACCTACACAGAGGACAACCGAATCTACGCATCACGTGTAGGAATTGTGGAATACGAAAACAAAAAAATAAACATCGTAGCGTTGAGAGCCTTTTATATTCCTAAAATAGGAGACATCGTCATAGGAACAGTGGTTGAAGTAGGATTCAACGGATGGACAATAGACATCAACGCACCTTATAGTGCACTTCTGAGAGCATCAGAAGTTCTTAGCAGACCATTCAAACCGCAAAAAGACGAACTGTCTCAAGTTCTCAGCATGGGAGATTTGGTAGTGGCAAAGATAACGGCTTATGACAGATCACATGACCCACAGCTTTCTGTTAGTGAACCGGGATTAGGAAAAATAACCCGCGGGCAAATAATACGCGTGACATCCACAAAAATCCCTCGGATAATTGGTAGAAAAGGCTCAATGGTATCTATGATAACTCAGGAAACAGGCTGCCAAATAATCCTTGGGCTAAACGGAGTCATACTGGTCACTGGAAAAAATCCGGAAGATGAAGAGCTAGCTTTGATGGCTATTCGCAAGATTGAGGAAGAATCCCATACAAGCGGTCTGACAGACCGCATCACACAAATGTTAAAAGAAGAAAAAACAAAAGGGGAGGAAAAAACAAAAAATGAGTCAAAAAGCTGAAAAACTAATTGATAAAAAAGGATTAAGACTCGATGGTAGAAAACCAGACGAATTAAGACCCATAAAAATCGAAGTAGGCATCTTATCAAATGCCGATGGTTCAGCCTACATCGAGCAAGGAAAAAACAAGATTTTGGCTGCAGCATTCGGCCCGAGAGAAATGCATCCAAAACATTTGGCGCTTCCAGACCGAATGGTCATAAGATGCCGCTATCACATGGCGCCTTTTTCTGTTCAAGAGCGCAAATCACCTTCACCTTCAAGAAGGGAGATAGAGCTTTCAAAAGTCATAAAAGAATCGCTGGAGCCGACAGCTTTCATGGAATACTATCCAAGAACAGGCGTAGACATTTTCATCGAAGTTTTGCAGGCTGATGGAAGTACAAGATGTGCCAGCATAACAGCGGCATCCGTGGCGATGGCAGATGCGGGTATACCAATGCGCGACTTGGTTGCAGCATGCTCTGCGGGAAAAGTGGATGACACAATAATATTAGATTTGATGGATACTGAAGACAAGCAGGGTTCTGCAGATGTCCCGGTAGCGCTAATGCCAAATCAGAACGCCATAACTTTGCTGCAAATGGATGGAACATTGACAAGTGAAGAATTTGAGAATGCCGTGAATCTCGCTCTTGAAGGATGTCGGAAGATTTATGCTATGCAAAAAGAAGCGCTGAAAACTAAGTATGTGGATGTTAAGGAGGTAGAGGAATAATGTCTTCAGTAATAACACGCGTAAAGCAGAAACAAATTGCACAGACAATCGCTAAAGGAAAACGTTTGGATGATAGAGGCTTAACAGATTACCGAGAGATGAAAATTGAACAGGGGATAATAGAACGCGCAGAAGGTTCGGCAAGAATACTGCTTGGAAAAACGGAAGTTTTGGTTGGAATAAAAATCGAGATTGGTGAACCATTTTCCGACACGCCAAACGAAGGCGTTCTAACAGTAAACGCTGAGCTCGTGCCTCTTGCTTCGCCAACCTTTGAGCCCGGACCGCCAGACGAAAACTCTATAGAGCTAGCTCGTATCGTTGACAGAGGAATAAGGGAATCAAAAACCATTGACACAGAGAAGCTAGTTATTGAACCGGGAAAGAAAGTGTTTGTTGTCTTTGTAGACGTTTATGTACTCAACCATGATGGAAACTTGATAGACGCTTCTGCTTTGGCAGCTGTGGCTGCTCTGCTCAATACAAAAATGTCTAACTATGAGATTAAAGATGATGAAGTGAAAATCAAGCCGGGCTATACGCAGCTACCAGTAAAGAAACATCCTATAACTGTAACGTTTGCGAAGATAAGCGACAAACTTGTTATTGACCCATGGTTAGAAGAGGAACAAGTAATGGATGCACGGATTTCAATGGCGATTGATGATGACGGCAACATATGCGCAATTCAGAAAGGTGGAAGTGGATACTTCACAGAGAAAGAAGTGTTAGAAGTTGCGAAAATGGCTAGAGAAAAAGCTGCCGAAATACGCAAGAAATTGAAGTGGTAGCCTGATGGGAAGAACCAAAAAAGTAGGACCAACACGCGGTTTGGGAGTTCGGTACGGATCCACCGTTAGAAAACGCTACATCAAAGTGATGACAGAGATGAAGAAGCCTCACAGATGCCCTCAATGTGGATTACCACGTGTAAAACGGACGAGCGTCGGCATTTGGAAATGCGACAAATGCGGATTCACATTTACTGGCGGTGCTTATGTCCCAACCACAAAATTGGGAGTAGTTGCAAGGCGAGTGGCTAAGGGCGCGCCCGTAGAAGAGGCAATTAAGGCAGAAGAAGAAGCCGAATAATGTTGTCCCTAGTTTCTTGAGTGATTCGCGTATTGGGTAAACGACAGTCAGTGTTGTTGACGACTTCGAGAAAACCTACAGCGAATATGAGAACGCTGTGTAGAGACCTTTCCTGCGTTTTTCCAAATCTCATTCGCATAAATCGTGGCAAACTAAGCCTCGAAGGAATAGCGGAGGAAGCGCGAGGGTTTGACGTTGACAGAGTTACTATTATCTCTCGTTGGGAGAAAGGTTTAGGCAAAATAGAGTTCTTCGAGTTGGCAGGTGATGATTTAAGGAATGCTTTGCCAACAGCTTATCTGCGGGAAGCGAGATTTCGAAGAGACTTCGGACAACAGGTGTCAAAGGAAACAAAAATAGAATCAATTGTGATTACTGCTGTTTCGAAGGAAAACTTCGATGTTAAGAAATTTGAAGATTTTCTTGCCAGTTTTTTCAACATTCCAGTGCTTTCGCTTGAAGAGCCCGTGCCTAGCAATTATGATGCTGCCATGCAGATTCTGGTGGATCATTCAAAACGAATGACCATCACATTTAGACTTATTCCCGGGCTAACTGAAATCGGTCCGAGGATAGGAATATCGCATCTGACTTGGAAGGTGACATAATGAAGGCGAAGGCTGTTATACGGTTAAGGTTTTCCTCAGAAAGACATTTGGAGACAGTTTTCAGGGCTTTAGAACCAGAAACTAGGAAGCCTGCTACGATGAGATCGAAGGCACATTTGAACTGTGAAGATAAATTTTTGTTTTTGAAAGTGGAAGCTAAGGATACGGTGGCTTTACGGGCAGCATTGAATGCTTACTTGAGATGGATAAACGCGGTTCTAAGCATGTTGGAAACTCTGAAAACGCAATGATCGGTAATTCTCATTTGCTCTCTGTGAAACTCTAGCCCCCTATATATAGGTTGAACTTCTGGTTCTTTTGACGAGTAAGTTCTTGTGTGGGCTGGGGGTTATTTGGCTAGTTTGGTGTTACTGTGAAGTTTTGTATGCGGCTGTTGTATGCGGCTGCGCCCCATCTGAAGTAGCCAATGGTTTTTCCGAGTCCGCCTGGGATGTAGTTTCGTTTTG
>JACAEK010000009.1 GCA_013388895.1 Candidatus Bathyarchaeota archaeon | reverse complement strand
GAATCCCTAGTAATCGCGCGTCACTAGCGCGCGGTGAATACGTCCCTGCTCCTTGCACACACCGCCCGTCGTTCCACCCGAGCGACTCTTGGGTGAGGCGTGGTCTTGTTGGCTGCGTCGAATCCAGGTTTCGTGAGGGGGGAAAAGTCGTAACAAGGTGGCCGTAGGGGAACCTGCGGCCGGATCACCTCCTAAGAAAACATATAGCCTTGCAATGTCTGACTGGAGGAGAAAAAAGATGCTGAAGTCCAATTCTTTCTAATAATTTTACAAATAGGATGACTTAGCCGTCTGCGGAGACTAGACCCCTCCCTTATAAATAGATTGAACTTCGGCTTTAGATTAGAGAAGGAATTTCTGTTTCGACTAAGCAGTTCGGGAAAAAAAGCTTAACGACATTGAGCTTATAAGCAGAGCTTACAAAGGAAATTTGCGTGGAGAGAACGCTGCCTTGTCTAAAAACGAGCTTTTGGACGCTATCGCAGCTGAAGTCATAGTTTGTCCTAAATGTAGGCTTTCAAAAAGTCGTAAGAACGCTGTTCCAGGCGAAGGCAGCCCAGACAGCTTAATTATGTTTATCGGCGAAGCACCTGGCTACTGGGAAGACATGAAAGGAAAACCATTCGTTGGTGCAGCAGGAAGGTTCCTCACTGTTTTAATTGCTGAAGTCGGCTTTTCCAGAAGTGATGTTTTCATCACCAACGTTGTTAGGTGTCGCCCTCCAAAGAATCGTGAACCTTTGCCTGACGAAATTGAAACTTGTACGCCCTATCTGAACAGACAGATTAAGCTGATTAAACCAAAGTTCATTGTCACGCTTGGAAATCAGTCAACAGCATACATTTTTTCACAGGCTAATCTACCATTTAGTGGTATAACGCAGGCACGTGGAAAATTCTGCGAAGCATCTTTGTTAGGCATAAAGATAACAGTGTTCCCAACATTTCACCCAGCTGCAGCTCTGTATAGCGCAAAATACAAGGAACAAATAACAAAAGATTTTCAGCTTTTAAAAGAAGAGTTAATAAAAAGAGGAAATGCCAAACGTTAAGCACTTATTTTAGGAGGCGGACGAATCGGTCTGCCAAGTTTTCTCCGCAACGCAATGCGATAAAGCTTCCTCAACGATTTTACCAGTTGCTCTACGCTGGGTATGCTCGAATATATGAGAGGAATACGGTCATACTCCGCTAACCGCATCGAATGCTCATCCGGCTTGACGCCGTGAAAAACCACCACACGCGGTTTCAGGCTGTTTATGCGCACAATCATCATAGGCGAATTCTCATTGCCTATGTTAGTGAAAACCAACGCCCGCTCAGTCGTAGCCCCAAAAAGCTGAGAATACTCCAACCCAGAAAGCGTTTCAACAGCCTTCTTCCCATCAACAACCGTATACCCGTTAATCTCCTTAACATAAGCACTAGAACACGCCACAATCTCGCCCCTAATAGCTTTGCACAAGTATTCCACACGAACGGGAATCGGAAACTCACGAAGATCCAAAACAGCCGTGCTCGGCGAACTTGTCAATTTAGCGAACTCACGTATGAAGCGGCTTCCACGTTCTTCGTCAATTTTCAACAAAGCCCACACGAATCTACGCACAAACTTCGTTCCTGGACTTTGCCTTCTCCCACTCTCATAATCGCTTATAACGGATGATGAAACCACCATCTTATCTGAAAGGCTTGTTTGCGAAACAGCAAAAAGCTCACGCCATTTACGCATTGTTGCTCCTGGCTTGTTTGAGAGGATAATCTCGCCAGCGATTCTTCTTGCCAGAACTTCACGCACACTAGGAGACACAGACATGTAAACGCTGCCCTTCAGTCCATCGAATCACCCTTTAAAAAGAGAGAAGTATAAAACTGTACCGCTTTAGATAAATTTAAACAAAGAATGAAGAAATGAATGGATTTCCATAGAGTTGTTCACTGTTAAATGGAACAGCCATTGACGTTAATTTGATAAGCACTTATAATTCCATCCGCACACAATATTTAGATTGGAGGAAACCGCAATTAAAGAAGCCATGTTTTACGAAAAACTGAAAGAAAACATGGTCCACTGCTACCTATGCAGTCATCACTGCAGGATCAGCGAAGGCAAGAGAGGAATCTGCAGTGTCCGCGAAAACATCGATGGAACACTTTACTCACTTGTTTATGGTAAATTAATAGCCAGCGCCCTAGATCCAATAGAGAAAAAACCTCTTTTCCACTTTCTTCCAAGCTCATCTGCGTACTCCATAGCCACCGTAGGCTGCAATTTCAGCTGCCTTAACTGTCAAAACTATGACATTTCGCAGATGCCAAAACCAAAAAGATCCATTTATGGAGACGAAGTGGCTCCAGAAGAAGTAGTCAAAATAGCTAAACACTACAAATGCAAAAGCATCGCTTACACCTATACGGAACCAACAATATTCTTTGAATATGCATACGACACAGCTAAATTAGCCAAGAAAGAAGACATCAAGAACGTGTTTGTTTCCAACGGCTACATTACAGAAGAAGCCTTAAGAGTTATAGCTCCTTTTCTAGACGCGAACAACATAGACCTGAAAAGTTTCAGTGACGAATTTTATAGAAAGATATGCGGAGCTCGGCTGGAACCAATTTTAAACGCTATACGCTTGCATAAAGAATTAGGCATTTGGATTGAAATAACAACGCTTGTGATTCCTTCGCTGAATGATTCAGAAGAAAATTTCAGAAAAATCGCTGAATTCATCAAAAGTCTCGATGAGAATATTCCGTGGCATGTATCACGATTCTATCCAGCCTACAAGCTTCACGATCAGCCGCCGACACCTGTTGAAACTCTGGATAAGGCTAAAAAAATCGGCGCAGAAGTTGGATTGAAATATATTTACCAAGGTAATGTCCCTGGAGATGGAGAGAATACGTTTTGTCCCAATTGTGGCCGGCTGTTGATTGAAAGATACGGCTATGAGGTTACACAAAACAGCGTCAAAGACTCAAAATGCCCCTACTGTAACACAAAGATTGGTGGCGTATGGTAATAGGGCAAACATATCACTTAGTTCAGAATTGAAGCTACAGACTCTGTTAGATATGGAAACTCGTAAATTGCTAAGATAGAATAAGGAAAAATTATGAACAAGTCTAAGTCTACAAAAATTCTCGGTTTTGCTGGAAGTCTACGCAGGGGTTCGTACAACAAAGGATTATTGCGTGCAGCTGCAACTCTAGTGCCAGACGGAGTGAAACTAGAGATTTTCGACATTGAAGGAATTCCGCCTTTTAACCAAGATTATGAGAAACAACCGCCCGAAAAAGTCAAGGAATTTAAGGCAAAGATTAGGGCAGCAGATGCGCTACTAATTGCGACACCAGAATACAATTACTCAATGCCAGGCGTTCTTAAGAACGCGATTGATTGGGCTTCACGACCTTATGGCGATAATGCGTTTGAAGATAAACCAGTTGCTGTAATGAGCGCTTCTATTGGGATGCTTGGAGGAGCAAGAGCGCAATATCATCTTCGCCAGGCTTTTGTGACTCTTGACATACATACGTTAAACTGGCCAGAAGTTATGGTGCCATACGCAGACGATAAATTCGACGAAAACGGCAATTTGACAGATGCAGATACAAAGAAAAAGATAGAGAAATTGCTGGAGAGCCTCGTTGACTGGACTAGAAGATTGAAAGCAGAATAAAATCACGTTTCGCTACCACTTGCTTATGCGCAGAAAAATCTGAAACCAATTTTTCACTAAATCTATAAGTCTAATCACAGCTTAAAAACAATAGTCGCGAATTACTGTTGATGGTGAGAATGTGGACTTAGGAATTGCTAAGCGCGTTGCCATAGTGACTGGTTCAAGTCAGGGAATAGGAAAAGCCATTGCATTTGGTTTGGCTATAGAACATGTCAAGGTTACTATATGTGCAAGAAATGAGGACGTGTTAAAAAAAGCGGCAAAGGAAATTGAATCTTTAACTGGTTCAGAAGTTTTGCCTGTGCGCACCGACCTGACGAATGAGAAAGATGTTAAGTCGTTAGTAAAAACTACTGTAGAAAGATTTGGTGGAGTGGATATATTAGTCAATAACACCGGAGGCCCACCGACAGCTCTTTTTGTAGAAACATCAGAAGAAGATTGGCGCAGAACCGTGGATTTGTTGTTGATGAGCGTCATTAACTGCTGCAGAGAAGTCATACCTTTCATGAAAGAACGTAAGTGGGGCCGAATCATCAACATGACCTCTTTCGCTGTAAAACAACCTGCAGAGAGACTGATTTTATCTAATTCTATCAGAGCAGCAGTGCTGGGTCTAACTAAAACCATGTCAAACGAGTTGGCAGAATACGGCATACTAGTCAACGCTGTCTGCCCCGGATGGACTCTCACCAGAAGAGTTGAAGAACTGGCCAAATCAATAGCCGCTAAAACGGGAAAAACTTACGAAGCAGCAATAGCTGAATGGGCAAACAGCATACCTCTTAATCGATTGGCTGAACCAGAAGAAATTGCCAATCTCGTTGTTTTCTTGGCTTCTGAAAAAGCCAGCTACATAACGGGAACTGTTATGCAAGTAGACGGCGGTTTCATCAAATCCTTGCTCTAAGTAGAAGTTGCACCTTGGCGAATCAACGTTTTATGCGGATGCGTTGGATAAAGTAAGCAAGGATAATTATACAAGCTACCGTTGTTAGCACACCTGATATTGCGATGATAATTATGTTGTCAGTTTCCAGAATGAAGGCTATTGAGACAACAGCCATAAAGACCCCAAAATAGAGGCTTGCATTATTGAGTAAAAACTGAGCGAATTCTGTGCGTATGACCTTGCGGTATCTGTTCAACAAAATCAGCATCGAACCAAGTGTTACAAACACAATTACAAACGTGTATGTAACATCTGCCCAATATGCATGCGCATTAAGAGTAAGCAAAAGCCCAACTTGGTCGCCTATCAGCCCGCCTCCTGCACCAAAAAGTATGGCGGCTAGACGGTCTATTTTTTCGTTTTCACAACTTATTCCTAGCCAGCCACCCACGGCAAGCAATGCTATGCCATACCAGAAATGGTGAATGTGAAGACCGCTAACTTCCAAAATCGTTTTGGGATAGAGGCTGGAGAATACCCTAGCGACGGCGAAAGAGGAAATGAAAGAAATCATGGCTAATACTGAAAGGTTAGGTTTTTCCTTGATCTCCTCTTTGCCTGCCATAATGCTGGACACGCTCAACAGAGTTTGAAGCTGTCTTTCAGCTATGCTTATATGTTTTTGTTAAAAGTCTTATGCCATACGAGGCTGTTTCAAAATGACAAATGATGCGAATCTAATATCTCCTTGTGGCTTATACTGTGCTGAATGCAGATTTTACAAAAACAAATGTCTGGGCTGTGGTTACGTGAAAGGAAAGCCGTTTTGGGGTGACTGCCACTTTTACTCTTGTGTAAGAGAAAAAGGCGTTGAACACTGTGGTTTATGCAGCGAATTTCCATGTGCCTATTATCTTTCAACTTATGATCCCAGCGAAGGAAGATGGCGTGTCTTCTATCGGGCTGGACAGCTTGTCTACAGAAAAAAGATTGGCACCAAAGCATTGCTGGAAGAAAAAGCAAAGGGTGAAAATCCAGACCTGAAATTTCAGGAAAAGTGAGCATGGTTAGTTAAGGCATTTTGCTCAGTATAACTTCGAAGGTGTATTCTCTTCCTCTGCGATATATGGCGATTCGTACTTTGTCGCCGATTTTTCTGTTGTGAATTTCGCTGAGCAAGTCTTCTATGCTGTTGATTGCTCCGCTGTCCATTCTTAGAATTATGTCGCCTGCAAGGATTCCTGTTCGTGCAGCAGGACTGTCGTCTGCAACTTTTGTTACTAAGACCCCGCTGTTAACAGGTAAATCATAGTAGCTGGCTATTTCTTCGGTAATGCTTAAGCCAACTATGCCAAGCCAAGGTCTTTCGAAGACCCCAGTTCTAATCATTTCGCCTGTACATTTTTTTGCTGAATTTATGGGAATTGCAAATCCGATGCCCTGAGCATACGGAATGATGGCAGTGTTAATCGCAACAACTTTTCCCTCCAAATCCACAAGTGGGCCACCACTGTTACCCGGATTTATCGAAGCGTCTGTCTGAACTAGATTCTCTATGAGGCCTCTTTCCGACTCTATTGTTCGGTTTATCGCACTTATAACGCCTGAAGTTACGGTGGGACCGCCGGATAATCCGAAGGGATTTCCAATAGCGTAGACTCTTTGACCAACTCTCAACTTCTCGGAATCTCCAAGTTCTGCGGCTGTTAAATCTTTCCTATCGACTTTCACCACGGCTGCGTCATGAACCGCGCATGAACCTACGAGGCGTCCCTCTATGATTTCGCCATTCCACAAAGTTACACCTATCTTCTCAGCGCCCCCAACTACATGATTATTGGTTAAAATGTAGCCTTTCGTATCGATTATCGTTCCAGAACCCATACCTTTCACAGGAACTGCTTGATAAAACATGTGATGAACAATCTTAATCGTACTTATGTTGACAACACTTTTGCTTACTTCTTCTAAAATATCAAGCACTTTTTTTTCGTCAAATGAGGACAAGCTTCCACCATCCTGAACAATTCTCAATTTTGAGACGATTCGAAGTGCACTTATTAATACGTTTCTATTATCCAGTTTTTCTCATATAATTGCTATTTTAGTCTAAACTGAGAGAAATATCGTTCAAAAAGAAAAATCGCCAGTTTTATTATTCCGGATATGGTCCAAAAGCTTTTAAAAGATATCGCTAGAACATTTAGCCTATGAAAAACCAAAAACCAATCATGCTGATTAAACAGCTACTGAAGAACTCTAGAAAAAGTGACAGAGAACTCGCAAGACTTCTGGGATTTTCCCAACCAACAGTTACAAGATTAAGAACGAAATTAGAGAAGGAAGGTTACATAAAAACCTACACAATTATTCCAGACTTCACAAAACTAGGTTATCAAATTATGGCGTTCACATTTAGCAAGTTAAAGTCTTATCCTACGCCAGAAGACTCTACAAAAATCGCAAAGCAAGCCACAGAATGGGTAAACAAATATCCAAACGTAATTTTCGCTTCAGATGGTGAAGGACTCGGAGGAAAAGACGTCATCATGATATCTATCCACAAAGACTTCATCAAGTACACAAATTTTATGCGAAAATACGCGTTAGAATGGGGTCACATAGTATCCACATTTGAAACGTTTCTCGTCAGCCTCGGTCCGGGATTCAAGATGAAGACTCTAAACCTGAATTATTTGGCAAATGACGAAGAATGAAAAGATAGACAGAAACGAGCTGAACTGTAATTAGATCCGTTTTTCGGAAAAGTTTATTGATTTACAAAAGTTGCATTTTTCTGTTTTTATGTTTGGGTCTGCTTGTTGACAGAATTGGCACATAAGGTTTGTTTTTCGTATTACCATGCATGTTTGACAAAAAGCTTTTAAGAATTCTGTTCTTTCGGGGGAGCCGTTGACGACTAGATTTATCATCTTTTGGATTGATGGTTCTAATTCTTGTACTTCGTCGATTTTTATCACGTAGCCTCTGACTTTTCGGGTGTATTTGCTGACTGCGGATTGGGAGATTCCTAAAAGTTCAGCAACTTCATCCTGTTTCAAGCCGTGTTTTTCCACAAGTTGTTTCGCCATCAAGGCTTTTACAGCGGGGACGACGGATTTTACTGCTACTTCGCAGGGAATTATCACGTGAGCATCACGTTAGTTTATTCATGTGGGAAAAGTATATAAACATGACGTATGTCATATAATTATGACGTATGTCATGACGGAGAGTCGAACAGACTTACTTCTAACACCCTCTCCTTTCTCCCCGGAACCGTCATGACAACGTCGGAAGAACTCCAACATGAAGAGAGAAAGCGCCCAAACAGCCCTCCAAGGGACAGACGAACTAACAAGCTTAACAAACATCATAAACCAAGGGGAACAAAACTGTAAAAACTGTCGCCCTTTAACCCCCCTCACCTGCATAGCCAGCTGCAAAATTTGGGAACAAAAAAACGAGCTAAGAACTCTATACGAAAAAATGAAAAACCCAAACTTCATGATAAACCTTCTAAACACGTTAAAGAACAAGAGACGACTACAAATATTGGACCTAATCTCAAAAAGTAAACAATCAGTACCAAGGCTTCAAAAAGAACTAAAAATTTCAGGATATTATCACAGTCAACAAACCATAGCTAAAGAATATCTTATGCCGCTGATCAATGTTGGATTAGCCAAAGAAAACGAGAACCTTTATTCTTCAACTCTTTTCGGCTGTCAACTCAAAGAAATAACAAAGAACCACCATGATATCGACGATATTCTGCCCGCACATTCTGAATGTTATGAAGAAATTGTTCTGGATATGATGTTGACCAAATCAAGAACCTACGAGGATTTCGAAGGCGTAGTTCCCACAAAAAGCATCGCGCGAACTTTGAATCGCCTTCAAAAAGCGAACCTTGTTCAAACAACTAAGGAAAACGATTACATTTTCTTTTTCCGAACAAAGCGAGATTTACACAAAGCAGAGTTTTCACCAACTGAAGAGAGAATCTATCAAAACATTCCAGAAGGCGGCATATCAGCGCGTAAACTATGTGAAAAAACAAAAATTTCGCTACGAAGGACGTATAAGTATCTGCGAAGATTAAAGGGAAAAAAACTTGTATTCACAAGAAAAAAACCCAAAGTCTACATGCTAACCACAAAAGGAATCCAATTGGCAACCATGTTGAAGGAACTACATGACTTAGCTTTGGAAGTATTCACAATAGTCGCTCAAACCATCAACAACAACTGAGCCAATTTTTTCTATCTTTTGCAGATTCGATGAGACGAAGGTTAAGAATATATTTTCTTAAGCGTATCTTGAATACTTAAAGGGGAATAACGTTTGAAAGTTAGCGTTGTTTCTTTAACTTGTTGCGCTGGATGCGTGTCTTCGCTTCTAAATGCCGGCGATGCTCTGTTGGAGATTCTTTTCGGAGACTTCGAAATAGTTTATTCGCCCACCTTCATGGATTTGAAAGAAGTTCCCGAAGTCGACTTGGCAATAGTGGAAGGCGGCGTCAGAACAGAGGCAGATGAGAAACTGATTCGAGAAGTTCGGGCTAAATCCAAAACTCTCGTTGCCTTAGGAATTTGCGCAACCCATGGAGGAGTAACAAGCCTAGGTAACATTGCATCTCTCAAGAAGCTGTTGGAAAAAGAATACTTCATTCTTGATACGAGTAAACTTCCAGAATTAGAGGACCTAATGTATCCCATATGCAACTTTGTAGATGTGGACTACTATATTCCTGGATGTCCACCCATGCCTTTCCTAATTGTCCACACGTTGAAAAGCATAGTAAGTGGAAAATCACCAGTTCGTCATCAAAGCGTGGTTTGCACAGAATGCCACAGAAAAATAATCGCTGCAAAACTTGACCGCTTATACGGCACGTACGAGAAAGAAGCTGACCCAGTACTGTGTCTTGTAAGCCAAGGCTTCATATGTCTAGGCTCAATGACGCGTGAAGGATGCGGCGCACCATGTCCGCGGGCAGGGTTCACATGTTTCGGATGCAGAGGTCCGCCAGACTCGTTGATGTACAGGTCAAGAGACATGTACTCTTTTCTAATCACTGTCATATCCAGACGAACAGGCATTCCCGAAGAAAAGATTAAAGAAGAGTTATATCGCAACCCGTTTATTTTTCACACCTTCATTTTTTCAAAGTTCGAACGTTCAAAAGCAAGGGAGAGAGTAATTTGAACAACAAAAGAGAGATAACAATCTCGCCGACTACGAGGATTGAGGGTCATGGAAAAGTAACGATAATACTTGACGAGGCGGGAAATGTTTCAGACGCTTATTTCTATGCCACAGAAATTCGTGGCTTTGATTATTTTCTCAGAGGAATGGATGCAGAGAGACTGCCATTCATAATTTCAAGAATCTGCGGCGTCTGTTCAACAGCCCACGTTTTAGTTTCTGTTAAAACTATAGAACGCGTATTTGAAACAGAGATAACTGAAACTGCGAAAAAGCTTCGTGAACTTCTACTGATGGGACAGATGATTATTAACCAGTCTCTTGTCTTTTTCTTTCTCACATTGCCAGATTTCTGGTTCTCACCTGAAGAAAATCCTTCAAAAAGAAACATCTTCCAAATCACACAAGAAAAGCCAGAAATAGGTAAGAAAGCCATCGAATTGAGAAGCTTCGGCACCAAAATATTGGACGTTATTGGAAAACGTGAAGTACACATTGTCTCTGTAATACCTGGCGGTTTGATAAATCCTCTCAAGGAAAAAGAACGTGAAGAACTGCTCAAATCAGCCGAAAACGCCTGCAAAATAACAAAAGAAGCCCTCACACTTGGAAAGGAACTTTTCGAAAAGAATTGGCCAGATTTCCGTAAGGCAGGCGACTACAAAACCTGCTACATGGCTTTAATAAGGAACGATGCCATGGAGTTTTATGACGGAAAAATTCGCATTATAGGCCCTGGATGCGAGGCGTTGTCCGAATTTGATGCACAAGATTATATGGAGCATATTGAAGAAAAAAGCTATGAATGGACATATGCCAAGTTTGCCTATTTGAAAGCATTGGGATTGCCGAAGGGAATAGTGCAGGTCGGCCCGACAGCTAGGATGAACGTGAGCAAAAGGGTAGCTACAGAGATTGCTAACAAAGAATTAGAAGAGTTTAAGCGAAAATTTGGAAGTCCCGCGTTTGCTACTTTGCTTTTTGATTACGCCCGCCTCATAGACCTGATGTACGCGTGCGAAAGAGCCAAGGAGCTGTTAGAAGAACCGAGCATAACACGAACTGACACAAGAGTCAAGGTTAGTCCTAAAAGCGGCAGAGGAATTGGTGTTGTAGAAGCGCCTAGAGGCACTCTTGCCCACGAGTACACCATAAATAGAAATGGGCGCTTACGCAATATGAAGTTGGTAATTCCCACTCAAGTGAACAATGCTGCAATAAATCTTAACGTCAAAGACGCGGCAGCAGAATTCATACAGGAAGGCGACATTAAACCTGGACTTTTGAACAGAATAGAGATGGTGATAAGAGCCTACGACCCATGCATAAAATGCGCCACAAGACAAGCAAATGAAAAACTGAAAGTGGAAATAAGAAATGGTAAAGGTGAATTGCTGAGGATTTTAGGAAGTTAAGTTAGAATTTTGATGGCTTGACTTGGACAGTTAACCTCGCATGTTCTGCACTGGATACAATGTTTTTCATTCACAATTTTTGGTTTTTCCGACTTGCTATCCAGAAAAACTGAAACTGGACAGATTTCCACGCAGATTTTATCAGCATCTCCAACACACTTAGTGTAGTCTATCACTATTTTGACCAATTTGCTGACCATTTTGGGACTAACTTTTTGAAACTATTAAACCTTGTTATTCCTAGCTCTAACTAATTCCTAAATTTATAGTTAGAAGTTTTTCTCCTAGTCCTATGTTGAATGTCCATTAATGGTGATGTTCATGTTCTTTTTGTTCTTTTTTTCCAAGTTTCGCCATGTATTTCTTTGGATTTTTCTTGAATTCTTCTTCGCAACGTTGTGAACAAAAGTAGAGGACGTAGCCTTCAAGCTCTAGTTTGCTATAAGCGGTTTCTGGTTCCAGTTTCATTCCGCAAACAGGGTCTGTCGTTACGTGTTTCTCTTTAAATTCTGCCGTTTTTGGTTCATATCTTCTCAAGGTTTGACTGTTAAGAGCGACTATGACTGTGCTTAGAGACATGACTATTGCGCCTATTGCTGGACTTAGTATTATGCCTATGTTGTATAGGATTCCAGCGGCTAACGGTATAGCGACTATATTATAGCCGGATGCCCACCAGAGATTCTGAACCATCTTTGAATAAGTCTTCTGTGAAAGGTCAATAGCTCTAGGAACGTCTCGCGGGTCGTTTCTTACGAGGATTATGTCTGCGCTTTCGATGGCTACGTCGGTTCCAGCACCTATGGCTATGCCTACATCCGCTGTGACTAGGGCTGGTGCGTCGTTGATGCCGTCACCGATCATGGCAACTCTATAGCCTTTTTCCTTCAGAATCTTGATTTTCTCTGCTTTTTTGTCTGGCAAAACCTGTGCGAAATAATCGTCTATGGCAAGTTCTTTGGCTACCCATCTGGCTACTTCCTCAGAGTCTCCTGTGAGCATGTAAACAGTTATCCCATTTTGTTTCAGCTTGTCTACCGCTTCATGCGATTCTGTTCTTATTTTATCAGAAAGAGCAAAGGCGCCTGCAAGTTTTCCATCTGCTATTGTGAAGACAACTGTCTTGCCCTGTTCCTGCAGCTCTTTTATTTTCGCATTGTTTGCCTCTATTTTCATCTCGTTCAGAAGATTTGGGCTTCCCACATAAACTTCTTTTTTTCCAATTTTTCCATAGGCGCCTTTGCCAGGTATTGCCTTAAACTCTTTGGCTTGAGAGAATTCCAACAACTCTCTTTCTTTTGCATAGTCTACGATGGCTTTTGCGATTATGTGTTCTGAATTGAGTTCAACACTTGCAGTTAATCTTAGAAGTTCGTCTTCTGAAATGAAGGAAACTAGGTCGCTTACGCCGAATTTGCCGAATGTTAACGTGCCAGTCTTGTCAAAAACAACAGTGTCAACATCTTTTACCATTTCAAACGCTCTTCTATCTCTAATGAGGATTCCACTCTTCGCAGTTATAGACGTAGAAAGCGCAACAACCAAAGGTATAGCCAAGCCAAGAGCGTGAGGACAAGCAATAACAAGAACCGTTACAGATCGCTCAAGGGCAAAATCTGGATTACCGAGAAGGAACCATACACTGTAGGTTATTATTCCCACAGCAAAAGCCACATAAAAGAGAAGAGCCGCCGCTCTATTAGCCAAATCTTGAGTTTTTGATTTACTTTCTTGCGCTTGTCTTACAAGCTTGATTACTTGAGATAAATAGGTCGCCTCCCCAGTTTTTTCTATCCTTACTTTCAGAACGCCTTCGCCGTTTATTGCTCCGCCTATAACCTTAAAATTTGCTTCTTTGTGAACTGGTTTTGATTCGCCTGTTAACAATGCTTCGTTGACAAAAGATTCACCTTCAACGACGATGCCATCGGAGGGAATTTTTTCGCCTGGACGAATAAAAACTATGTTTTCTTTCTTTAATTGTGAAACTGAAACGTCTACTATTTTGCCGTTCTCCATGAGATGAGCCGTTGTAGGCATGACTTTGACAAGTTCTTCCAGCGCCATAGAAGCACCTAAGACACTTTTTGCTTCTATCCAATGCCCAAGAAGCATCACGTCTATTAGTGTAGCAAGTTCCCAGAAAAAATCTCTTCCAGCGATGACGAAAACGGTTGCAGCTGAATAGAAAAAGGCTACAGATATAGCAGTGCCAACAAGCGTCATCATTCCAGGCTGGTGCGCTCTTATTTCTTGAACTAAGCCTTTGAGAAAAGGCCATCCACCATAAAGATAAGTAACGAGAGATAAGAGAAACAAGACTTCTTTTTGAAAGGGTATCTGTATCCATGTGAGGTTAAGCCATGTTTGAATCATTTCAGAAAGTAATAGGATGGGAATTGTGAGTGTGAGTGAAACAAAAAATCTGTTTTTGAATTGTTGCATGTGCTGTGCATGACTATGGTGGCTGTGCTGCATTGATGTTCTCCCTTGCCTATTTTTGTTTTCTTTGTTCTTTCATATTTCGGTTTTGCGATTCAGTCTAAATTTCATTGAAAGAGACTGACCTGTGTTTCTGAACTGCAGAATTTCATGTCCAACAGAAGGTGTAAGCATATAGTAAAAAAATGAACGGTTGCCTTATTCATGTTGGTTAATGGCGTGTTTATCCTCCAGGAGCTCCGTGAAATGGGACATTCTTCCAAAGAAGTTCCCACCAGTCTTCTTCTGTTATGGTTTCTCCACGTACAAGAATTTCCAACACCATTTTTAGCAGTTCGTGATGTCTTTTCTCATCCGCCAAAATAGCATTTAAGAGAAGCTTAACTTTATCATTCTCAACTGTTGGCAGTATCTTGCTGATTTTCATGATTAATTCCGCTTCCATGCGAATGTGCTTTTCTACAACAGCTTTTTGCATGTCTAAATGCTCTTGCGTAAGAGCCTGAGAAACAGTTGTCAACAGTTCAGCGGCTGCAGCGTACATTTCCGCATGCTTAACCGAATCTAAAGATATACCTTTCAAAACGCCCTTGACAGGAGGATTCTTCATGCCAATTAGGGCATTGTTTAACGAGTCTACAATCTCATTTTCGACTAGAATTTGGGCTTTCATGAATTTTATTAAGTCATCTTTTGATTTCAAATGTTAACCCTCTTTCTTCAATAGGAACATGCTAGGCTTTATGCATAAGTCTTTCGGCAATCCGTCTTCCCAGTTCTCTGCATTTTTCTAAACCAATCTGGTCTGGCGTGTATTTGATTAGAAGCGGCGGCTCAATAGGTTGCATTTCAAACTTGTTCTTCATAATCTCCAAAGTCAATCGAGGTGCTTCACCACTCCATCCATACGACCCAAAGGCTGCACCTATTTTGTCTCTCAAATTAATGTTTTTGATTGCGGCTTCTTCAAATAGGTTTTTGATGTCAATAGTCATGTCATGATGATACGTTGGAACGCCAATAGCTATGGCGTCAAAGTTGCTCAACATCTCAGGTAGCACATGATATTCCAATTCAACTTCAACGCTTTGAATTGTTTTGGCGCCTTCTTCCACAGCTTTAGCCATCTTCTCCGTGTTTCCAGTCCGACTATAGTAGAGAACAAGAATTTTTGACATAAAGCATCACGACATTAGTCATTAGCAGAAGCGAGGGATATGAAACTTCTGCCAAAGAGCGGGGGATGGGAGTTGACCCCATACTACGTAGATATATCCGCGAAATTCTCTTTTTTTGTCTATGGTGAACAACGTTTGCACAAGTTTTATCTGTCCAAGAACTAACACAACAATATATGATACATCCAAGCACAAAAACGGCAGGAGCCCTATTTTTCATCGCAAGTACCCAGTTCGTCTTAGGTCTTATCGCTGCGGAAGCGTTGTATCCAGGCTACAGCATAGCGGACAATTACATAAGCGATCTTGGCATCGGACCTTCCTCAATGATCTTCAACTCTTCCGTCTTCCTTCTGGGGCTTCTATCAATCATCGGAACATACTTTCTGCCACGCACCATTAATTTTAGAACTTTAACCATACTACTCGTCTTAATGGCAATTGGAACCATGGGTGCCGGCATCATCACGAAAACATTTACCATAACTCACAGTGCCGTATCTTCAATAGCTTTTCTATTCAGCGGGTTGTCAGCCATAGCCTCGTTTAAAGTATTAAAGATGCCTTTGTCTGCAATCAGTGTGATACTGGGATTGATCACACTTGGAGCGTTGGCTCTTTTCGCAGGTGGCCTCTTGACAAGTGGAGCCTACACAAGCAATGAAACGCCAGTCAGCGATCTCTTCTTGGGTATAGGTCCTGGAGGAATGGAACGCATGATCGTCTATCCCACGCTCACTTGGCTCGCTGGGTTCAGTGGACACCTAATTGCGCTGTCGGAGAAAAAAGAGATCCTGAAATAACCGTACCATACATCTGTCTTGCATAATTCTAAGTGATTTCTGTTGTGGAGCTGGGGATGGGAATTGAACCCACATATAGCGGCTCTGCAGGCCGCCGCCTGAACCGTTCGGCCACCCCAGCACTTCGCCAAAGAAACTTCGTCGTAGACTGTAATAAATATTTTTTAGGCTATTCCAAGCTTCTTGGTGATTTCTTTGTAAACTGTTAATGCTGATTTTTCATCTTTAACATTTTTTATTAGCATGCGTCCGCCGTTGAATAGGCTGATTTCGAAATCCTTATAGTCAAAAATTATCGCCAGCGAGGATTTGATGCGAATCCTAAAATGCTGTTTAATGGTTTCATATAATTCGCTGAAGCTCATTTTCAATGGTTTTTCAGGATTAACGTTAACAGTGTCTCGCCCACACAACCAAACAAGCTTGCTCTGCTGTTCTGGCAAAGCCGCTGCGCCCAAGCATGCCGGACAATCTGTTCTCTTGAAAATGTCTATCGTAGTGAAATACATGTCGCTGAAATCGCAAATCATAAACTTGCCCTTCAAAGCAGAGCCGATTCCTGTCAAAACTTTTATTGTTTCCATGGCTTGCATTGTTCCAATGATGCCTGGAGTAACGCTCAGCACTCCACGAACATCACACGTTAACAGGTAATCGTCCGTAATGTTTGGAAGAACGCATTCTAAACATGGCGTTTTTGGTGGAGCGAAAACCGAAAGATTGCCTTCAACGCCAATAGCTGCTCCAAAAACATAAGGTACGCCAAGCTTCGCGCATGTTCGATTGACTAAGTAACGAGTGTGCATGTTATCTAAGCCGTCGACAACGCAGTCCACTCCAGAAAGAAGCTTCTCCACGTTATTCGCGTTCAAGTTTTCAGGAATAGCCTCAACCTCCACCAAGGGATTAGTTTTGCTCAATCTTTTCGCTGAAACCTCAACCTTTGGATAGTGCAAATCGTCTGGATTGTACAACACTTGCCTATGTAAATTTTGAATCTCCACAGTGTCTTGGTCTATTAACCGCAAATAGCCCACTCCAGCAAGAGCCAGATAAAGCGATGAAATGGTGCCTAAGCCGCCGAGCCCAACAACCGCAACCTTTGAATCTGCAAGTTTCTTTTGCCCCTTCTTGCCGAGCTCTTTCATGATGATTTGGCGGCTGTAAAATTCATTGTAAAGCGATTCTTTCTCAGTTTTAAGCATTCTGAACATTCCCTACTTCTAACATTGCTTCATTCAGTCTTATATCTACCTTTTTTCAAAAACTGTTTTTCATAAATTTCCTTAACTCTCTGAATGGTGTCAGCCTCTTCTGCTGTTTTGTCGTCTCTTATGCGGTTTATTCTGGCAAAACGCAGAGCCATGCCGCACTTGTATTTCGGGCTTTTCTGAACTTCGTTGTATGTTACTTCAACAACTATTGTTGGTATAACAAATACTCTTCTATGCTCCTCTTTTGTGGCTAATTCCTTAAGACGTTTAGTCATCTCGATGATTTCCGCGTCAGTTAATCCTTTAAACGTTTTGCCCACTGGCAAGAAATCTCCAGTTTCTGCATCCCGCGCTGCCAAATAATAGTCTGAAAGCCACTCATGCCTCCGACCATAACCATACTCCGCCGTGACAATGACCAAATCTAAAGGCTCGAGAACGGGTTTAATTTTCAGCCACCGTTTTCCACGGATTCCCGGCGTATAAGGACTGTCAAGCTTTTTTGCCATCAACCCTTCATGTCCAGCATCAATAGCCTCTTTAAGAAACTGCTCAGCATCTTCAAGCTTATCTGTTACCAACTGTTTTGTTAAGGAAATTTTCCCAACATTTTCTTTCAATATCTGCCTTCGCTGCGCATATGGAAGAGGGACCAGGCTATCGCCATTGAGATATAAAATGTCAAATAGATACAGCCTAGTAGGTATCCGCTCAGCCGCGCCCTCTATTGCATGAACCCTTCGAAATCTGCGCATCAAATGCTGAAAAGGAATAGGATAACCGCGGTCGTCAACTGCTATTACTTCACCTTCCAAAATTGCCTCTTTCGCCACGATGTTTTTTCTGGCTGTTTCAACGATTTCCGGCAAACTCTCAGTCACGTCCGTCAATCTTCTGCTGAAAATTTTCACTTCGTCGCCCAGCTTATGAATTTGAACCCTAGCCCCGTCTAACTTGTACTCAAAGGCGGTTTTTCCCTCATGCTCATCCAAAACTTCGGCGATGCGATCTGCCATCTGAGCCAACATAAGTCCAACAGGTCTAAAAATTTTGAACCTAATTTTTGATAAGCCTTCTTCGCCTTCTGTTTTCGCCATAACAGCTACCTCGCCTATGTCGCCAAGGGTCATGCTTGACTTTTGCACAGCATCCAATGGGATTTGAAAGGCGTCAGCGACTGCCTGTTCCATTAATCCTTCGTGAAAACCAGTCCGCATTTCTCCAACGAAAATTTTAATTAAATATTTGGCTTCTAAGGGTGAGGCTAAGCTTAACAATGCTTCTATTAAGCGATCTTTCTTTTCTCGCGAGCCAAACCCAGTAGTTTCGGCTATCGCCTCTAAGCTGCGTCTAACTTCTGCTACAGTCAAAGTTCTCTCAAAGAGCGTCGCTTGTCTCCTAACTTTGCTCCTTTCGAAAACTGTTTTAATGGCTGAACCAACGTCGCCAGTTTCGCCGAAAGCTTCCGAGAAAACTTTCCATTCAATCCCAGTTATGCGTTTTATTATTTCGCTCAAAGTTGTCCAACTGACTTCAAGTGTTTGTTGACTCCATTTGGGAAAGGCTCTTCCAAGAATCATGGAAACAGCTGGCTCAACCTCTTGCGAGTCCAAGTTCTTCAAAAAGTCTGCAACCATGTCGATCATAAGAAGACGTTTGCGAGTTGCTTCCAGTTTTTCGCACAGTTCAGCTAGTGCTTTGAAAGATGTCGGCATGCACTTAACCTATAAGGGATGTGTATTGTAATCTCTTATTTTTAGATATATTCGCTCTTCCGGTGAAGTTGAAAACAAGTTTCATAAACGCAAACTTCTAATGCTCGTTGGCACATTCTTTCACAATGATATAGCCGCATTGTCTGATGTGATTAACATGGTTGGAAGAAGGGAGAAGTGGATTGCATGTCTAGTAGATGGCTTGAGTCAACATGTTGACGAAAAAACTAAAGCTCTGATATTGGAACAGTGTGGGCGACAATGTCAATCGTCTATTTTAGTCAAGAAAGCCAAAAACATCTACGAAAAATCCAAGAGCGTTGACGAATTCCTTGAAAAGTTCGGGCAAGTCTACAAGCATTTGCATAGGGAAGGCGAAAAAGTCTACATCATCTATCCTCGATGCTACTGTTCCCAAGTGAACAAAATCCCTAAAGGGAAACTGTCTGGAACATACTGCAACTGTTCTCGTGGATGGGCAAAAGCATTGTTTGAAGGAGCATTAGGAAGGCCCATTGAAGTTCTGTTGGAGAAATCGATAATCAGCGGAGACAACCAATGCAGATTCAGAATTATGCTCTAGCAACGACAGATTTATTGAAGAAAAAATGGAGAAAGATTTCATCAGTAACTTTTTTCTATCATCACAGCCGGAACGTTCAATTCCCTGCTCTTTTCATCATCTAAAAATGCAAAATCACAAGCACAGCTAACAAAATCTTTAGGGTTTTTCTGCGCTTGTTATAATTCTAGTAAAGCACAATTTAGATGTCAACGTTCTCTTCATAAAAGACTTTCATTCTATTTTATATGCCTAGTGTAGAATTTGCATATAAGAAATCGAATGTGAAATGACGAATATTTGGAAAAAGAGAGGTGATTGGTATTTCCATTTTTTAGAATGAAGCTTCTTCCAGTCTGGCTTTCACTTCTTTTATCTTCTTCTCGATTTCCTTGACTTTTCCTTTGTTTTTGAGAGCGTTGTAGCAGTCTCTGGCATATTCCAATGCGCTGACGCCGTATCTGTCAAATCCTTTATTGAAGGATAGCTCAGCTGATTTCGCGAAATATTCGACAGCTTTTTCGTAATCTTTGAGCATTAATGAGCTTTCGCCAGCCTTATACAGCATGGAGGCAGAGTCAAAGAAGTTGTTTGCCTTAAGATATAATTCAGATGCGCGTAGTGCTTTTTCTTCAGCTTCTTTATATTTGCCAACTTCGTACATCGTGTTTGCTTCTTTATGCAGCTTAACTGGGTCTTCTTTCACTTTTTCTGCCACGTCAGTCAACTCCGAATTGCTATGTATCTGCATTAAACTCCCATTTAGACTTTCCCGTTTCGAGAGGTTCGAAAGTTAACATTAAAAGGATCGCACAACGAATAAGATTAGCATTAAAACACGGAGAAAAGCTTTATGAAAATCTGTGATGCCCACGTGCATTTGGGAAAATCTGGACCTTGGCAACCCTACATTAACCCAACTGTCTATGTGGACGAGCTTATTCGACTGTTTGACGAATACAATGTGGAAAGAGCCATAGTTTTCCCAAACCCAAATGTAAGCGACAAATATCCAGAAATGAACGATTACATTGCAGAATCAGTGAAGAAATATCCGAGACGCTTTGTTGGTTTTGGACGTGTTGACCCAAGAAGAGACGATGCTGCAAAAGAGTTAACCCGCATAAGAAACAAGCTAGGCTTGACCGGGCTTAAGTTGCATCCATTTGTGGAATGTTTCAGACCAGACCACCCATTTTTTGCAAAGTTCTTCAAAAGAATTAACGAGTTAAGTCTTCCAATATTATTTCATTCAGGTGATGGTTTTTCTTCGCCGGGGCTTATCTTAAAAATTGCCAAAAAATATCCAAAACTGCCGATAATTCTGGCACATCTGCGAGAATCAGCAGTTAGTGCCCTTAAAGAATGTGAGAATGTTTATGTTGAGACTTCTGGCACTCTGCCCGACTTTATTGAACTTTCGGCGGATATAGACGAAAATAGAATATTGTTTGGTTCCGACGTGCCCTATTATCGCTACCCAGCCCAAATAGCAGTCGTTGAGGCGTCTGAAGTGTCTCAGAAGGTTAAAAGGAAGATTTTCTATGAAAACTTTCAAATAATGTTTACCCGAAATAAGTGAAGTGTTGAAATCTAGGATGCGATGAGTATGTTGCGAAGAATTTCAATGTCAACCACAATGCGATTAGCTATGACAGCAATTTTCACATCTCTTGTTGCCGCAGTCACCATGGTTTTTTCTTTGTATGTTCCGCAAACTAGAGGCTTCTTCAATATTGGTGAAACCATGGTATACACTACGGCTTTGCTGTTTGGACCGTTCGTCGGCTCTTTTGCAGGAGGCGTCGGTTCCAGTCTTGCTGATTTGTTATTAGGTTTCTGGTATTATGCACCAGCTACCCTAGTCATAAAGGGATTGGAAGGCGGACTGGTAGGTTTTCTTGGCGGTTTACGCCCTAAACTTAACCCAAAACTTTGGAAAGGCTTTACATTTACTATTGGTTTGATTGTTGGCGTTCTTCTAGGCGGCATCGGTTCCCTCTACTACAGCGGCATAGTTGAATTGAGACTTGGAATTCCACCTCCAGAGAATCCAAACTTAATTTTCACGGTTCCGCCAGAATTCTGGTATGTGCTAGGCGCATTAGTCGTTATACTGATAGCTTTAACAGGTTTTGTTTGGGAGTCAGATTTCGGTTGGCTAGTTTTCACACTACTCATAGGCGGCACAATAATGGTTACAGGATATTTCCTCTACCAAAAATTTCTCTTGTTCCCATTATTTGGAATCGAAACTATAGCGGAAGCTGAAATCCCCTTCAATGTTGCACAGATGCTAATTGGATTAGTTGTTGCAATTCCAATCGCAAAGATTGCTATGCGTAGCTTCCCCCAACTTAAAAGCTGAAAGTAAATTACCTATAAGAGGGTCAAAGATGAGACTGCCGCCAGGGAAAATTCCCAAAGACATTCTAGAAGAAGTGGTTTTCAAAAATCTCGGCATCAAACGCAAAGAAGTCATCTTAGGTCCTTCAGCAGGAATTGACGGCGCTGTTATAGACTTAGGCAATAAGTCTTTAATTACGGCTATGGATCCTATTACAGGCGCACTAGAACGAATAGGCTGGCTTGCCGTAAACATTAACGCAAATGACGTTGCAACTTTCGGCGCAGAACCCATGTTCTTTTTATCATGCATTCTTCTCCCGGAAAAAACTGACAGAAAAATTGTCGAAACAATATGCACACAAATGGATAAAGACGCTAAAGAGTTGGGAATAGCCATCATCGGAGGCCACTGTGAGGTGACCCCAGAACTGCCAAACCCCATAGTCATAGGCTGTACCATGAGTGTAACAGAAAAAGGAAATTACGTAACGGCTGGCGGAGCCAAACCCGGCGATAAGCTGTTATTCACAAAAAGTGCGGGAATTGAAGGAACCGCAATTCTTGCAGCAGACAGAGAGAAACAGCTGAAGAGAGCATTAGTGCCTATGTTGCTTGAAAGCGCCAAGAATTTCTACTGTCAAATAAGCGTAGTTAAAGACGCAATCACAGCCTTCAAAACGGGCGGTGTCACAGCTATGCATGATCCAACGGAGGGAGGCATATTCGGAGGAATACATGAAATGGCTGACGCCTCCAGAACGGGCGTGAGGATTTCTGAAAGCGAAATTCTCATAGCTGAAGAAACAACGGAAATCTGCAAGTTTTTCAAAATAGACCCACTGCAGCTGATGAGCTCTGGAGCATTGCTTATCGCCGTTAAGCCAAACTCTTTAGAGAAAACTCTCGAAAGCTTGAAGAAACAGAAAATTGGGGCGTCTGTAATTGGCGAATTCCTCAAATCTCCAAACACACGTTTGCTAATGCGCAAAGATGGTAAAGAAACAAGCTTGGTTCGACCAGAATATGACCATTTGTGGCAAGCCTTACAGAAAAAACTCTGAAACAATCAAAACTTATAATAAAATCATTGAAAATATCCCTAACAAGCGGGAAAATTATGCTTTCAACGTCAGATCTTGGAAGAGTTTTCATAACGGGAGGAGCAGGATTCATAGGAAGCTACACTGTAGATGCTCTGTGCAGAAACAAAAATGAAGTTGTTGTGTTTGATAATCTTAGTTCTGGAAGACTTGAAAACATTAAGCAATGGCTAAACGCTCCGAATTTTTTGTTTAAACAGAGTGACTTGTTAAAGCCTGAGAAAATCCAAAAGCACCTGTCTGATTGTGAGACTGTTTTTCATTTAGCCGCCAATCCTGAAGTTAGACTAGGTTCAACAGACCCAAAAGTGCATTATGAACAGAACATAGCTACAACTTTCAATCTTCTGGAAGCAATTCGCAAAAATGGAAACGTAAAGAATTTCGTCTTCACGTCCTCTTCAACTGTCTACGGAGACGCTGAAAAGATTCCAACTCCGGAAAATTATGCTCCTCTTGAGCCTGTCTCTGTTTATGGCGCTTCTAAACTTGCTTCAGAGGCACTAATCATATCTTTTGCTTATACCTATGGGTTTAACGCTGCCTTATGTAGGCTGGCTAATATTATAGGACCGAGAACTCAACACGGTGTAATATGCGATTTCATAAACAAGCTTAGAAAAAATCCGAAAAAATTGGAAATTCTTGGAGACGGCACTCAAACAAAATCCTATTTGGACGTTGAAGACTGTGTAAACGCGATGCTTACAGGAATTAGCCAACCTATCAGAGTTGAAGCATACAATATAGGTTCAGAGGACAAAATCAACGTGAAAAAAATAGCGGATATAGTCTGCAGAGAAATGGGCTTAAAAAATGTTGAATATGTCTATACTGGCGGAGTTGACGGAGGAAGAGGCTGGAAAGGAGACGTCAAAATCATGCTACTAGACATCGAAAAAATCAAAGCTCTAGGATGGAAGCCCCGTTTAAACAGTCACCAAGCAGTAGAAAAAACCACAAAAGCCCTACTGCAACAAAAGGAATGAAAGCCTTGCAGGAAAAAAGCCAATTTTACCCAAAAGTTTCGGTGGTAATTCCTGTTAAAAACGGTGCTAATCACGTTCGAGAGCTTTTGGATTCGCTGATGCAAGTTGGCTATGAAAAGGACAAAATGGAAATTGTAGTTGTTGATGGAAAATCTACAGACAAAACAAGAGAAATTGTCACACAGTACCCAGTTCAGCTTTTTACAGAAGAAAAACCAGGTCTGAACGGTGCGAGAAACACTGGTTTAAGGCATAGCAGTGGAGAGATTATAGCGTTTACTGATTTCGATTGCGTAATACCCAAAAACTGGATAACAAAAATTATTGAAAACTTTCAGAACTCAAAAGTTGGCTGCGTTGGAGGAAACGTTCACGGATACTACGAGGATTTTCTTTCGCAATATGCTGACGAAAGCATAATGCCAGTAATGAGGATATTCAAAAAACGAGAAGAGTTAGATTCTGTCAAGCCTCCGATGCATTATCCGGCTGGATGTAACATGGCATTCAAACGGGAAGCCATAGAAAAAGCCGGACTCTTCGACGAAAGCGTCAAGTATGGTTTTGACGAGGATGAGCTTGTCGAAAGAATCTGTAAAAAAGGATACAAAATGGTTTTAGACCCAGAAGTTCTAATCATGCATAAACATCGTGCCTCAATACAGAATCTTTTGAAACAAACCTTTACGTATGGACGGGGACTTGGCAATTTGCTAAAGATAAAAGCACTTGAGAGCGCATTTTCAAAATGGGCAGTTCTATGTCTCGCAGGCTTCATATCTTGGAGTGCATTAATATTGTCCTTTACTGCTTACACGCTGCTTACACTTTCACTAATGCCCCTATTAGTATTGATTATTATGCTTCTGCTTCCACCAGTCGGACTAATGATATTTTATGCTTATCAGACGAAAAAACGACTTGGAAAATATTGCAACATTTTGACTTATCCTTTCATTGATATTGCAAGAATGATAGCTTTCATGTTTGGAATGATATATCAAACTGTTGAAAAAAGGTAAAACGGGCTTAACAAGTTTATTTTTGGAGAAGCTGGAGTTTTGACATCAAATCAGATACAGTTGGTCGGATGTTATTCATTATGAAACACTTTTGAAATAGTTCGCTGTCCGCGACTCGTCTCTGATGCTGTATCAGCGCGCGTTTAATCAATATTCGCTTAATATTAACAACTGGATAAACTATGCTTCTGAACATTGCCTTCGCTTCAGCGGTTTTCCTTGCTAGAAACAAGCCTATTCCTGATAGAAAAGCCAAACTTAGATACAATGAGAATCGCCACAAAGCATTTTTTAACTCGTAATTTTTGAGTATAGTGCACATTCTGTTTTTAGCTCCATGATAAAGTTTTCTCGGGTTTAGCGAGCGAGCAGTTTCACCTTCATGGAATACGATGGCTGATGGAACATAGATTATTCTGTATCCGAGCAGATGCACCCTAAATGAGAAGTCAGTGTCATCATCGTAAATAAAATAGTCTGGATCAAAGCCACCAACTTCATAAAAAACTTCGCGCCGAACAATGCATGCCGCAGAAGAAGCTGCAAAAATATCGAAGACTTTCTCAAACTTGCCGGTGTGAAGGTTTCGAGTCGTGTACCAAGTGCCCAAAGCGTCAATTGCCATTCCACCGTGATCCAAACGTTGCTTGTCTCGAAGCAGGACTATTTTTGCTTGAGCCACACCTATCTTTTTGTCTTTCTCCACGATTTTCAGAAGTTCTGTGAGCCAATTTTCCGTGACGTAGGAGTCGTTGTCGAGGAAAGCCAAATATTCGCTTTTGAAGTCAATGAATCGCTCTTCTACGTTGTGCGAAGCTGAAGGTCCAATGTCAATGTCATAATGAATCACTTTGGTTTTGGGGAAATGTTTTTCTATCCACGTTGAAAGATTTGGGGTAAGACAGTCAACAACAGTAACTTCAAAGTTTGGATAGTTTGTTTGCGCTAATGATTTTAAGCATTTTTCCAGACGCTGAATTCCCTTTGCGTTGATTATGACAACCGAAACTTTTGGCATATTCTGTTCCAAAGAGAACACCTAGTGTTTGGATTGTGACAAGCTTAAGATATCTTATCTGTTACTTCAACCCACTTTCTCATTCTCTCTGTTTGCGCATGCCAGAAATCCATCTGCACAGGTGAAGCAGACAATTTCTTCACGTTCTTTTCTATGTAATCAGCTAGCTCCAAATAGCAGTCGGCATAGGTTTTCGCTGATAACTCTGCTTCTTCACACATACGCCAAACTTGCTCGTTCATGTCAAGTCCGTTTATTTCACTCTTCAAATCCTTGAAAGTATTTCTGGATCTTTTCAGATGCAACCCGACAGGTTCACCTAAGCACAATGCATCACCAACGCAGTCAGCTACTCGTTTCAAAAACACGCCAGACCAAATGTCGTCAAACCTATCCACACCTAAGAAATTCATGTAAAGCTGATAAAAAGAGGGAACAATTTTTGTAAAAAACGCAGTGTTCATACTGCAAACCGCAAAGTATGTGCCTCTTGCCAAAACGATTTTTTCTTTTTTGCAGCCTTTGCTTTCCATTTTGCACCTTCCATCTAACCCACCGTGATAAAGAATCGTCAACGCGTCCAAATCCGGCTGACCGCTCCACAAACCCATGTTTAACACGCATCTTCCTCCTTCTCTGGTCCACGCATAGTTTTCGTTTCTACACATTGGACTGTAAGGATGGCCACGAGGAAAAACTCTTTGATTAGTACTCAACTGAAGGTTGTCAATAGTATTGTACCATTTTCCAGAAGAGCTAACAGTCACGCCACTACTATTGGATAGGTTATCTAAATGCTCCTTCAAGAAACCGTTTGAAATGTAGACATCATCGTCGATTTCCAGCGTCACCTCTGCTTGATCTTCGTAAGCCCTCAAAAATCCGAAGGAGGTTTCAGCGTGGCATCTTTGCGGGATTATTTCCAGATACTTAGGAAATGCTTGTCCAAACTTGTCCTTAAACCACTGTTCTCGCTCTTTAGGACCATAAAACTCGAAAGGAACACTGGACAGTATTTTGGCATTTTCTCTGCGAATCTTGGCGTCGCCTTCATCTATAACCAAAACCTTGATTGTGTAATCGGCAATTATGTCTTCAAGGTTTTTGAGGTTTTCTAACCGGTTTATGGATGCAATGACCACGTAAACTTGCATGTGACAAACTCCAACCATATATTGTGCGATTGCTACGTGTAATTTGGTCAAGATGTTTTTAGCTTTTGCGAGATAAACAAAAAAAGATTGAACATCACAGATCAGTTTGTTTAAATAGTGCACTAATTCTTTAATTACGCTACTTTAAAATACTAATGAACTAAAGGTTTAGAAGCAGAGACAGCAGAGAAGTGACGCTCCGTGGTGTTAAATCTAGAGAAAGCCGCCAGAATTGCTGTGCACTCTTTAAGACCTAACAGACCCTATCACGTGCAGTGGCTTGTCACAAGAAAGTGTAATTATCGCTGTAAAGGATGCAATGTTTGGCGAGAACAGGACACAAAAGAATTATCCACGGAAGAAATGATACGGGGATTAGACATACTCAGAGAACTTGGCGTCATAGACATAGTGTTTTCTGGCGGAAACCCTCTTTTAAGAAATGACATTGACGAGATTTTGGAATACGCTTCACGCTTTTTCATCACAACAATCTATGATAATGGCAGTATGGCTTTGGAAAAAATTGATGCCTTACGACATGCGAATTTTGTCGCCATATCCTTGGACACTTTGCATGAGGAAAAAAATGACCACATTAAGGGCATCAAAGGTTCGTGGAAAAAAGCCATGCAAACTGTTGAGAAACTGCACAAGGAAGGAATTCATGTAGGTGTGTCGCCAACGATTTCACAGTTTAACATACATGAAATCGTCAGCTTGACCAAGTATTTCTCAGGAAGGGGAATTCCAGTTTGGTACTGCTTATATTCCCATGACACCACCGCGGATTCAGATCAACTTTTCAAGATAGGAAAACCAGATGACGAGTTCGAAATAGCTGACAAAGAAGCCATGATTAGACTTTGTGATACACTTGCAAATATGAAAAAGAAAGATGATAACATTCTTATAACAACTCAAACTTTGAACGCTATGAAAAGGCTGTTTCTAGATGGAAAAAGGCTGTGGAAATGTCGTGCCCTTCAAAATTTCTTCATGATAGACCACCTGGGCAGAGTTGCAGGCTGTCACCTTCGCAGGCCAGTATCATCAATTTTCGAATTGCCCAAACTTTGGAACAGCAACAATTTTGATGCGCTGCGTAAGGTTTACAGAGAATGCAACCGATGCATTTACCTTTGCTACATTGTCTATTCTCTCCATGGAAGCGTAAGGGGCAACCTCCAAATAGTTCAAGACAATTGGAAAAGTGCAAGGCTTTTCTGGAAAAAAAGTAGGCCTTAAGCCTCTAAGTTTGGCAAAACAGCGACAATATCTAATATCTTGTTCAAAGGTGGCTTACTTAGCCTGCAATCTTCTTCCATGTTGGTGATGAGCATGATTTTTGCCATTTTAGGCTGTAATAGAAGCGTCTCATTCGTGAATCTTCTAGGTCCAGCGTCTTTAGGCTTCTTTAGCTCGTAAAAAGCTGGTAAAAGCATGAGAAGAATAGATGCGGAAACTCCGAAAATAAGCAAGGTAAACACTGTCATGGTCGGATTCGGAATCATTCTTATCTTTTGGAAATCTATGCCTTAATTCATGATATAACTGTTTCCATTTCCTGAATGTTTAGTTTTTGCCCAATGATTAGCGTTTCTTTTTAATAGTTTGGATATTGCCAAGTCCACGAGAGCTTTTGTGCAGATTGGTATATTATATAAAAATGTAAAGATTAGTAAGGGAATTAACCATTGAGCTCTGGTTCTATCATCCAAGTATGTGCCAACTCCAACTTCAAAAAACGGAGCAAAATTTCCAACGAAACTATAAAGTGAAATTGGTACAGAAGCCCAAATAATGCCAACCCATTGCGAAGATATGGTGAAAAATAGTGGCACACCTACAAACCAAGAGAACAAGACAAGAATGGGCATAAAATACGTGTTCAAAAGAATAAAACCGTCAATTTTCTGTTTAAGCGTCAACTTGCTGCTTGTTAAAACGTTAAGCCAGTGTTTGAAGGCGCACTGCATATGTCCCTTTGCCCACCTGTATCTCTGTCGCCAATAATCTCGCCAGCTTTCAACTGCCTCCTCGTAACATTCTGCGTCAGGCACATAGCGAACTTGTAACCCGCTAAATATACGCGAAAAGTCAAATCAGTATCTTCAGCTAAAGTCGATTCGTCCCACCCGCCCAGACGCTCTAGTAGGCTACGTCTAACACCACCAGCAGTGCCTCCAAACTGAGTTATCAAACCCAGTCCTTCTCGTGCTTGCTGGTCAACGCCATATCCACCTATCCTTTCCAAGGCTACAAGTCTAGTCACAGTGTTCTGCGGTTCATTCATAACGGTGATTCTGCCCTGTACTACGCCGACTTCTGGGTCAGCAAATTCTCTTGTTAATTTTTCTATGAAATCGATTTGAGGATAATAATCAGCATCAAAACATAGAATAATTTCGCCATCGGCATGTTTAAGCCCAGCGTTCAAGGCTGACGCTTTTCCGTGTCCACCTTCTTTTTTGTTTCGATGTATGGTTTTTATATACGTATACGTCGCCGAGTATTGCTTGGCTATTTTTCCAGTGTCATCTGTTGAAGCATCATCGATGACGATTATCTGCGTTTTTTCTTTAGGATAAGTTAGTTCAGTTATTCTTTGAAGTAAACGTCCGATAACTCGCTCCTCATTATGTGCGGGAATTAGGATTAACACCTGCGGCGGGCAAGCTTCAACCGCTGTAACAGCGTCCAATTCTCTATTTCGCGAGACGTTTTTGAGAACAGTTACAGTGAAAATATAATGCCTCACGAGATAAACAGCCATGAAAATTGCCAGAATGAGAAATAAGGCTTCCAAAATTTCAGCAATCAAGTTCTGACACCTAGTTTCTTATTTTCAAAATCAATTAACGCTGTTAAGCTCAAAGACCAAAAGGAAACAATCCATATGAGATTTGCAAATGGGTTAAGAATTAGATAGATGGCGTTGAAGAACTCCCCAAAGACTTTGACGCCTACAGAAGCGAATGAGGAAAAGAGATAGTTCCAGAACAAACCAGTAACATTACCTATTAGGAGCAGACAAGTCTTCCTTGCGAAGCTTCCTTTCAGTGGAAACATGAGAGAGGCAAAAAGTAAGTTGAAAACAATAAGCATTGACGTTGATTCTACATTAATAAACGCAAGGGAAAGAAATATACAAAACGCAATGCTTAGCAGGGAACAAATCAAAAATGGATAGCTGATTCTAGTTGTGCGTTCTTTCATCTTCATTCTCCTTTCAAATTATATTTTGGATGCTAACTATAGAAGAATAGAATAGAAGTAAGTTATAGAGGAATCTTAAAACTTTCGCATATACACGATACGCCTCTAAAGCGCGCCAAAAATAACTTCGCTTTTTTGTGCAGAAGAAGCGATGAGCATATTATCGATTACCGCGCATAGCACCTGAAATACTTCCTCAGCAGCTAAATTCTCCGTATCAAGAATCAAATGAAAAGGTGCAAAATCTTCACCTAAACTGAAACCATAAAGCTTTTCATAAATAGCCTTAGTCTGTTTCTCCTTGATTCGCAGAGCTTTCAAAGCCTCTTTTACGCTTATTCCATCTCTTTTCGCTATTCTTTCAGCCCTCTTTTTTGGAGACCCTTCTAACCATATTTTGAAGCCCTTTTTAAGCAGCCACGGCATGGTCCAACTATCTAAAACCACATCTCCTTTTCGTGCAAGTTCCAAAAGCTTCTTGTCGACAGCCTTATCAAATTTTGAGTCTTCTGACCGCTCTTCTAGAAAGCGCATCCCTTCCTTGCGTTCCCACCATCCGCGATTGAGAGATTCGTAACCTTCTTGCATGGCCAAATCTTTTAATGCGTTGCCACCTGAACAGTATTTCAGCTTATATTTTTCTGCAAGCTTCTTTGCTAGGGTGCTTTTTCCGCTTCCAGCAAGTCCACAAACGCAGACAATTATGGATTTTTTCGGTTTCTTTCTCGCCTTTTCGCTTCTAGCCATCGGTTTACCTCAAAAATCGGGAGCTTAAAGGGTTCTTGCAGCTTGTTTTAGAGCGTTTTTGAGGCAGTTATGACAGAGATTTCCGCCGTGGAGCCTCCAGATTTTTCGTTTTGTTCTATTAAGTTTGCGAACCTTTGATGGCGTAAGTCGCGATATTCCTGAGAGAAGTTGACCGCACATCGCACATGTAGATGCTGACGTCTTTTCCTTTTTGTAATGAACTTGTTTTTTGCCGCCTGGCAGAGGCGTTTTCAAGCGCTTTTTGCTTCTTGTACGAAGATGAGGTTGGGGCATTGTTTCACCTTTTTCATTCTATTGGCAATATGCCTAATAAACGAGATGAAAGTGCCCCGAAAAGGAATGAACAAATAAAATACCACAAGAACACGGATATTGGTCCGAAGCCCGGAATGAAAGCAACAACATTGCTTCCGTATAGTGGTGTTAATATGAACCACCAAATGAAGATATAACTAAAGGAAATCGCAAACAAGACTAGCTGAGGCTTGGCCATTTTCTTCTGCATATTGAGAATTTGCGACTCTTTCCTTTTCAGTTTTTCAAGAGCTTTCTTGTCTTTTGAACGCGTTGCTTGAGTCATCTGCTTACGATATTCAGTAGTCTCTCTTTGCATGTCTCTGTATTGTTCCCAGCCTACAAAGCGGCTCACTAGAAGGCGATTGAGTGATGAGTTAAAGAATGAAACGCCTATGCAAATTAGCATTATAGTAATTGTAGCTATTGGTGCTTCTGTAAAGCTCGTCACCATCTCCTCCTAAAATTCTCATCCTTCTTGGCTGCTTCTTTTTCTTTCGACACTAATAACTATTTTTATCGTTTATGTATAAAATAGGGGAGATTTATGGTCTTATTATTCGCCAAATAACCGCCTAAAGGCTGGATACATTTCGGATGCTCTTTCACGCATCAACAGCTCATAGTACTGATAGAGTATGCCTACGGAAAGCAGAATGCCCATTCCCGAACCAAAGACTCCAAAGAAATCCGAGACCCCTGCGATTAATGCAACGATTATTCCACCAAGAACTGTGACTGTTGGGATGTACCGCTTAAGAATAGATTCCATAGCTCTTCCAGAACGTCTATAGCCAGGAATCTGCATACCAGCATCAACAAGTTGTTTACCTATTGTTGATGGTCCTAGACCGCCTACCTCAAGCCACGTAAGTGAAAAAATGATGCAAAAAACAATAAGAATTGCAAGATAGCCGAAGGCTCTGTCAGGGCGTGCGGCAACATCTGAGAGACTGTGGGGTGCGGTCACATAATACACAAGTCCACCGATCGGCTGGAGTGTTTGGTCGCCGCCTCCGGATGATTCGATCCATTCATATTGTCCTAGAAGGTTAAGCCAGAAATTCGAGTTATTCTGATTGAAGTTGTTCCAGAAGAGTTGAGAGAACAAATACACGTTAGCGAAGAGAGCAGACGCGAAAATTACAGGTAGGTTAGACACATATAGGAGTTTTATTGGGTAGCGGCTTCTGAAGCCTTTGTAGCCAGCGTAAGATAATCGCAATTCAACTCTGACGCCTTCCACGTAAATTATTATTAGAAAAGTAATGATTGTGACTACGAATCCGACTAAAGACGGATATGAGCCTCCTCCAAATATCCACCAAGTTAGTGGCTCGTTGCCACCCAGCATAACTGAAAGTGCCCCGACAAACAAGCCAGTTCCAGGAGAGAAGCATTGCCAGAAAATTTGCTGCGCAACACCAGCCATGATGAAAAGGCTTATGCCGCTGCCGAATCCCCATCCCTTTTGAACCAGCTCGTCTAGTAGCATAACTATGAGTCCAGATGCTAGAAGCTGAAGGAAAATGATTATCGCGGCTGTGCCTGGCAATGTCGTTTCTGCCGTGTTGTACATTCCGCCAACTATGTATGCGATCGCTTGAACTCCGGTGAGGATTATTGCAAAGACTTTGCTGGCTGTCGTGAAAAGGCTTCGGTCTTCTGGGTTGGACATGTCAGCCTGTACCATTGCTGAACCGATTAAGAGTTGTAGTATTAATCCAGCTGTAACTATAGGACCTATTCCAAGCTCCATGAGTGTTCCGCGATTGGAGGCGAAAATTACTCTTAATGCACTAAGTCTTTCTTCTATTGTTGTTGGAACGCCATATAAGCGAACTTCTGACATTATCAAGTAGATGATTAGAACAAGGGCTGTCCAGAAGATTTTTTCATTGAATCGCACACGTCGTTCTGGATCTTTTATTTCTGGAATAATTCTTGCAATGGGTTTGAATAAACTTAAAAATCTGCCAGCCATGGTTTAACGGCTACTCTCCATGTTCTTCAGATTCAATCAATATTTCTCCGCCAACTTCTTTTATCTTCTCAGCAGCAGAACTCGAGCATGAGGCTATCTTCACGATTAGTGGCTTTGTAACTTTTCCAGCACCGAGAAGTTTGGTGTAACCAAGTTTTTCCAAGTCAATCAGAAACTTGCCTTCTTTTTCTTCTGATGCGATTTTCTCGGCTATTTGGTCAAGTTCTCTTAGATTTATAATTCTTTCTTTTTGTCTCAGGCTTTGGGGTGAGACAAACCCTTTCTTGCCGTAATAGTCCGGTTCGTATCTTAAAACGTAGCTCCATCCGCCCTTGTGTCGTCCAGCTTTGCGGTAGCCTCTAGATCCACGGCATCTATGTTGACCTACTCTGCCGTAGCCTTGCGTTCTTGAACCGCGTTTTTTCCTGATTTTTCTAAGTTTATGTGGCATTTTAACTCGCTACTCTATCAACAGCTTTTTCTTCAACAGCCTTTTTTAATCGAATTTCAAGTACTCCATTCTTACATACTGTACGTATTTTGTCTGGAATCACTCCTATAGGGAGATTTAAACTTTTATAGTATTTTCTGTCCGAAACCTCAGCGGATAGGACGAGATGCTGATTTTTCACTTGAATTTTCAGGTTTTCCCTCTTGAAACCTGCAACTTCAGCAATAATTATTACTTCATCCTTATTTTGGATGACATCAGCTAGTGGTTCAGGTTCCTTCCAATCCTTGTCTCTTTGAATCTTAACAAGCCGAAATTGGTTAGAATACACGTGTCTTTTGGTCTCACATTTTTTGATTCGAAATGTGCGGGCCTTTTTATTCTCAACTTTTTTTGCGGTCCTAAACACTTTGGACCAATTAGAACGTTTCTTGTTTCTCCGCCACTTTGCGCTCAATGTAACCCTCTCTCCTTTACAATGGCATTTCCAAAGTGATTATAAAATGTATCGCAAACAAAAATGTCAAATTGAAGGCTTAAAGCATTCGCTTTATTAAGTCGTTGATGTTTTCTCCACGATAGCCCAACTCGCCACCAGCGCCATAGCTTCTCTTTATTTTTCCTTTGAATCCTCGGCTTGGTGGATGCAACTTGAAAATTGGCTGTATCTTTGGAAGATTCCAGTATTCGATGCGTCCATCAAATATGGCTTCTGCAAGTTCGTCTAATGATTTGACGCCTACAGTTTGCGAGTATTCATCTGTCAATTTCTTGTTTCCGCCGAGTTTTCCCTTTTTCTTCACTAGCAAACCCACTGATTCCTTTGAGGCTTCACCCCAAGTAACAAAGTTGCGCACTGTTTTCAGCATTCCGGTGAAGGATGGACGGTCATCAATCAATATAGCATGATTGTTTCTCGTCAAATGGAGCATTTGAAGAGTATTTCTAACATCTAATGAAGCTCTAACGGTTCCGCGGACTCTTATAGCGCAAATGCATTTGGGTTTTTTGGCTTCTGTCACCTATTTCACCCAGTCAACTGGAGTTATGAGGCTGTAGCTTTTCTTTAGAGCGTCAAAAATGGCATACGCAAAAGATGGTATAGTTCTTGTCGCACCGTAACTTCTAGTCCAGCAATCCTTGATGCCAGCTAGACCTAGAATTACTTTAGCGCCTTCACTTGCAACTAAACTTAGGCCTCTGGGTCCGGGAACTATCACTATCTTCACTCCTCCACATTTTCCTTCAATTTGAAAGGGTACTGAATGAGGTTTGCCGCAGCCGCATTCCCAACTTCCACATCCTCGCCTTACTGGAACAATATGTAACCGTGCCTCTGCAGCACCTTTTTCTATGGCTGTTCGCACTTGACTTGCCTTTCCAGCACCTAAGCCTATGTAACCGTCTCTATTTCCAACAGCCACAATAGCTTTAAACCTTGATTTTTCACCCGCGTCTGTCTGCTTTTGAACCAAGTTTATGTTTATAACCTCTTCCTGCAAATCAGGCAACAACGCGTCAACAATTTGTGGTTCTCGTAATTGTAAGCCGCCCATGAAAACTTCTTCCATGGACGTAACTCTCCCTTCCTGAATCATCTTTCCTAGACGAGTTTTAGGAACCCACGGTTCAGATTTTTCAGGCGCCACTCTTCTGGGTGCCTCTCTTCTGCGACGGCTCATTTCTTCTTACCTCCGCTTTTAAATGCCGCTAAAATTTCGGTTTTAATTTCCACAAAGTGTTTGGGAAGATTTTCTGGTGGAAGTTTTTGTTCCAAATATTTAGCGAATCTGAATTGGTATTCTTCTGGATTTGATGCCAAGTTTTCTGCATATTTTGCAATGTGTTCGCCTCCAATTCTTTTATCATCAGGTAGTTTCTCTTTGCTGTAAGGCACCGATATTTCGGCGTCTAGAACTCCTTTCAGCAAGGCAAAGATTCTTGCTCCTTTTGAAGGCGAATGTAAGCCTATGTCAAAAATGATTTCTGTTATGCCTTTAGCTTTAGCTCTCAACCCACATAAGAGCCCAGTTAAATAGGCAGCTGGAATATTTCCGTCAGGCGCGTTCCAGCCATACTCTTTTAATTCTCTGCTATGGGCTGAAATCAGAACTTCGTCGCCCCGAGGTTTAGCCACAATTATTTGCGCAATAGCATTTTTGAGAGAAGTGCGCGCTACTAAGCGGGGTTTACCAGAAAGCACCAAAGCCTTCCTCGCATAATAATCTGTTTTTCCTTCGATTCTTCGATGCAGTGGAAGGCGATAACTTGAACTTTTAGCCATTAACGTTTCCTCCACAAATCATGCGTCTTCAAGTAACGCTCTAAATCTGCCACAGAAACGAACTTGCCACTACTTGACAACTTATACGCTTTTCGATAAGTATTCTCAGTGATGGTCTTGTTGACTTTTAATGCGCGAAGTCTCTTTCTTAATGCTCGAATCTTACTCATCCAAGCCTCTTTCTTAGAGATTTTGGCACGGCTTGACCCGGTCTTGGAACCACGCCCAGATCGCCGTTTCTGTTTTTTCTTTGCATGTATAATTCGCGCTCTTGCACGACTTACGCCTTTTTTAGGTAACGCTTTAATGAGGCCTTCGTGAATCAGTTTTTTGATTTCTTCTCGAGTCATCGCAGCTTCCGCATCTTCCATTCTCTCTGGATTTATCCAAACACGATTGTGTCCAACTTTCAGTATTTGCGATGCTAGACGGCGTTGATTCTTTAGATCCGTCATTGTTTTTCTTTACTCCTTCTTTTACGTTTCTTTTTCGGTTTCGGCTTTTCTTTTTCCGTTTCTGCCTCTTCTGTTGCCTCTTCCGCTTTTTCTTCTTCAATCGCCTCTTTCTTTTCAGCTTCTTCTGCCAATTCTTCTTTAGCAACTTCTTTAGGTTCTTTAAAATTGAGAATGATTATTTTTCTCTTTTTCGCTTCCACGATGATTCTAGCCCTTTTCCGCTTGCCCACAGTGTGCCCAATTTTCGCGGCTTGTGTCTTCGGGTCCAATTCCCAAAGCTGCTCAGCGTTATACACTAAAACTTCCTCATAGCCAGATGGATGGAGCCCCCTGGCGACTTTAGGTCCTCTATATCCAACCTCTACGGTTCGCGGCCATCCTTTGATCTTTCTTCGCATTTTGTTGTCTAAGCCACGTGGTTTACGCCAGTTTTCCTTTAGGCGCGTGTGCCGCCAACTCTCTTGTCTGACAAAACTGGGCTTCTGCTTTTTTACACGCGCCCTCAGTTTTAGTACTTTTTCCCCGGAAGTTGACGGTCTTTTCATTACTCCATTCCCTCCACTCGTTCATACACGTACAAGCCGTCCAAGAAAACCCGCGGATCTTTCCTTTTAACTTTAGTGGCTTGCTCAATGTTTGAGGCTGTTTGACTTACCTCTTCCAAATTTATGCCTTGAACAATCACGTCTTCGCTTTGAATTTTGACTTGAGCGTTGCCAATCAGCTTAGCTTTTCTTGGGTTACGTTCACCCGTGAAATTCTCGATTAAAATTGCTTTATCCTTAACTTTTACTGAAATGGGAAAGTGAGAGAAAACTATCTTGAGCTTATATGTAAAACCTTTACTAGCGCCTGTAATCATGTTCTGAATATGTGAATAAATGGTACCTACTAAGGCAGATTCTTTTTTTCTGGGCCATTCAGCCCAAACACGAACCATTTTTTCCTTAAGCTCGATAGATATGGGAGCGAAAGAAAAATAGCGGGTCAATGTTCCCTTTGCACCTTTAACCATTACCTTTCGACCTTCAATGGTAACTTCGACATTGTCTGGAACTTGTATGGTTTTTGAGATTTCAACTGCCCGCACATAAGCCCCCTCGTTTCTAGTAGACAAAAGCTAAGAGTCTTCCTCCAGTGTGTTTCTCCATGGCTTCTTTGTGAGATAACACTCCTTCTGGTGTTGAGACAACAAGTATGCCTACTTCTCTTGATGGAAGGAACTTCTTTTCCCACTCCTCAAATTCGTCCACCCTAACTGAGAAGCGAGGTCTAATGGCACCGCACTTGTTTATCCTGCCCAAAAGCTGCACCTTGAACTTTCCAGAACGACCATCATCTATGAACTCGAATTCTCCGATGTAACCGTTCAACTGTATAATCCTCAAAATCCTGCCCAAAAGTTTAGAGGCAGGACTAATAATGCATTCGCGTTTGTTGCGCATTTCGTTGTTAATGATAGTTGTCAGAGCATTTGCCAGTGTGTCCATCATGTTTTTCCTCGTCACTCATATTTTTTGAAACCAAGTTTTTTGGCTACTTCTCTAAAACAATGCCGACATAAATATAAGTTGTAACGTCGAATAACGGGTCCGTAAGAGCCGCATCTACTACATGGTCTTGCACCTTTTCCATATTTCCTCTCTTTTTTAGGTTTCTGCTTGCCCATACTTGCCCTCCGCTTTATACAATTTCAACTCCCAAAGCATCTTTCACAAACACTGTGGATTCATCTGACATCAAAATGTGTTTTGAGCCGATGCTTGTTTCTTTTCTGCGCCTGTTTTTCACGCGATATCCTGCACGACTTAATGAGACACAAATGTCCATGCCAAATATGCCGATGTCAGGGTCGTATTTTACACCTGGAATTTCGATGTGCTCTTTGATTCCAAATGAGAAGTTGCCGTACTCGTCGAAGCATTCTTTAGAAAGCTTATTGTCAATTATAGGTAAGACTTTTTTCAAGAATTCTGTTGTCTTCTCTTTTCTAAGGGTTACGATGCAGGCTATTGGTTCACCTTTTCTGATGCCGAAATCCCTTACGCTTTTCTTGGCTTTTCTTTTACAAGGATTTTGCCCAGTTATTTCCTTCAAAACTTTCGTGGCTTTTTCGAGTGGTTCGCCAGATTTTCCTACGCTGATGTTGACGACGACTTTGGTGATTTTGGGTTTAAGCATTGGCTGTTGTTCCCACTTCTTGCGAATCTCTTCCTCAGACAATTTAAACAGCCTCCGGCAATGTTATCAGCTGCTTTGTTTCGCCTATTGCAAACACGAAGTCCAAGATTGTCTGGTAACGATTGCCTTTTGCATCTTCAATCGTTACAAAGGCGTTTCTGCGTTTCTTTGCTTTTGTCTTTTCAATTTCAACTATCTTGCCATATTTTCCTATGTTTTTTCCACCAGTTATTATCGCAAAACTATCTTCTTTCATCTTCACATGTTCAATAATCTGCCTCTCTGGCAGGCTTATTTTTAAAGTGTCAAGAGTCATGTAAACGTCTTCCTGCGGCTTCTTCGCATCAGCAACCTTTACCAAGATGTTTGAACCATCATTGATGTTGACTTGCACATGACCATTTTTCACGGTTGTTTTGTTCTCTATTCTGCAGAGTTTGAATGATGATTCTTCCTTGTTGATCGGATAGAGAATTAGGCCTTTTGCGGATGGCAATATTCGAAAGCTCTTGTCAACATCGGGTATCGTGATGACATCCACTAGAGAAATTGGAAAGCTGTCTTTGCGTCTGATTTTGCCATTAACATATATTTTTCCTTGCGAGACTATTGTTTTAGCCTCTTTCCTTGTTTGGGCAAATCCTAGAATGTCACGCAGACCAACAGCCAAAGGAAGACTTTCTTGTAGAGGATGAGGCCCTGGAGAAGGCTTCACAACCCAAGTGAATTCTTTTCTGTGAATTGGCCAGAATCTAGGCGCAGGTTTGCGCTTTAAGCCTGTTGATCCTCCTTTCTTACCCAAATTTATGTTCCTTCCTCGGTTTTCTTTTCAGCCTTGCGTTTGGCTCGCGGTTTCTTTGTTTTTGGTTTGGCTTCTTCGGGTTTTTCTTGGGTTTCTTTCACGGTTAGTTTTTTGGCTGGTGCTTTTTTCTTTCTTCTTCTCGGTTTTTCTTCTGGCAGTTTCTCTTCAACCATCTTTTCTTTTACTTCCGTAACCTCTTTCTTGAGAGGTTTAACTTTAGCCTCTTCCTTCTCTGAAACAGCCTTCTTTCTTTGAAGAATTTTTTTTCGCCACTTGTCGTCCAGATTAAGGGCGGTAATCATGACTTTTGACGGATGTATCGGAATGAATATGGTAGTTCCGTCAACTTTTTCGCGTGTTAAGCCTTCAACATAAATTTTATATCTTTTCCTGTTGACATTCGTGATTTTTCCTTCAAATCCTTTGTTGTCGCCACGCATGACGCGAACTGTATCGCCGCGTCTGACTGGAAGACTGTTGACTCCGTGTGAAGACTTCAACTCTGGTGAAAGATGTGCGGAAAAAAGCTTGTACCTTATGTGAGCAGGTGCTTGGAAGACCATTTTTCTTTGTTTCGACGGCTTCGTTACTGGTTTTGTTGCTTGCATTTTTTCACCTCAGATAATTATGCTGGCAGCACTTGCTATTCTCGGCCATCTTTCAGCCGCCTCTTTTGCTACTGGCCCTCGAATTTCTGAACCTTTCATTTCGCCGTCTGGCGTTATTATTACAGCCGCATTATCTTCGAATTGAATCCACATGCCGTCAACTCTTCTGAAGGGCTTTCTCTGTCTCACAATAACACCTTGGAAAATCTTCTTTCGCATATCTGGCGTTCCTTGTCTGACAGAAACAGTAACTCTATCGCCTAATGAAGCAGACGGATAACGGCGTAACCGTCCCTTATATCCCATGACTTGAACTAGACGCAGTTTTCTAGCGCCTGTGTTGTCCGCACATTTAAGTACTGACCCAGCAAGCAGTCCCCTGGAGAGTTTGGGTCCATGTCCGATCATTCCTTTAGCAACTAGCGCCCTTTGTTTTGCCTTAGCCGCCATTCTTCTTTTCCTCCAGTTTCTCAACGACAACAAAGGACACGGTTTTGCTTAATGGTCGACATTCAGCTATTGCTACGCGGTCGCCTTCTTTCACGTCAATGCAAGGCGGGTTATGGGATGGAATTCGACTGTGTCTTCTTTCATAGCGCATAAACTTTGGAATATAATGCAGATAATCGCGTTTTACGATGACTGTTTTATCCATTTTTGCGCTTACAACTGCACCTTCAAATATGCGACCTCTTATTGGAAGACTTCCATGAAAGGGACAATTTCTGTCATCACAAGTCTTCTTGGGCTTTTTGAAAGTCAGTGACATTACCAGAGTCTCCTAACATGCCTTTTGAGGCGGTCTTCAGGTCTTCCAACAAGAAGTTTGCCATCGATTTCAGCAATTGTTCCATCAGAAAACTTGAATTGAAAAATTGCTAAATCCTTTATGATTGTTTTCTTTTTTCCTTTGTGCAAGATTACAAAAGTGTTTCGTGTTTCATCTATGATTTTGCCCGATATTTTAGCGTAGCTGGCCTGTGGTTTTCTACAAACTTTTGTTTCTATGTTGATGAATTCGTGGCGAATTATGTCGGGCGTGATCTTCATTTCTCTTTTTTCTCCTTAACCTTTGCTGTTGCCTTTGCTTTCTTCGATTTTGGTTTTGCTTCTGCTTTTTTCGTTGTGGTTTTTTGTTTCTTTTTCTGTGCGGGCTTTGGCTCGTTTTCTATGGTTAGTATGCGAGCAACTGTTCTACGCAGCTCTTTAATTCTTGATGGATGTTCTACCGTACCACCTGCTCGAATCATGGTTTTCAGTCTCAAAAGCTCTGTTCGAAATTCGTCGAGACGCTTCATCCGTTCTTCATGAGGCATACCCCGTATTTCTTTCACTCGTAGTATCGGCACTATTCGACTCCCTCCGTTTCTTCGCTCGTCTCTTTAGAGGCCTCTGTAACTTTTTCTTCACCTTCGGTTTCTGCGGCTTCTGTTGCCTCTTCCTCCGTTGGCGTTATCTCCTCTAATGTTTCTTCGGTTTTCCCAGCTTCTTCCAGCTTTTCTTCTTCTGACGCTGGGGCAGCCTCGATGATTTCAATTTTGTCTGGAAAAACTACGTCCGGTGGCATTATCCTGACTCTTATGCCAAATATGCCAGGTTTCAGCTGAACGTGAACTTCAGCTCTTCGCATATACTTTAGGGGCGGATCGCCACATCTCGGTAAATATCCGATGCGGAATTTTTCAAATCTTGCCCTTTCGGTTCTTAATTTGCCGCTTATAGTTATTTCTACGCCTAAAGCTCCAGCATCCATCACTTGATTTAGTGCCCAGAAACCAGCACGCCTGAAATGGATGCCCCTCTGTAAGGCTGACGCCACACGTGAGGCAACAACATAAGCGTTTAATTCTGGAATCTCGATTTCGGAAACAGAAATCTGTGGGTTAGAAACTTTGAATTTTTCCTCCAAGATAGTGGCAAGTTCTTTTATCGTTGTTCCGCCGCGTCCTATTACTAGACCAGGACGCATTGCATAAATGACTATGTGCGTTCCCAACGGTGTTTTCGATATTGACACTCCGCCGTATCCGGCTCTTTCAAGTTTTTTCTGCAAAAACTCGTCAATCTCTGTTCTCTTCACCGATTCCGTTATGAAATGTTTGACAACTGCCATTAGACTTCTCCTCGTGCTTCTGGCTTTTCTTCTAAGGCTAATTCGATGTGGCACACCGTTTGGAATTTTGGCGTAGCCCTTCCTTGAGCTCTTCGCATGAATCGCTTAACCTTGATTCCAGGATATGCAGATGCATGGATTATGCGGAGTCTTTCAGTGTCTAAGCCCTTATACTCACTGTTAGATTCTGCGCTTTCCAACAATTTCAGAACAATTTTGGATGTTTTTACAGGATACCTGCCCGCACAAGCTTTTACAAGCCCGTGCCTATGCCCAGCTTTTTTTCTAAATCGGGTATAAGGAACAGCCCGTTTTTTAGCTATAACGTCTCTCAGGTATTGTTTCGCTTGTGTAAGCATCATTCCCTTAATTGTTTTACATACTTCTCTCGCATGTTTATGGGATACTCTAACCTCTCGTGCGCTGGCCTTCACGGTTTTTTCCGGGTCCAGTTCTTCTGTTATCGAGTATCCCCAGTTTGGCACTTTTATATTCACTCCAACTGTGCAATTGAACAGCGTAACAGCGATTTATATGGCTTTCCATTAGTATCAACATTTTCCGATTTTTTCGCATTTTCTAAAAGGTTGAACTGTCCTTTTTCTCGTTAAGTTAATAATCTAAGGTTTTGGACAGCTTTCACTTTTGCCAATAAGATGTGTAGCTTACCTAATTTTGAATTTGGGTTTATAAAAGAGCACAATTACTCCTGTCAATGCGAGTATTACGCCTACAACCTGCAAAAGCTCAAAATTCTCTCTAAGTATAGTTGCTGAAAAAACTGCTGCTGATAGAGGCTCGATAGCCGACAATATGCTTCCTTTTGAGGATTCAACGTGTTTCAATGCGTGGGAGTATATGAAGTATGCCAACAATGAAGGAAACCAAGCTATGGTCAGTATAATGAGCCATAGTTGCGGAGAAAAACTGAGAATCTCAGAAAATGTTGAAGCAATCACTGGCGCTAGAACAGCCGCACCTATTCCATCACCATAGAGCATCAAAGTCCAATTTGCATAGTGGCTTCTCAATTTCTTGACAGTAAGGAAGTAAAGAGCAAAGAGAACACTTGACAACATTCCGAACACTATTCCTACAAAACTTGTGCTTAACGATGCAGCTTCATAGATTTTCACCACTAAGGCAACGCCAGAAAACGTCAAAATTATTGCAAACACAATTGGAAGCGTTACCTTTTCCTTAAGCATTGATGCACAGTAGATTGTGATGAAAATGGGGTACATGTAGAACAGTATGGCAGCGATTGTGGCTGTTGTCAAGTTGACAGCATAAAAATAAGCTATTCTTTGAAGAGCAATAGCGAAAATGCCGAGAACTAAGAATTGAGATAGGTCTTTTTTGTAAATTCTAAATGATTCTTTTTTGGACAAAAGTATGGGCACAAGAATCGTTAGAGAAGATATGAGCAGTCTAAGGGCAGTCAGCGTTACAGGATTGATGCCATATTCAAAGGCAAGTTTTCCTAGAACCCCCATGGTTCCCCATAACAGCGAGGCTACTACAATCAAGAGATAACCATAAGCTTCCTTCATAATCCGCTAGAGAGTGTTTCTTCCTTTTAAAAATATGGCTTACTTGACGATTTGTTTATGTTTTACCTTTGAAGTTAGATATGCGATTGAGATGAGTGTGAAACGATTGAAAGTAGAGAATGAACGCATCACTATGTTGCATGGGGCTGGCGGATCAGTCATGCATGAACTAGTCAGAAATTACATTGTAAAATATTTCGGTGATGGTGTGGTCGACGCCGAGGTTCCGCTTGAAGCCTTAGATGATGCAGCCGTAATAGGCAACATAGTACTTAAAAGCGATTCTCATGCTGTTAAACCCATATTTTTCCCAGGCGGAGACATTGGACGCCTATCAGTCTCTGGCACAGTCAACGATATCGCAGTTTTAGGCGCGGAACCATATGCTCTCACGTGCGGCTTTGTCCTAGAAGAGGGACTAGCCCTGAAAGATTTCGAAAGAATATTGGCTAGCATGCAACAAACATGCAGAGAAGCAAAAGTTAGCATCGTTACTGGCGACACTAAGGTCGTTGAGAAAGGAAGCCTAGGCGGCTGCGTAATAAACACTTCAGGAATTGGCAGAAGAACACCAGCCTTAGAAAAAAATCTCACTATCGCCAAACAGTACAATCACACTCTTAAGTCCAGATGGATTCTGGATTCAAACCTCAACGGAGGCGACAAAATAATATTGTCAGGAACAATCGGAGACCATGGCTTAGCTGTTCTGTCTGCCCAAGAAGGACTAAGCTTTGGAAGCGGCATAAAATCTGACGTTAAACCATTAAACCGCATGATTCAACGTTTGCTCGATGAGGTTGGTGGAATAGTTGCAATGAAAGACCCAACTCGTGGTGGTTTATCTGACGCCTTAAACGAGTTCAGCGAAAAATCGCATTTAGGCATATTGATTCACGAAGACAAGATTCCTATACAGGAAAACGTGAGAGTGGCGTGTGAAATGTTGGGTTTAGACCCGCTTGAAGTTGGAAACGAAGGAAAAATAATCATAGGCGTAGTCGAAGAAAGGGCGGAAGAAACCTTGGAGTTTTTGAAGACAACAAGAGAAGGAAAAGAAGCAGAAATAATCGGCGAAACAGCATCAGTCTTCAAAGGCGTGGCTATGCAGACTGTGGTTGGTGGCAAAAGAATAATAGCTAGACCAGTTGGAGACCCTGTCCCTAGAATTTGTTAGGATCAGGTAACTATTATTCATACGGTTTGAGTTTTAGATTTAACTTTAAAAAGTCTTATATGTTGACGGTTATAGACAGCAACACCAAAAATATGATATGAAAAAAGGAGAAAAACGTTTGAAACTAAATTACATCGGCATTATTGGATCTATACTTGCTCTTTTTAGTATAGCCTTGCCATGGTGGACATTGTCAATAAATCTGTTAGAAATAATCACTAGCTCGACAAATCTATACCTTTATCAAATCAGCGGAACTTTTGGAACTGTCGCTCTTAACACATCTGATTCTTGGTTCTGTTGGGTGGCTCTCGCATTCGTCATAATAGGCGGTATACTCGGCATAATTGGCAGCGTAACAGGGTACGGCGATAAAATGCTTATTGGCGGAGGAGTCTTTACGCTGCTTTCGATAATAATCTTTGCAGCGGGTTTACAAATGTGGCTTTCGTCATCTGGAGGAGTAATCCACATATTCACAAACACGATGGGTTATTCATCATACTTATCCTATGGTTTCTGGATAGCTTTGGTTGCAATGATCCTAATGTTTGTTGCTGTAACAATAAAGCCACAAGAAAAAGCTGCCCAACCATCACCAACGCAGAGTTAAAGTTGTGTTTCTTTATTCCATAATTTTTCTTTCTCAATGAATACTGATTTTAATAAATTGCTATGTTATTTCAATTTTTTCTTCCATAAGTCACTAACTCGACTGGCTTTTACGAGTTTCAATTTGCCAAAAAAATCCTTCTTGTAAAAATGAAATAACCCGCATTGAGTACACTGCAGTATTCGTCTATTCTTTTCAAAGTCAACTTCGTACAAGACTAATGGTGAACCGCAGTCTACGCATTTGCCAATGTAGGCTTTATCTGATTCCGCACACATTTAGACATACACTTCTAGTCTTAGTATGCGATTCCCATGTTTAAGACTTGCCAAAATAGGAATTAATAAAGAAAAAATGGAGTTTCTTGTTACTATTGAGGCGGTGGTGCAGGTGCCGGTTGAGCCGCCGTTGGTCTGATGGAGAAGAATGCTACTGCAAGAAGTATCAAAGCAATCCAGATAAGCAATAAGCCGATGGCGATTATGGTTAAAATTGCGCCTATCAGTACCAAAAGCCCAGTAGTGCCAAACAAGCCGACTCCTGACTTCGCCGAGATAAGATTTAACGACTTTCTTAGGAAAATGGCCGTGATTATGATGAATACGAAAAGGACAACGAGACTCGCGACGATGTATATGAGGAATGTCGTAAGAATTTCAGTGCTCATGAGCGCCGACCAATCGAGTTGTTGAAGCATCTGCCAATCAGTCCACTGGGCAATGGCGATGCCCAAGGCTGCAAACATATCAAAAGCTGCCACAAAAATCACTGCTGCAGAGATTACGCCACCCACTATGGCTGCGATTACTCCATAAAGTGCGTTATTGAATATGCCTTGTTCACTGTAGTTGTCTGCTAATCCTTTCATGGCTATAAGAACCATTATCAAGCCAATTAATCCAAGTATTCCTGTGTATGCGCCTAAGAAGGGCATGATAAACATTAGGATTGCGCCGATGCCACCCAACATTCTGCTTGTTTCTAAGTTCATTTTTTAAATACATCGCAGAACGGTTTGAGGCTGTTTAAATAAAAGCTTTTCTAAGAAATATAACCCATTTATGTAGCCTTCGCCCATATGCGGCATGTTCCTTCGATGCTTACCATGCACGCGCCTACAGGCTTTTGCGGAGTGCAAGCTTTCATGAATAGTGGGCATTCGGTTGGTTTAATCTTGCCAATTATGACTAAGTGGCATTTGCAGCCATGTTGTATGTCGATGCCATGTTCAACGTTCACATCATGTTTCAGATGTGCATCGTAAGACGCATATTCTCGGTTCAGCATGAATTTAGAAGAGGGAATATTGCCTAATCCTCGCCAATTGCCATCCGCAACACTGAAAACCTTTTGCATTAGCTCTTGAGCCTTCATATTGCCTTCCCAACTCACAACACGTGCGTACTCGTTCTCCAAACGCGGCTTATTTTCTCTCAACTGCTTCAGAATCATGTAAACTCCGAACAAGACGTCAATAGGCTCAAAACCAGCAACTACCGTCGGCATGCCATAAACCTTCGGAAAAACCTCGTAAGGCTCAAGCCCAATAATCGTGCTTACGTGTCCTGGCGCTATGAAACCGTTTAGACTTAAGTCTTCCATTTCAGCCAACAGCTTCATGGCAGGTGGAATTACTCGGTGAGATACTAGGAAGCTGAAATTATTTGGTGGCTTGTTCAAGATTTCTACTGCCGTGGAAGGAGCGGTTGTTTCAAAACCAATGGCAAGAAACACAAAATCTTTCTTCGGCTCTTTCTGAGCCATTTTGACAGCGTCGCTAACTCCATAAACAATGCGCACATCAGCGCCTTTTGCTTTAGCATCTAGAAGCGACATTTCTGAACCAGAAACTCGCAGGACATCGCCAAAACACATGACAACCACGCCTTTTAGTGCTAATTGCACTGCTTCGTCGATTTCTGATGCGGGCGTTACGCAGACTGGACAGCCAGGTCCCGCAATAACTTCAACGTTTAAAGGCAAAAGATTGCGTAGACCAAAATGTGTAATGGTCCATTCATGTGTGCCGCAGACGTGACAAATCTTAACAGTGCCCTCTTTAGGTGTAACAGTGTGAATCTTTTTGGCTACACGTTTCGCCAATTCGGGGTCTCTGAACCTTAATTTTTCAATCATTTCCGATTCAACTTATTCTTAGATGTTGGCTTCGGGTTCCACTTGAAGAATCTCATTCCACAACTTTATGGTTTCTAAAGCCTCTTTTGCGTCCACAACTTGAATAGCGTAGCCCGCATGCACCAAAACGTAGTCGCCCACTTTAGCGTTCACAAGCGTTACATTAACTTCTCTTAAAACGCCCTCGCCAAAATCCACTTGAGCCTTGTCTTCTTTTAGGCTTATGACTTTCGCTGGAATAGCCAAACACATTACTATCAACATTAACCAGAAAAAACGATGATAAATTGGTTATGGTTTAAAATTGGGAAAATCCGCATGCAACTGCTTGACCGAATGATAAGCCGCCGTCGCCTGGCGGAACAGCCCTATGAACCAGGAACCGCACGCCCGCAGATTCCACAATTTTCCGCATAGCTAAAGCCATTATTTGATTGCATGCGACTCCTCCCGTAAAGCCGATCGTCTTAATTTTGTTTTTTAATGCCCTTTCAATGGCTAATTCAGCTAAGCCTTTGGCAAGATAAACATGGGCAGAGTAAGCCAAATCCGCCCATGGAAGTTCTTGTGTATTTTTGAAAATTTCCATTATCATTTCAGAAGTGTTCAATACGTCACCTTTCATTACGGGCTTCAGCTTAAGCACATCTTTGCCTTTTATGGCAGCCGACTCAAGTTTCATGGCGGGCTCGCCCTCATAAGTGCGTTCATAACATATTCCTAAAACTGCTGCAATTGCGTCTAAGACTCTTCCACAACTAGTTGTTTTAATTATGTTGTTGCCTTTTTCAAGTTGTTGAAGAATTATTTGGACTTCTTTTTCTCCGTGGGGAAAGTGTCGCTTGTTTTGGAGAAGCCAATCAGCCACACCTGCTTTTTTGTGGAGTATTCCAGCGGCCACTCTCAGTGGATAACGGGTGGCTAAATCTCCACCTATTAAAGGCTGTTTTTCAAGATGGGCTACTCGTTTGAACTCATACGGTTTGCGTGTGCCGACGATTATTTCGCCGCCCCACGCCTCGCCGTCCACGCCGTACCCGTAGCCGTCACAACAAACGCCAACGATTTCTTCTACGTTGTGCTCAGCCATCAGAGCAGCAGCGTGCGCATAGTGATGCTGAACCTGAAACAGTTGCCAATCGTTTTCTTCGGCTAATTCCTGTGCCAGTGTTGTGGTTGTGAATTTTGGATGCAGATCGCAAACAACTGCCTCTGCTTTGCTGTGTGTTAGTTGGATTAGGTGTTTTGCTGCGTTTTCTAGGAAGTCTTTGGTTTCGATGTTTTCGACGTCGCCTACGTGCTGTGAAATAAACGCCTTGTTTCCGAGCAGAATGCATGCAGTGTTGTTTTGTTCGCCGCCTAAGGCTAGTATGCATTTTTTGGCTTTTTCTTTTAGCATTATGGGTGTTGGTGCGTAGCCTCGTGAACGTCTGATGAAGGTTGGGTGGCTGTTGTGCATGCGAATTACGGAGTCGTCGCATCTGTGGGCTATTTGACGATTGTGGAATAGGAAATAGTCCACTGTGCCGCTAAGCTTTTGCAGGGCTTCGTCGTTGTCTTTTAATATGGGCTGGTTAGGCGGGTTAGCACTTGTCATCACAAAAGCCGCATCGCTTACATTGTCAAACAGCATATAATGCAAACCAGTATAGGGTAACATAACGCCAATGTTATGTAAACCAGGCGCAACCAAATCCGACAAATAATATTCACTGCTTTTGTCTAACAGAACAATTGGGCGAGTGTACGAAGTTAGAAGTGTTTCTTCGTTTTTGCTGACGTAAGCGAAAGTTTTCATGGCTTTTAGACTTCGCGCCATTATTGCGAAGGGTTTTTGGCGTCTGTGCTTAACTTTCCTAAGCCTAGTTAATGGCTTGTCTTTGGTTGTGGATGTGGCAACGTGGAAACCGCCGTAGCCTTTTATTGCAACTATGGAGCCTTCTGAAAGGAGTTTGCCTGCCTCTCGTATCGGGCCCTCGTGCTCGATGGCCTTGCCTTTCGCTGTTGTTAAGTATGCTTTTGGTCCACATTTTGGACAAGCCACAGTCTGAGCGTGAAAACGCCTATTCAACGGGTCAGCGTATTCTTGTTGGCAGAAGCCGCACATGGGAAATTCGTGCATAGTCGTGTTTTCGCGGTCGTAAGGCAGTCTTTCAATTATGGTGAATCGTGGACCACAGTTCGTGCATGTGATGAAGAAATAGTTGTATCTGGGGTCGTTTGGGTCGCGCAGTTCTCGTAGACAGTCGTTGCAGATGGCTATGTCAGGCGGGATAACTGAGCCCGAGAGCTCGGTTTCTTGTGAGCTTTTGTAAATTGTGAATTTTTTATATTCGTTTTTACCTGCAAGTTCTTTTGTTATGATATCATGAATTTGGGCTAAGGGCGGCTTCTTCTCCTTTAAATCCTTCAAAAATCGGTTTATTCGGCTTTCTTCACCCTCGAGAAGTACCTCTACCCCTGCATCACCGCGGTTTCTAACATAGCCTTTTAACCAATTCTCCACTGCGATTCGGTAAATGAAGGGGCGAAAGCCCACGCCTTGAACTATGCCAACAACATTAATCTTTACACGCAATGCAGGCATCTCTCTTACTTCGAAGTAGATACAAAGAAAGGCATTAACTTTCCAATTAACTTTTTTCTAACATGCAAAGAATCAGAATGACACAACATGCTCAAAATGGCTATATCCTTTTATAACTTCCTTAAGTACTTTTAATGCCATGCAAATATCGCAGTTATCAACAGCTATACCCAAGAACGAATATTCAACAGAAGAACTGCAGACACGCTTTCCCTGCCAGATTCCCGAGGGCGTCAAACAGAACATACTAAACCTCGGAGTTTCAAAACGACACCTCATTAACCATACCCAACCACAGTCAAAATCAGAAACACTTCTCGACGAAACAGACCTTGTCAACCTTTGCTCAGAAGCTTGTTGGAAAGCGATAAAAAAAGCAGGTTTATCCATCAGAGACATCAACTTTTTTGTAGTGGCATACGATGTAAACCCCATTCTGTGCCCAGGTCTCAGCCAACGTTTAATCCGCGAAATCGGTTTCAGCCCCTACATCAAACATATAAATATTAAAGGAATGGCTTGTGGAGCTCTAACAAGCGCCTTAAGACTCGCTGAAAGCCATCTTGCCACTTATCCTAAAGACCAAGTTTTGATTTGTGTTTCTGGAGTGAACTCCTACTGGTTCTACAACCAAGTGCAGGGCATTAAAGACGTTATGGAAATCGACAAAATAAACTTGATAAGAGACGCACGTAGAAGACACGCAGAACTAAGAAAATGGATTGCTGCGATGGAATTCTTTCTCTTCGGAGACGGAGTGGCAAGCGCCATCACAACAAAAAATGGAGAAGGACTATCTGTAAAAAGAATAGCGGAAATTACAAACCTCAACAAAAAAAATCATTCAGCTGGTTACGCTAGACTGGCAGCCTTGAACGAACCTTTCAAATTCGGTTTCTACTCACATTTGGACAAAGAAATCCCCAACTTAGGAATCAAATACTCTTCAATAGCTCTTAAGAAACTAGTCGGAAAAAACGCTAAAACCACTATTAAGACAGCGAAGAAATGGGCGATTCACACTGGTAGCGAAAAAATACTGAACGCCATAGCTAGACACTATCAGATTCCGCTAGAGAAAATAAAGGAATCTCATGATATTCTTCGGGAGTATGGCAACTTGGCAGGTGCAAGCCTACCTTTTATCTTGGAAAAAACAGTTTCAGAGAATAAACTGTCAAAAGGAGACACTGTTCTAATGCTCGGCTATGGATGGGGATTCTCAGCATCAACTGCTTTGCTGGAATTTAACAAATAAACATAAAAGAAAAAAGATGAAGTCTAAGGCTGTTTTTGCAGATAGTTGACTATTGTTAGCTTCTGTATTTCGCTGGTTCCCTCGTAGATTTCGGTTATTTTTGCGCAACGATGAAAACGCTCCACATGATAGTCTGCAAGGTAGCCGTATCCTCCGAAGATTTGTATGGCGTCGTCTGTCACTTCCATTGCCACACGACTAGCGTAAGCCTTCGCCATCGACGTAGCCACAGGATTCGGCTTTTCTTTATCGTAAAGCCAAGCAGCCTTATACATCATCAACCGAGCGGACTCAATTTTCACTGCCATATCCACCAGCTTGAACGACACTGCCTGAAAATTCATAATAGGCTGCCCAAACTGCTTACGCGTTTTCGCATAGTTCAAAGCCTTTTCAAAAGCGCCCTGCGCCATACCAACAGCCTGCGCTGCAACCGTTATGCGAGTTCCGTCAAAAAGCTCCAGCGTATAATAGAAGCCCTTGTTCAATTCGCCAACTAAGTTAGCGTCTGGCACTTTCAAATCGCTCATGCAGAGCGAGCCTGTTACACATGGTTTTATGCCCATTTTTCCATGCAGCTTCGTTGCTTCTAAGCCACTCATGCCCTTTTCAGCTAGGAATATGCTCTGTCCTCTATGCGAAGGCTGTGCGTTTGGATCTGATTGACATAGAATTATGAAAGTATCCGCAATAGGCGCGTTTGTTATAAATTCTTTGGCGCCATTTATGACCCATTCATCGTCAGCTTTTTTGGCTGTTGAGTCCATGCGGGTTATGTCGCTACCATGCTCTGGTTCAGTAAACGCCGCAGCAGCGATTTTTTCGCCCGTGGCTAACGGCGGGATATACTTCTTTTTTTGTTCTTCGTTTCCATGTCGTAGTAGCACGTCTGGAATCATCAAGTTGCCAAGCGAGACGGCTACGCCTAAGCCTGGGTCTACTCGGCAGAGTTCTTCGACGACGATGCAGTCTTCGAGTACACCGTAGCCTTGCCCACCGTATTCGCATGGGATGCGCATGCTCGTAAAGCCTAATTGCGACGCATTTTTGTATATGCTTAAGGGGAATTCTTCTTTTTGGTCATATTCCAATGCGAGTTCTGGCGTGAATTCTTTTTCCGCGAATTCGCGTGCTGCACGCTTTATTTCCATTTGCTCGTTGTTTAGTTTGAATTCCATCTTGTTTCTTTTCTCCTTTCTTGAGTGAAGCTTTTATTTTTGTGTTTTAAGTTCATTAATCTTGTTTTTTAAGGATGGCACAATCTTGAATAAATCGTCTACTATGCCATAGTCTGAGAAGCTGAAGATTGGCGCATTAGGGTCTTTGTTTATGGCTATGATTAGGTCGCTGTTTTTCATGCCGAGAACGTGCTGGAATGCGCCGCTGATGCCTACTGCTATGTAGAGTTTGGGTTTTACTGTTTTGCCTGAGCTTCCTACTTGGCGGTCGTTGGGTAGCCAGCCTTTGTCTACTATTGGGCGTGAGCAAGCGAGAACTGCGCCTATTGTTTTGGCGAGTTCTTCTATCTGTGGCATGTTTGTTTGGTCTTTGATGCCGCGTCCTATGCCGACGAGTTTTTCTGCGGCTGTTATGTCTACTCCGCCGGGCGGTGGCAGAACGTATTCTATGAAGTGTTTTGTGGCTGGTTCTTCTGTGAGGGGTGATGGCTGTTCTGTGATGTGGGCGTTTTGTGGCTGTGTTGGTTTTTGTGGTTGGAACGCGGCTTGGCGGACTGTTGCCAGGTAGCTTTCTGCTTTGCGTGCTGTTGCTTTTGTGTTTACTTTGCCGCCGTATATTTGGCGTGTGACTGTGAATGTGTCTCCTTCGAAGGTTAAGTCTATGCAGTCTGTTGCTAGTGGTAGGTTTAGTTGGGTTGCGAGTGGTGGGGCTAATTCTACGCCGTAGCTTGTGTGTCCTATTAGTGTTAGGAGTGGCTTGTGTTCTTTGATTAGTGCAGTTAGCACTTTTTGGTAAGCATCAGAGGTGAAGTTTTCTAGTTTCTGGTCTTCGACTGTTATTATTTTTTGTGCGTATTCTGTGAGTGGTTTTGCTTTTTCTTTTGTGTTTTTGCCGAGGATTATGGCGGTTAGTTGTGTGTTGGTTTGTTGGGCTATTTCGCGTGCTTTGGTGAGCATTTCGTAGGTTATGTCGCGGATTTGTCCTTGTCTGTGTTCTGCTAGTACGAATAGTTCGGTCATTTTAGATTAGCCCCTTTGATTTGAGTAGTTCGGCGATTTTTGTGGCGATTTCGTCTGGTGTGCCTTTGAGGAATTGTGCTTGTTTTTCGACTGGTGGTACGTAGAGCTTTTCTGTTTTTAGCCATGAGCCAGCTTCGCCTACGTCGTTTTCGCTTAGACCTGTGTCTGCTAAGCCCATTACTTTGATTTGTTTTTGCATAGCCTTGCGGATGCCCATTATGCTGACGTATCGTGGTT
>JACAEK010000008.1 GCA_013388895.1 Candidatus Bathyarchaeota archaeon | reverse complement strand
CTTTAGACCTTGCCACCACATACCATAAATCGCCGTGTTTGCAGTAGTCTTCGAAAAGCGAAGTATTAATCAAATCTGGACCGTAAAGCGAAAGCTTGTTCACATTTGGAATGTCGACATTATCAAAAAACGTTATCTTAGTATCCTCTGGATTTTTTAAGTGGAAATCCTTCAGCGTTTCAGGCGATATTCTGGCTTCCACTATGCTGCCCATTTTTTCGAAGAGAATTTCGCTCAGCTTATTCGCTATAAAATTAGCTAGACGCTTCTTCTCTACAACCGTCAAGAAAGTGACATCTTCATGTTGCGAAAAGCTAAAAATGGCTTCAACTGTGCGCGGTAGCGGTGCAACTTTGCCTCTATGAAAAACGTGCATAACGTAATCATGCGAGTAAACACCTCTGAGCATGTTTTCTTTTGGCAGAAGTCCGACAACTTCTGTGACAAGCGTAAACTTGTGGTCGCCCTCTTCATACGTCTCTTCAGTGTGATAATCTTCAAGCTTCGAAGCAATTTCAGCCACGGAAAGCGGTTCCGAAAGCCTGAAGACTTTACCGGCAACAACCATGTATTTATTCACCTATTTCAGTATGCGGTATATCCTTAAGAAATTTAAGATTAACCCTATTTTGACTTTTCCTTTTCCTTTTCTTTTCAGATTTCATGTTACAATTCTGCTTTAACGGGAATAAACATCATGACTCTTTAAACATAAACTTTGCCTAATTGTTTTAATACTGGATTTTTACCCTTATTATCACCATTAAGAGGCACCTAAGCGCAATGCTGATTCAAGAGGTTATCCTTGAAAACTTCATGTCCTACGAGTATGCTAGGGTACCCTTTAAGCATGGTGTAAATGTTATCTGTGGGCCTAATGGTTCTGGAAAATCTTCACTTTTGTTGGCTGTTTCCGTGGCTTTGGGGCAGTCCTACACGGAACGTTCCAAGAAACTGAGTAATCTGATACGTTGGGGGAAAGATCAAGCCCGTGTGACACTAATTCTGGACAACACTAAGAGCGGAGATAGGAGACCGGTTCCGAAATTTAACAAGGACCAAATCTTTCTCACACGTGTTCTGCGTCGAGATGGTCAATACTGGTTTGAGCTTGACAACCGAGCTGTCACAAAAACAGACGTTGAAAGATTGTTATCTAAACTGGGCGTTGACCCAGATAACATGCTAATTATTATGCATCAGAATATGGTTGAGCAGTTTACTGTGCTTTCGCAGCAGGAAAAGTTACGCATGGTTGAAGCAGCTGTAGGGCTTGAGCCTTATCGCACAAACGTATTAGAAGCTCAGAAAAAGCTGACACGCATATCAAGTCAGGAGGAATCTGTAAGCAAGCTTCTGGAATCGGCTGAACAGACGCTGAATTATTGGCGAGAACAATATGATAGATACCAAGAAAAAAAGCAGCTGCAGACTAAAAGGCGATTCTTAGAAAGAGAGCTTGCGTGGGCAGAAGTTGCCCGAAGAGAAGAGATGACTAAAGAACTGGAAGACGAAAGAAGAAAGCAGTTAGAGATTTTGAATCAGATAGTGGAAGAAACCGAAGACATAAACGGAATATTACAAACTGAACATGGTGAGCATGAAAAACTGAGAAATGAATGGAAAACACTTTTTGACATGCGCCTAAACCTTGAGCGCGAAAAATCTAGAATCGAGACAACGATTTCCCTATGTGACCAGCTTCTGAAAGAAACCACGATGCTCGAAACAGCTAAGGGAAATCCATCACCTCCAATAAGCCTATTAATGAAAGAAAACTCGCTACAGTTCAAGCTTCTCAAAAGCGAAAACCTAACTGAGCTAATAAATAGCAGCAGCCAACAACTTTCAAAAGTTAATGTTGAAATTGATGAGAATCAAGACAAAGCCTTGAATGTTGAAGAAAAGACAGAAAAAATTGGGAACCAACTCTTAGAGAGTAAAATCAAATTGGCACTTCTGCAATACCGCAGTGACAATGTCAAAGAAGATTTGGAGAGACTAGAAAACCAACTCAAAAGTGCCAAGACCAATTTAAATGAGGCAATGATGAAAGCGGAACAGGCAGGACCAAGAATTGCTGTTATAAAAACTGTTGGCGAAATCCTTGATGAAATGCGTATAACTGACGGACATTTGATTGCGCTTGCAGACGTGTCAGAGGACATAGAACGCATGTACGAGTCCTATTCAAAGCTTTACCTAGAACTCAAAGAAAAGGCTCAGCAAGTGGCAGAAAACAGAGAAAAAACTTTGGAAGAAGTCAAAACAAGAATGCAGAACTGGCGAACAGTAATTCAAAGCCTCTTAGACCGTGTGAATTTAGAGTATCAGAAGACTTTGGCTCAGGCTCAGGCTGTTGGCGAAGTCAAGCTTGGTAATGGACATGACATAGAAGTAGCTGGTCTTGAGATTCATGTGGGCTTTAAGGGCGGCAAACCAGTGCCTCTAGACGCCTATACACAGAGCGGTGGAGAAAGAACAACAGCAACTATGAGTTTTCTGCTGGCGTTACAACAACATGTCCGCTCACCTTTCCGCGCTGTCGACGAATATGACATTCACATGGACCCGAAAAATCGTGAAATAATCTCCAAAATGCTCATTTCCACAGTGAAAGACGCAAATGCACAGTACATCGTGATTACACCAAGCCAAATAACATTTGCGAAAGAAGAAACAAACATTATCACAGTGCAGAATGTTGAGGGCAAATCGGTAATCAGGGAGGTAGCCTAATGCAGTCCAAAAGAGAACGGTCAAAGCTTGGCAGAGAAAAACTTCAACGAATCATCGAAATGTGCAGATCGGTTGAAGGACGTTCGCTTGACCCTTTTCTAGTGGACGTTGACAATGTTATCCACACAGTTAAGGAGTATTTTCCTGAATGGGAAATCCCAGAAGACCTAAACTTGGACGCAGAAACAATACATAGTTTGGCTTCGGTCATAAAACTTCAAAGCGAATGGATTAAACACCGCTCAACTTCACTTTACACAGACCCATTCCTTTTAGAAGAGAAACTCAGGCACTTATCAAAAGAAGACATGATTGAAGTTTTCACGAAGACATGGCATCCCATAATTGAGATGGAGCAGATCTCCATTTATAGCCTTACGGAAGCATTACGTTATTGGGCAAGCCTTCTACCTTTAAAAGAACGATGGAAGGAAATCACGCCAGCAGAAGTTGAAGCAGGTTTCACAACGCGTGAGGAGCTTATTAGGCAGAGGATTTTGCGGGACAAAGCCTTTTCTGAAGAATTAGAAAGCTTTTGGCAAGAACTAAAGCAACAAGTAGAGGCAAAGGGCAAAGATGAAAAAATTCGCTACTGGGATTTTATTGGTGTAGAAACCTACGAGGATACAGTGCAAAGGGCATTCATGACAAGCTTTCTTGTCACATATGGTTATGCAACTTTGGAAATTATCCCGTTAGAAGAGGAAATTTTCATCAGATGCTACGAAAAACCGATAACTAAAGCTGGCAAAAAACAGTTGGTTTCCATACCCATATCGGTTTCTGCAGACGACTGGTTAAAGTGGAAGAGAGGCGAACTGGAATGAGCAAGAGAAAAGGCTACTATGCAGGCAAAGTAAAAAGAGCCATTCACATGCTTTTCTACCAAAGACATAAGAAACCCGGCGTAAAAGGATGGGAACTGCGAAAGGCTTTGGGCTCAGACTATCCAAAGGTGTTGAAAATACTGGAAGATTATTTGAAAACGCTTGATCTGCAGATAAAAACAGTTTTTGAAGAGGAAAAACCGGTCGAGAAGCCAACTTCAGAAGAATTAGATAAGGCAAGATTCTTCGTAACATTGAGAGGTGAATTGACGCCAAAAGAGGCCAAGATGATAGGGTGGCGCATAGACGACCTCGCAGGTTTAGCCATAGCAATCGCATACATTATTTCCAAGAAAGGAAAAGCTCGAAGGAAAGAGATTGAAGAACAGCTAAGCGAAAAGCTTCCAGGATGGAAGGTCGGTTTAAACATTGATCGTTACATCCGTTATGGATATCTAACACAAGACGAGTACGAGCAGTTGTATTTGGATTGGAGAACCCGTGCTGAAGTGGATCAAAAAGCGCTTATCGACCTGCTTCTAACGAAGTAGTATTCTTAAAGACTTCATATAGCAAAGTTTATATCTGCCGTTTTGTATTTGATATTTGTCGAATTAAAATAGAAAGACATGAAATGAAGGATGGTGATGACCGAATTGTCTGACGAATTTAAGGAAGAAATGAAAAGACTTCGAGAAGAAATCGCAAACTTGAAGAAGCAACTAGAGGCTGTAACAGAAAAAGAAATGCGAAAAGGGCGCGGAATTTATATTGACGTTGGCAATCGTGTGCAAGACTACATGGAAGATGTCATGGAAAGCGTTGCTGAAGGTATACATGGTGAACTTGACAAATCCATTTTTATCGGACCAAGAGGCGTCAGAATCTGCAGACACGGAGGATCGCACCCTGAAGAAGGCGATTATGAAGTAAATTTTCCAAAAGTCGCTGAAGTCATGAGCGCCTTAGGTCAAGAACAAAGACTCAAAATATTAAGAGAACTCACAAGCGGCGGCAAATACATCAACGAGCTTCAAGAAAAACTTTCAGAGATCACCGCAAGCACGCTTTCCAGCCACCTTAACGTTCTTGAAGAAGCAGGCTTAGTAGTTCAAGAAAAAGTCAGAGGACGCTACCTTATTACTATGCCTGGCAGAACCGCTTACAAGATGGCAGTGCGCGTCACTAGACTTCTCGAAAGAGGCGATCAAGAATGATATGGCAAAAATATAAACTGGACAACGAAGTTTTGAAGACAAATGAAATGTTGACGTTATGGAAAACAGAAAATGGCATAGTTGAAATCGACAAAAACGCGATAGCAATACCAATAACATCAGACGACGCGCGAAAAGGCTACATATTTCATGGACATGGCAAGCTGCTCTTAGATACTATTGTTGAAACTAAAAGAGGCGCTGTTGGCAAACCAGTTGAAAAAGAAATAAACGCGCCCTTTCTGATGCTCGGCGAAATAGAAAAAATACAACAAAGCTTCAGCGCAGCTAATGGAGAAGACCTGAAAATGATGGGTTACAAAAATGAACAAGAATTTCGGACTAAGGCTGGAGAATTGTTTGATCGTTTCCTTGGAAGGCGAATGATGCATGAGCACAATTGTTGCGGAAATACTAGCGGCTTCATTTTTGCTCTTCCAAATAGCGATGGCAAGTTAGATGTTCTTATTTCCAACGACTCCAAACTAGTTTACAAGGCTGCAGACCAAGTCTTTGTATCCAGTAAGCACAAAACTGTTCTAAAAACTCAAAATGAAGTAATCGTATCCAACGGTCAAAAGTCTCTAGTTTTTGAATGCTGACATTTTCCTTAACCAATAACCTATATTTTTTTAAGCAAAAAGTAATCTTACTTTTCCGTTTATTTTCTTCTATTGTGGTAGATAAAGGCTATGATGTCGATAATGATTACTGCGGTGAGAATCAGCAGAGGACTGCCCAAAAACTGGTCTATCATGTTAAGCACCTAAAGTTACGTTATGCTTACGTTTTGTATTTGGAAGTATCTCTTTGCCAAAAAACGTAGGCGTTCGGCGTTTCGCCCATTTTTTCCTATGGCTACGCCTTTGTCTCGTGGGTTTACGGCCACAACTGCTATGGATTTTCCATCTGGTCTTTCGGTTATGCGTACTTCTCTAACAGTTGCTGGTTTCAAAGCGTTTTTAATAAATTGTGCTGGATTTTCTGAAAACTCGATTATTTCATGTTTCTTTCCCGTCATTCTTTCCAGCGTATGGATGTTCCTTCCGCCTCTGCCGATTGCCACTCCCACTTGTCCAGTATTAACAACAAAGATTACGCGTCCTTGTTCTTCGTCAATTATGCAGTCTTTGACGCTGGCATTAGTTATACTTTCGAATAACGCTATATAACGCATTTCGTTGCCTGTGAATTTTATGCCGCTAGTCATTCGTTTCCTCCGCTGGCTTCTTCTGGCACTGCTTCTTCTGTTAGTCTAAGAATTTCTGAATCACCAGGCTCTCTTATACTTAACGCTGAAACACTGAAAGGTTTACCACACAAGGCAGCTAAATCCAATGATGAACCCTTGTGGATTATTAGCGGAACCTTCGATAGATTAGAGTAATACTCTACGTCCTCGCGTATTGCTTTTGGGCAGTTTGCAGCAAGAATTATCATTTTAGCTTTGCCCATTTTAGCATTTTGCAAAGCAGAATTGGCTCCAAAAGTGACTTTGCCTGTTTTGACAGCCGTTGAGATGGCTTTGTCTATGTCTATCACTTTTTCTTTCCTCCAATTTCAAACGTTGACATGTACAGTTCCACTAATCCTGTGCCAATGGGTATGGATTGCCCAACTATTACGTTTTCGGTCACACCGTCCAACGGGTCACTTTCACCTTTAACAGCAGCGTCCACAATGTTCGGAACAGTTATTTCGAAAGCCGCTCTAGCTAAAACGCTCGATTTTTTGCCGCTTATTCCATGCCTACCTATCTGCTGCACCTCACCAGTGGAAGTCATCATATCTGCAACAAGCATAACATGACGGATGTCCACGTCCAACCCCTGATCCTCTAGGACACCTTTCGACTCGTGCATCAGAGCGGTTCTTGCTGCTTCTATGCCTAAGGTTTTGGCTATTTCATGAACATTATTCGTTGTTGTTCGTGAACTCTCTACGCCGTTGACTTCCAAGACTTTAGGCAAATTTGAGCCGTCTGTTCTTATGACCCATTCTCCATGTTCTTCTGTAACTAATACACGTTTTATGCCTGAAACACCTTTAATGTAGAATGACGTAACTTTGTCAAGGAGTTTCTTGAGCTGTTCAGCTTTCTTAGGTTTTATGTAAATTGTGTTACCTCTTGTTTTTATGGTGCTATTTTGTAGCTGCAACTTTTCTTTTAATTGTAACGAAGTTACCGCTCTGTCTTCCATCATTGTTTTATTGAGCTCTACAATTATTTCTTCATTCACTGGGTCTTCATAAATTCTTTCTGCTAAGTCCTCTAGTGTTGTATAGACCACGTTGCGGGCGATCTTTACTGCTGATTCTCTGCTTTTTCTGTGTTCCTCTGTTAGATAAATTGTCATTATGGGCGTTGAGGGAATTCTTCTGGCATCTACTATTTCTATTAGTCGCGGCAGACCCAGTGTTACGTTTTGCTCTCTGACACCTGCGTAGTGGAATGTTCTAAGTGTCATCTGCGTGCCAGGTTCACCTATCGACTGTGCTGCGACTATGCCGACTGCTTCGCCTGGCTCCATTAAAGCACGTTTGTACTGCTCAACTGTTGATTCAATCGCCGTATCTACGCCTTCTGTGGTCAACTTCGCCTTAGCCAGATTTTGTTTAAGCTCGTCCAACAGTATGGTCGTGAGTTGTCCTTCAACTCTCTTAAGTTCATCTTTGATATGATCGACTGTTGCTGGTCTACCTTTCTCTCTTGCTATTTTTAATTGGTCAATTAGCCTACTCACATTTACTGCTTTTCCATGGTCACTTTTAGCAGGGTCTACGCCGTCTTCGCCGTATTTGAATTGAATTATGTCTCCTGCGGAGTTCCTGACAGTGCTGTCATACTCTAAGCGTATGTGTTCCAACGCGTTGATGAGTCTTCTTTGCATGTAACCGCTTTGTTGCGTCCTAACAGCTGTATCAACCAGACCTTCTCTTCCACCCATAGCATGGAAGAAAAATTCAATTGCGTCAAGTCCCTTCTGATATGATGAATAGACAAATCCTCTAGCCTTCGGGCTTGGATCACCTGGTTTAAAGTATGGTAGCGCTCGTCTCTGGTATCCTCGTAGTATTCTTTTTCCACGTACTGATTGCTGTCCTATACAAGCACTTATCTGTCCAATATTTAGGCTTGAACCTCTTGCGCCAGTTCGTGTCATGATTATGCCTGCATTATCCAGCGTAAAGTCTTCATCCGCAATTTTGCCTGCATCATCTCTCGCTTTTGCCAATTCGTTCATTACGTAAATCTCAAAAGAATCTTCAAGGGTTTGTCCTGGAAGCCTAGGTAACGTGCCTTTTTGATAGCTTTCTATAAGCTCTTCAACTCTTTTCTGAACTCTTTCCATCGTTTTATGTATCCTACCTTCAGCGACTGGAGACAAGACAAGCTCGTCAAAAGAATATGTGAAACCTCGCATTGTTATGAACAGTTTTAGCAATCTTGTTATCTTGTTGAGGAATTCTCTTCCTGCGCGGCTTCCGTAATCCTTTATTATTCTGTGAAGTAGAGATTCAGATTGTTCTGCTCCTATTGAACGTCTGTCTATGACGCCGTTTACAAGTTCACCGTTTTTTACAACGACGTAAGCGTCGTGTGGACAATGCTCTTCCTCGCATTTGACACATCCTTGGCAAATGTTTGCTTTCAACACGTAGTTCATAGTTTTCGGCAAAAATAAGCTGAAAATTCGTTTACCCGTCCAAAGAGGTTGCGGCTGTTTTACGTTTGGTTCTGGTATTGGTTCATTATATCCTGTTGCCATTAGTAGCCTGTTGACCTCTTCTGCAGTCAAATAATTGCCTCTTCTAGTGAACAGATACGCGGCTGTTATGAAGTCTCTGATGGCGCCTATTATTGGACCTCCGAATCTTGGTGAAAGTATTTGGTCTTGAACCTGCATTAGCAGTAGCGCTTCGGTTCGGGCTTCTTCGCTTTGCGGTATGTGAAGGTTCATTTCGTCGCCATCGAAGTCAGCGTTGTATGGTGGGCATACGCACAAGTGCAGGCGGAATGTTTTGAAGGGCAAAACTCGTACATAATGTGCCATTATCGACATGCGGTGAAGCGATGGCTGACGATTGAAGATGGCTATATCTCCATTTTTAAGGTGCCTTTCCACTAGGAATCCTGCCTCAATTGCTTCGGCGATTTTTTCTCGGTCAGTGACGAACTCCAGCCTGATGCGTTTACCGTCAGGTCTGATAATATAAAGTGCGCCAGGATATTTTTCTGGACCATTCACCATTAGTTTTCGCATTTCTTCAATGTTCCATTCTGTGACTTTTTCTGGTACAGACAGACGCATGGCAACTTCCAACGGAACACCAACCTCGTTTATGTCGAGGTTCGGGTCGGGAGAAACAACTGTGCGTGCCGAAAAGTCTACTCTTTTTCCGGAAAGGTTGCTTCTAAATCTTCCCTCTTTTCCCTTCAGTCTTTGCGAAAGTGTTTTAAGCGCTCTTCCAGAGCGATGCCTTGCTGGTGGTATTCCAGATGCCTCATTGTTGAAATATGTTGTCACGTGATACTGCAAAAGTTCAGATAAATCCTGAATTATAAGAGTTGGCGCACCAGCATCCATGTTTTCCCTTAATCTTTGGTTAATGCGAATTATGTCTACCAGTTTATGGGTTAAGTCGTCTTCAGAGCGAATGCCCGATTCCAAAGTAATTGATGGACGAACGTAAACTGGCGGCACTGGCAAGACTTGCAGAATCATCCATTCTGGTCGTGCAGCTGTAGGGTTAAATCCTAACAGTTCGAGGTCCTCATTAGAAATCCGTTCAAGTCTTTCTCGAATCATGCTTGGCGTTAGTTGTTCTGAGCCGCTTTCAGGAATCTGTTCGCTGAATTTGGTTGGTTTTTCAAAAACTATTTTGCACTGGATTGTTCCACAATGGGGACACTGCTTCGTTTTAGTTTCCTGCATAATGACTTTATAAACTTCGTCTGGAACCAAGCCGAGAAGCTGATGAGTTTTATCGATTCTGGCTCTCGTTCTCCGTGCGGTTTCGTCCGGTAGCAATATGCGCCCGCAGTTTCGACAAGTCGCTCTTAGAAGGTCGTAGATTAGTTTCGTAAATTCGATGTGAACTATTGGAACGGCAAGTTCAATGTGACCGAAGTGGCCTGGACAGCGGATGGCTGTGTTGCCACACGATTTGCACCTTTGCCTCGGCTCAAGGGTTCCAAGTCTACCATCCATCAATCCAGCAGTAATGGGTGCACCGTCTTCGTCGTAAGTGTCTGGTGTTTGAATCTCTACTACGGAGAGCTTGCGTATTTCTTGTGGCGAGAATAAGCTGAAATTGATTTCATCTACGATTCTATGAATTAATTCTTCCGTGCTCATGCTATGCCTTCTCCTTAAGCTTCAATCTAGGCGATATACAAAGGCTCATCAATTCCTGAAGGAGAAGCTTGAACGCGTAGGAAATTATCACTGGTGAAATCTTGGCTTTGTCCTCGCAAATTCTGCAAATATACTTTCTTTGTTTCATATCATAGTAAGCTATGTGACCACAATTTTCACAAACATAAAGCGTGTACTTGTCTGATTCTTCCAATAGCCTATCTCGCAGAAGCATTGCTGCGCCATGTCCAATTAGGCAGTCGCGTTCCATCTCACCAAATCTTAGACCACCGCCTCTAGCTCTGCCTTCTGTAGGCTGTCTTGTTAGCATTTGTACTTGTCCTCTGGCTCTGGCATGTATCTTGTCAGCGACCATGTGGTGCAATTTCTGGTAGTAAACGACACCGATGAATACGTCTGCCACGAATTTTTCGCCGGTTACGCCATTGTAAAAGACTTCGCTGCCAGTGTGACTGAAACCGAGTTCGACTAGGGCTTTTCTTAGGTCTTCGGATTTCTCGTTGGCAAAAGGTGTGCCGTCAACCGATTTGCCTCTTAAGGAGGCAACTTTTCCAGCCAATGATTCAATGAAGTGTCCGATGGTCATTCTGGAGGGTATAGCGTGTGGATTAACTATAATGTCTGGAATTATGCCGTCTTCTGTGAACGGCATGTTTTCCGGCGGAACAATCAGGCCGATGACTCCTTTTTGTCCATGGCGGGAGGCAAACTTGTCGCCTAATTCTGGGACACGTTGGTCGCGGACTCTAGCTTTGACAAGTTTACTTCCTTCACCGGATTCCGTGATGAAAATCGCATCTACCGTTCCCATTTCTGAAGGACGCATGTCCACAGATGTGTCTCGCATAGATGGTCCTTTAACTTCAAACTCTTTGTATTCTTCCAGAAATCGCGGAGGACTAATTCTGCCGATAAGGACGTCGCCTCCTGCGACTGTTGATTCGAGGCTTATGATGCCGTCGGGCTCAAGTAACCTATAATATTGTTCTCCTCTGTAGCCTCGTGTTCCAGGTTCTGGTTGAACAAATTTGTCTTTCAATCCGCCCAAATATTGACGGCACTCTGCTTCGTATATTCTGTAGAAAGTTGAACGTCCCAAGCCTCTTTCGATGGAGGCTTTGTTGAACACCAAGGCGTCTTCCATGTTATAGCCTTCAAAAGAAAGCACAGCTACGACGCAATTTTGTCCTGAAGGCCGAAGCTTATAGCCCATTGTTTCCATTAGTGCTGTGTCAACCAGTGGGATCTGTGGGTAATGTAAAATGTGCGACCTCGAGTCGGCTCGTTGGTGGAAATCTGTGGCATATATGCCCAGAGCCTGCTTTGCCATAGCCGCCTGATATGAATTGCGTGGTGACTGGTTATGCTCCGCATAAGGTATTGTTGACGAACATATTCCAAGAATTGTATAGGTTGCGATTTCTATGTGTGTGTGCTCCGGAGTGATTTCTTCAGCGGTTATGGCTATGCGAGCGTTTTCCTCTTCTTCTGCATCTAAATATTCAATTATTGCGTTTTTGGCAAGATCTTCCCATGCCCATTCTCCGGAAGATATCTTGTCAATATGTTCAGATTGGAGCTTTGACATGCTATTTTCAACGATTATAAGAGGTCTTCTAACTCTTCCTTCATCGCAGTTGATGTATACTTCGTCTCTTTCACCATGGGTTTTCGATAGGTAGGCAAGGTTAACTTCGCTCGAGATTTCTCCTCTTCTTCGCCTTTCCTTAAATTCCAGCGTCAATTCTTTGGGGTTATTGCAGTATCCAACAATGTTTCCATCTACGAAGACTTTGGCTCCAGAACGCTTCAAGGCTTCGTTAGCTTCATAAACAGATACAACACCCATGTCAAAAAGAACCTGCTTTATCTTTTCTGGGTTTACACCCACCGAGATACAAGCCGACAACGCTAGATTCTTGACTAGTCCACAGTTAGAGCCCTCAGGCGTTTCATTTGGGCACAAGCGTCCCCAATGGGTCGGATGCAAGTCTCTTGCTTCAAAGTTTGGTTGGCTTCTACTCAATGGCGACTGCAATCTGCGTAAGTGGCTTAGTGCAGATATGTGGTTTGTTCTGTCCAAAAGCTGAGTTACGCCGACTCTGCCTCTTCCCCAGTTTCCAGTGGCAAGCGCATGCTGCAACCGTTCTGTCACTATTCCAGGGCGAACCGCTGCAGAAACAGTTATTATGGGACCTTTCACGCCTATGCGTTCGAGCTGGTATTTTATGTCTCTGATGAGGTTTCTAAAGGCTACTCTGAACAGGTCTGCGAGAAGTGGACCTGCAAGTCGCAACCGCTTATTTTTGAAGTGGTCTTTATCGTCTGTTTGTCTTCTTCCAAGTTTTAATTCAATCACTCTTGACGTCATTTCACCCAGAAATAATCCTTTATCCTTTCTGTGCTGGTCTGTTCTTCCGATGTGCGGCAAGAAGTTTTTATCCAATATTGTTTCGGCTTTTTGAACTCGGTATTCTTCAACCTGACCGTGAGCGACACGATTTCCAATGAATATGATCGCGTCCTTCACTGTATCTACGCCTAAAGCCTTTTCAAAAGATGAATCTAATTCTGTTTGTATTTCTTTTTCTACAGAAACGGCTTCAGCAATTTCTTTGTCTGATTCTAAGCCTAAGGCGCGCATAACAACGACTAATGGAATTTCTGATGGCACGCCAGGCATTGAAACATATATGGCGCCGTCTGCCTTCATTTTCAATTCAATTCTGGCTCTAAAGCCTACGGTCGTTGAGAACATTTTCGTCTGATATACTGGGGTTGCACCTTTTTCGTCTATGTCCACTATTATGCGGTTTGGAGCCAAGTCCTCCATGGCTACGATCACACGTTCTGAACCATTTACTACGAAATAGCCGCCTGGATCATCCGGGTCTTCTCCACACGTTATTAGTTCTTCGCGTGAAAGTTGCGATAGAAAGCACAGCTTTGATTTTAGCATCACTGGGATGTTTCCAATGTAGACAAGTTCTGTGTCTTGTTCTCTGCCGTCTATTACTGGGGTCATTTCAAGAGCCACTGGAGCCGCATAGCTTAGGTTTCGTAGTCTAGCCTCCATAGGATAGATTTCATGTTTTGTGCCGTCTACTTCTGTTGTGTATGGGCTTGTTATTCTTGTCTGTGGGTCTATTATCCAAATCTGCCCCAGTTTGACTTTGTACGGGCTTTCAGGAACTTCTATTGGGATTTCACCTATCTCGTCTATTACTTCTTGTAAGCCATGGTCGATGAATTCGTTGTAAGAGTCCAAATGTTGGCGAACTAGACCTTTTTCTTCAAAAAAAGCTTTTAACAAAAGACCTGTGTCTTCTTTTGACATTTCAGCCATTTCTAACTATCTCCCTCAATTTCCTATTTAAAACAAATGAACGGGAATTCTGAGATACGGTTTCTTTCAAGCTTTAATCTCCTCTAGTTGTTGGGTCATCCTACCCGAAAAATGGTCTCCAATATTTTAAAGAGCTAAAACCGTAAACCACATATCTATCTAATAAACTTTGCCGTTCAATTTTCACTTTAGCGTGTTTTTTCCTCCTTCTTTGCAGAAAGGATTGTAGTTTAGCCTGAGGTTAAGCGAGTCCGACCCAAATGCCAAGACTTTCTCCGAAATAGGCAAGTATTGTAAAAACTACTAGTCTCGGTAAAAAACTGAGGGTTAGAAAGATTTCTAAACGTGTTTTCAACAGCCCGCAGACAAATGCGAGCAGTTCCACTGGTAGAATCGGAATTAGTCCAAATATCACGTAGATAATCCAGCCCCGCTTATTCCACAAAACAGTGATTTCTTCAAGGCTTTCAGCCGACATTTTTCTCATGACGTAAGGTCTTCCAAGACCGAGCGCCAAAGCATAGTTAATCGTCATGCCTAGCGTGAATCCCAACGTGGCAACCAAAATTAGTGAAATAAGTGGGACTCCTAAAAGAGCTGCTGCTACCACCAAACCAGGGCTTCCTAAAGGTACTACAGTTCCGGCTAAGATAGTTGCGAAGAAAATACCAGCAAAACCGTATTTTGCAACAAAAGCCCTTGAGTCCAAAAACAATTGACTATTGCCTGCACTGAAAATTTTTAGAAGAAAAATTATTGCCGAACCAATAGCTAAGAAAATGATTCCTATTTTTATGGAAGACTTGACCCATGAAGTCTTCAGAATGTCTGAGAATTTTCTGTATGTGTCTTTGTTTTTGTTTGTTGACATTCTAGTCTTCCATATAGTCTAAAACTAGTGCTCGATTCCTTTTCGAGCTTCGTAACCGCTGTTAAATGGATGCTTGACTTCCTGCATCTCCGTCACTAAGTCAGCGGCTTCGACGATTTCTTTTGGCGCATAGCGTCCTGTTAACACAAGCTCAACATGTTTGGGTTTGTTCTTTATGAGTTTCAGGACTTTCTCAGTTTTTATTAACTCTAGCTCTATGGCAACGTTAATCTCGTCCAGTATAACTATGTCGTATTCGCCGCTTTTGACAACTTTTTGAGCTAGGGCAAAAGCTTCCTCTGCAAGCTTAACATCCTCTCTACTAGCGGGTTTTTCTGTCACAAATTTACCTCTACCAAAGGCCTTTAGAGTAAGGTTTGGAAGCTTATCCACCACATATAATTCGCCGTAGTCAAATCCACCCTTAATAAACTGGATTATGAAAACTTTCAAGCCTCTGCCAACAGCTCTAAGAGCAAGTCCAAACGCTGCTGACGTTTTTCCTTTTCCATTTCCAGTGTAAACTTGGACGAATCCTTTCTCAAGTTTTGACATGGGCTTAGCGCCTTCTTAATGTTTCCTGCAATAGTTTTTCTGCGGCTGAAGCAGGGTCTATCTTTCTTTTCAAAATTTCGCTTAGGAGTCGTTT
>JACAEK010000007.1 GCA_013388895.1 Candidatus Bathyarchaeota archaeon | reverse complement strand
TCTTAGGCTTACCATCACCCAGAACAGCGAAGACCTTATCCCAAGAAGGATGACGCGAACCCACCACAAACATCCCTACAACATCATTCTCAATCAACGATATAAACATTCATAGTTTGAATGTAAAAATAAAATAGGTCTTGTGGAGAAAATAAAAAGAAGATTTAGAGAACTTCTTTCTCAAAAATAACCCCAAAAAACGCTTAAATCCTACAAAATTAGTAGTGGGGTCGCTGGGATTTGAACCCAGGATCGCCAGCGTTCTGTAAAGCTTTTCAGCATTTTCCCCAGGCTGGTATCCTTGTCCAAACTAGACGACGACCCCTCAAGTATAGACGAGTATTCTTGTTCGCCTTATTTTCTTTTCTCGAAAAGTTCGCATCTTTTCCAACCTGCTAAAGAAGTCTCTCAGTTTTTCTCCATTTTAAGGCGCGCTGAAGCGTCTTTTCGACTATTTGAAGAGGCGCTTTCCAGCGAAGCCTCCAATAGCTCCTAATGTTGCTGATAACAAAACGAAGGGTAAGCTCATTAGCACCACTGCGGCAATTATATTTGGATTGGCAAAGACTTCAGGCTGGATAACAAATGCTTCCACAATTAGCATAATGAGTGACACAACAAACCCAAGAATTAAACCCATTTTCACTCTCGCAGATATGACGCCCATTATGATAGGAGCGGCTAGAACGATTATCAGCTGATGAATTGTAAGGTCCCCTTGTACTGAAGCCAAAACAATCAGTAAGACATACAAGATTACTCCAACAATGAGCGCATATACGCTTTTTTGTCCATGTGAACACCAGAGTGATATGGCACACAACCTATCATTGAAATAAAGTTTTCTCAATCTGGAATTTAAAGAAGTTAACAAGTGCCAACCCAGCGCTCCTGCGAGAGCCCAGATTCCCATTGCATGCGAATTGAAAAGTGGCTGACGTCTTATTCATCTTTGTTTTTGTCTTGTTCTTTCTCTTCGTCTTTTCTTATGGTTTTCGTGGACAATTCCTTGATTAGAGGCTCTGTTTTGCCGCCTTCTATTTCAATTTGCGCATTTGGATATTGCTGTTGAAGCCTTCTTTGGATTGCATTTACGTCTACGTCTTTCCCAACTTTGACCTTAACCTTTGTTCCCTCACACGTCTGCACAACACTTATCGAATAACCACCTTCAAAAACTTCATCAGAAAACGCTTCTCTTTCGCCCAATAGTGAACGACTCAAGAATTCGTCTATCAAGTTTTTCGACGTCGTTTGGAAGAAGACACCATAGAGGCTTTACCTTCAAAATCGAAAGACAATTTCCTTGCTTAAAAATTTTCATCACCAAAACTCTTTAGTTACCTGTCAACAAATCTATGCGCTGGGCTTTCGTAAAGACTCTTGCACATTCCCAAGCATATTTTTAATGGTTTTCACCTCTTCATCCTCCAGCGGCAACGCTGGTTTACGTGGATAACCACTTGGCAATCCCCTAAGTCTCAACGCATCTTTAATGGATGAAAGCTGATTGTACTTCTTTACAAGCACTTCATTAATGAACGAGACCTGCTGCTGAAGCTTAACCGCCTCTTCATAGTTGCCCATTTTAAAAGAGTGGTACAGACGGCTACACAGCCTGGGATAAACGTTTGCCACAGCAATTACTGCGCCCTTGCCTCCTAACATGAGTGTTGGAAGAATCACTTCGGCAGTTCCTGCTAGTATTGAAATTTTGTCGCCTACCAATCGTATAATTTCTGTTATTACGCCGATACTTCCGCTGCTCTCTTTCAGCCCAACCACTTTTTCATATTTTGAAGCAAGTTGAGAAATCACAGACGCATCTAAGGAAACTCCAGTAAACTTCGGAACGTTGTAAAGAATAATGGGCAGGTCCACAGCTTCCAACACGGTTTTGTAGTGTTCGTAGATTTCCTTATTGGAAAGTTTGAAATAGAAAGGCGTGATGACAAGTGCGGCGTCTGCCTCCAATTTTTCTGCGTCTCTTGTGAATGTGATTGTTTGTTTAGTGCTTACGCTACCCGTGCCAACTATAACAGGAATCTTGCCGTTACCTTCTTCGACAACAGTTCTTATGACTATTCTTCTTTCTTTCCGAGAAAGATACGGAGCCTCACCATTACTTCCGCAAGAAACCAAACCGGAAACCTCGCCTTTCATCCAGAATCCTACACAAGTCCTAAGCGCTTCCACATCAAGTTTGCCTTCACTCGTAAACGGTGTGACATGAGGAACAAAAATTCCTTCTAAATTGATTCTGTGCATCTTTTTTCGCCTAAAACAGTAAGTTGTTGAAAAGTATTTAAAGAAACTGAATTTCCACAAGTATGTCTCATTCAAGGCCATCTTGGGTTGCTGGAGAGAGTGTCTAGTTTATATGATTCATAGACGCATACATAAAATGGTAATGGCGAGGCGTTGTTTAGATGAAGTTAAAATCTTCGTCCATTGCTACGTTAACATTTACATTAATCTTTTTTGCTGTCTTTATCTTGAAATATGAAGCTAACATTTCCACTGGAGACCTAGCATATCAATATGAAGTTGGAGTTGCTTTTCCAAACCTTTCTTTCAGCAGTCCAATCGGAATTTACAATGCAAGAGACGGTAGCAATAGGCTGTTTGTGGTTGAACAGCAAGGAATTATCAGGGTTTTCGAAAACACTAAAAACACAACTACTGCAAACGTTTTCCTAGACATTAGCAACAAAGTCATTAACAGCGGAGAACTTGGCTTACTTGGCTTAGCGTTTCATCCAAACTTCACTAGCAATGGCTACTTCTACGTTTACTACACCTCAGACAATCCCTTAAGGAGCGTTTTTTCCCGATTCACTGTTTCAGCAAACAACCCAAACGAAGCGAACGTAACCAGCGAATTTATTCTGCTACAAGTTCTGCAGCCATTTACCAATCATAACGGGGGACAAATAGCATTTGGACCAGACAACTATCTTTACATTGCCTTAGGCGACGGAGGAGGAGCGGGAGACCCATTGGGAAATGCTCAGAATCGTTCCACTTTACTCGGGTCTATCTTACGGATTGATGTAGATTCTTCGTCGGGAGGCTTGAACTATAGCATTCCAAACGACAACCCCTTTGTAGGCAATGTTCAAGGCTATAGAGAGGAGATATTTGCTTATGGCTTGCGTAACCCGTGGCGGTTCAGTTTCGACCCAGTAACTGGATGGTTGTGGGCTGCCGACGTGGGCCAGAATAGAATAGAGGAAATTGACATCATCGAAAAGGGAAACAATTATGGCTGGAATATTATGGAAGGCAGCCTGTGCTATTCTCCACCATCTGGATGCAACCAAACTGGGCTTGAACTGCCGATTTGGGAGTATAATCACAGCCTAGGATTCTCTGTTACTGGAGGCTTCGTTTACCGCGGCTTAAAATTAAATGAGCTGAAAGGAGCTTACATCTACGGAGATTATGGAAGTGGAAGAATCTGGGCACTCTGGTACAATGGCACTGGCGAACCAGTAAACGTTGAGCTTGTTGACACCAGTCTAAGTATTCCTTCATTTGGCGTGGACGAAATGGGCGAGGTTTACATTTGTGCCTTTGACGGCAAAATCTATCAGCTAAATGTTGTGGATATTGTTGCGCCAGAAATTGGCGTTCCATATCACACGCCTCTGGAACCATTGCCCAATCAAGAGGTTAAAGTGGACGTAAATGTGACTGACGTAGCTAGTGGTGTACGTGAGGTTATTCTCTCTTATCGTAGCGACACTTTGTGGACTAATGTTACCATGATTCTGGTTGGCGGAGACACGTACACTGGCAATATTACAGCAATGCCTTATCAAACCCAAGTGGAGTATAGAATAATTGCTCACGATAATGCCGACAACACGGCAGTCAACGACAACCTTGGACTATTCTACACATACACTGTCATACCAGAATTTCCATCAACCCAAATAATAACAGTCCTGATGGCAAGCACGCTGATAGCAACATTCTTTTCATGCAAAAAACGCCCCAAAAAGTCATCATAGAACTTAAAAATTTAATTAGCTAATCCAACCTTGTAGCAGTGTAGCCAGCTTAGGTGCAAAAAATGAAAGGAAAAGTCGTTGTATTGATGGGTTCAGAGCGAGATTTGGAATTTTGCCGTGAAATAGCTAAGCATTTGAAGACGTTTGGATTGGACTACACGTTTCACGTTGCGTCTGCGCACAAGACGCCAGAAAGAGTCTTAAATGTTTTGAAAGAGTACGAGAAAGAAAAAGTTGTCTACATGACAGTTGCTGGACGGTCCAATGCTTTAAGCGCTTTTGTAGACGCACACACGACAAAGCCCGTTATCGCTTGTCCGCCTTACTCAGAAAAGTTTAGCGGAGCAGATATAATCTCTTCGCTTAGGGTTCCAAGTGGAATTGGCTCGGTTGTAACGATTGAACCTGAAGGCGCTGCTATTGCTGCTGCAAAAATCTTAGCTTTAGAGAATTCAGAATTGGCAAAACGGGTAAGGGAATATCAGCAGGCGAAAAAGCTGGAAATTGAGAAGGCAGAAGATTCTGTTAAGAAACTGAAGTAGGCAATCTCATGGGCAGCGTAAAGGACTTAGAAATAGTCAAAAAACCGACAGAAAATGCTATGGGTGTTGGAAGATTTCATTTTTCAGATCGCTATTCTGTTTTTGACTGGGGCGAAATGCCAGACAATATTGACGGAAAAGGCGCTGCCTTGTGCATGATGGGTGCTTACTGTTTTGAAAGACTTGAGGAAAAGGGCATAAAAACCCATTACAGAGGCTTAGTCTCAACTGATGATAAGGTTGTGGCTTTTGACGAGTTGAAGCAGCCAACAAGCATTATGGAGTTCAACCTAGTCAACGTTTACAAGCCTAAAGCCTACAAGGAAAATGGCAAGCTTGTTTACGATTACAGTTTTTTCACGACAGCTCTCAGAAATTATCTTATTCCGCTCGAAATAATCTATAGGAATGGCTTACCAGAAGGCTCCTCAATCTTCAAGCGATTGGAACAAGGCACCATAACACTGCAGGAATTAGGATTAGACCATAATCCAAAACCAGGCGAGAAGCTTGCGAAGCCAATTTTTGATGTTAGCACAAAACTTGAAGAATCAGACAGGTACTTAACATGGAAAGAAGCAAAAAGAATTGCTGGGTTGACAGATGGCAAGGTTGCAGCGGTGAGAGAGGTTCTCTTAAGAGCGAATAATGTCATTAGTGAAATTGCTGCTGTTGCCCAGTTGGAGAATGAGGACGGCAAAATCGAGTTGGCTTTTGACAGTGAAAGGAAACTTATGATTGTGGATATTGTTGGAACATTGGACGAATGCAGATTCACGTATAAAGGATTGCATGTTAGCAAGGAAGTAGCGAGGCAGTTTTATCGCAAGACGGAATGGTACAGTGATGTGGAAAATGCAAAGAAAACCGCCGAAAAACAAGGAATTAAAGATTGGAAAAGAATATGCAAGTCGCAACCTCCACGACTAGATCCACAGCTCCGAATGATTATAAGTGAAATGTATATGGCAGCTGCAAACGAGTTGACGAGGCACCGACTGTTTGATGTGTCCAGATTCGTGGAAGTTATCAAAAAATATAGAGGATATGTGAGCTAAGTAACTATTTCGTGTAGTTGTCCTGTTTTTAATGCTCTTCTAATTTCTAGCGCTATGCGGTCGCCAGTGCTCATCGGCTTCTTGTATTTCGCATTCGCATATTGGGAACCTAAGCCCATGTGAACGTTTGTTCCTCCACCATGCCTCAAAGCAACGTCTTGCGTCACAGGAATGTGCATGTATGGGTCACTTTCCTTATGTGTATCATACAAACCGTAATCAGTTGACGTCTTTGCTTCTGCGCCTATCGTGAAATCAAGTTTAGTTGTAGGCTTCAACTCGTATTTTGAGACTCGGTCCCAAGTGATTAGCGTCTGCAAACACCACGCACCAATTATTCCAGGAGAAGCATGTTCTCTGCATGCAAGTAAGAAGCGGTCAGCGTAACGATGTAAGTCCTTCAAAAGTGATTCTCTAAGACTTAGAATAGCGTGGGCTGTCACTTCGAAGGAGGGAACTCTTTTTATCCTTTCCTGAACGTCTGATGGCAGTCGCTTTAAGCCGTCAAGTATGGTTTCTCTTCGCTCGTCTATTGAGAGGAACTGGTTAGCCAAGCAGATTCTAGCCTCTTCCAAGCTTACGTTGTAAAGTTTGGCGAACCAGTCGTCTGTGTCTCCCCATTCGCTTTTGGCGTCCAATGGCGAGAAGAAAAAGTTAAAATTGGCATGTGGACCAAGCACAATCTGCTCGATGCGACCATTTTCTAAGGCTTCTTTGCTCAAGTTTCCAGCTCTAACTTCCCTTGCGACTTTCTCTTCCAAATCCCTCGAATCAGCGGCGAAAATAAATTCTCTTTCAAAAGCCCTGTGAGCATGCTCTGCCTTCAGAATCATTGGCTCGTCTACTGGTTCTTTGAAAGTTATTCCGCCTTCATGAACTTCGTATTTGTATGATTTTGGAGTGGGAATGCCTGATTGCTCGGCAAACCAGTAGTAGTCTTTCTCGATTTCGCCTCTGTTCTCTATTTTCAGCAGTGTTCTCGAGCCAAGTATGGGAACAGCGTAGCTGTTTTCAATTACGCTGCAGTTTTCGTCTCCGCCTACGTAAACTGCGAAGGCTCTGTTAGTAATCTGCAGGCACTCCAAGTTAACAAGGTCATCAGCATATTTGACTATGTCAGAATACTTGTCAAGAATTATTATTGCGCTTCTCCAATCGTCCGTTTTCTTTATGTCCTTAGGGTCGTTTACGACGCATAAGTCTCTTCTCACAAGACGGGGCAAATCTTCCACAGGTTCTTCTGGTTTTCCAACCATAGGATTTTGGAGATAAATTCGTGCTCTACCTGGCGTGGTGAAGATTATGCTTCTTAACCCATAGTTTCGTTGGCCTTGCCACGCGTCTAAGGCTGAATGTGAACCCAGATTTAGTCCTATGGGTTCCTGATATTTTCGAACAATTTCCTGCATTTCTTCCCTTTTTATAGCCATCAATTTCACCAATTCGGTTAAGGAATTTCAAGATTCAATGTTTTAAGTCTTTTTCACATTTCTCAGTAAAACCATTGTTTGAATTGCTTTTTCTTCTAGAATTTTCTTCTATCGCATTTTTACATACACAGTTATTAGGAAAAATTGAGTTTTTCATTTTAGAGGGAGAAGGGAGAAAAGAAAATGGCTGAGGAGGCTTTCGGCTGGCTTTTCGTAGATTCTATTCCATTGCTTTATAATAAGAAGAAAGTTGCAAGGCAGCTTCAGGTTGAAACGTGGCTTGATTTATCTCAGCTTGTGAAAGAGTTAGGCATTGAAAAACTGGGAAAAAATAGCCAAAATACGCATTCAGCAACTAGCTATATAGTTTAGAAGTAGCAAACCTTCAGTATGCTTTCAAAATTTTCGCGTGTCCTATCATTTTTGTAACGTCTTAAAACCTCTATAATTGCATTCATGTCTTTTACGTTAAGCGTTTCAGCTATTCTTTTGGCAACCGAACCGCTGATGAAGAGGAATTGGCAGATTGAAGTTACGTTTGAAGGTTTTCGTTTGACGCTTGCTGTTTCAAAATCAACTATGATGGGCATGTTGTTCGCATCGATGACTATGTGTTTTGGCGCGTGGCTCAATTCTCCATGGTCTAAGCCAGACTTATCCAAACGCCAACACTGCTCCAAGATTTCATGTAAAACCTTCTTCACAAGACTCTTTCCTCCATGTTTCTCTAGCCATTCCGGAAACAGAATGCCGTTAATAAACTGCATCAAAAGAAAATTGTTGCTTACATCTAAGAACTTAGGTCCAACATCGACTGAATTTGCCTTTCTAAGCATCTTCGCCTCTTGTTGCATTCCAGAGCGGTCAGCATCTACTCTGCGAATCTTTAACGCCACTTTTTCTCTGTTTCTGTAGGCTGTTAAAACAATGCCCACGCAACCCTTACCTAGAACTGGCAAGTTGAAGACTTCTTTTTCTCCTTTAAACTCTAATGCTATGATGTCTAGCTTTTGAAGTTCTTTTAGGCGGTTACTTAATTCATTCATAGTGGCTTTAGGATAACATATTACAGATGCGTAAGGCTCCTCGCTTAATTTCTCAATAATTATTCGAAATGGTTTTTTCATGAAAATCGGATTGCTCTTTTCGCATACTCATAGAAGATTTTTGAATCTGTGAATGGTAGAGAGGGTTCAGCAACACAGAAGAGGTAGCAGCCGTAAGGTCTGGCTAATCTGCAATGCTTATACTTGTCTCTCAGGGTTTGGGCTCGTTCAGAATACCAAATCTCTTTCAAATCTTGGGTCAAGGCATTACCCAAATAGCCTTTTGGCAAGCCAGTTACGCACATGGAGGTTACTTCTCCGTCATATGCGATTCCCAACTGCAACGAAAAAGGATAACAAGTGAAGTCGGCTTTTTCGCGTATGAGTTTGAGGAATGCCTCAGTGTTCAATATAGTTTTTCCATAGCCGTGTTTCTTGTAGAAGAGAAGCATTTCGGCAACATGCTTAATAAAATTCCAATCATTTATCTTAACTAAATCAGCATCATCCTTTGACATAGTGCCCAAAATGGACCCGTTTGGGTTAGGCGTCTGAAAAACAGGCTCGAAAGAAGCCGTGCTGTCTAGCTCTTTCGCCATAAACAATAGCTTTCTTATATCTTCTAAACTGTGCTCGGCTGTTATCACACAATTCATGTTCGTGGAAACGCCATATCTTCCCGCAAGCCGTATGCCCCTAATTGTTCGCTCAAACAGATTAGCTACGCCTCTGATTTTGTCATGGCGAGAATCTGGAAAATCCACACTAACATTAATTGCATCAAGAAAGCCGTGAAACTCATGAATCCTTTTGGGAAGCAAGTAACCATTTGTTAAGAGAAGGGTGGAAAATCCTGTTTTTCTGGCATATTTGAAAACTTGAGGCAAATCTTTCCTCAGAAGCGGTTCGCCACCTGTTATGCCTAGAAGCACGCAGCCTAAATCGTAGCCATCATCTACTATTTTCTTTATCTTATCCAAAGGAAGCCCAAGAGATGGATTCTTAAGTCTCCAATAACCGCAAAAACTGCACTTGGCATTGCATTTTTGAGTAATCTCGAAACTTAGCAACAGCGGAGTTGGATTTTTTAAAACGAAACTGTTGATGCAACATTTGAGAAAATTTCTTACCGGGTATTTCATGGGCACCTAGCCGTACCTGACGCCTTGTTTCACATCATTAATGACAGAATTGATTCTTGGAAGATTTGCAAAAAGCACTCCCAGTCGATAAGAACTCTTTAGCGTTTGCAGTATTTCCTTCACCATTTTCTTAGGGCGGAAATAGAATTCTCGGAAATGATCGTAAATCATCTTGCGCATTTCCTCGAATGGAATGGTGTTTGGCGAGACAGTTGGAACATATATGGCTGTTTCCCAGCATTCGTCTTCGTTGATTAAGCCTTTAGCTATAAGCTCATTCCAGATTTCCGTGCCGGAAAAAGCTCCAAGAATGTTCAGTGAAGGCACATCGATGTCCAGTTTTTCTGCAAATCTTAATGTATTTTCAACTTCGCTGCGAGTTTCATCTGGTGCTCCGACTATGAAAGAGCCTACAATAATGTCTACTCCTGCTTTTCTGGCTTTGCGAACAGCCTCCATAGTCTGCTGTGGCGTTATACCCTTCCTATAATAGTCCAAAATCCTCTGGTTTGCGCTTTCTATTCCAAAATAGACCGTGTTACAGCCAGCCTTCACCATCTGCCTAAACATGTCATATTCACTATTATCCACCCGCGAATCACAAATCCAGCGAATATTCAATCCTTCTTTTCTCATTCTTTGACAGAGCTGTTTCACTCTTTTCCTGTTCAGAGTGAAGTTGTCGTCTACGAAAAGAATTTCCTCGTAACCTTGGCTTCGTAAAAGCCATAATTCTTTCATTATGTTTTCCACAGACCTCGGCCGCCAAATTCCCTTGATGAATTTTCGGCATCCACAAAAAGTGCATCGGAACGAACAGCCCCTTGAAGAAAGGACTGTGGTAAATTTTTTTGTGGCAACTTTTACTCCAAAAATCGTTGACGTATACTCAGCATTCATTAGGTCCCGGTCGGGAAAAGGAAGCTCGTCAATGTTTTGAATCAACTGTCTATCTGGTGTAGAAAAGATTTTGCCATCATTTCTGAAGGTTATACCCTCAACTTCTCGTAAATCACCGCCTTTTTCCAAACATCTGACCAGTTCGAGGCATCCGTATTCGCCTTCGCCCCGAACAATGATGTCAATAGAAGGATATTTTTTGAGAATTCTCTCACCGTTAAAAGTAGCATGATAATTACCCATAACAACCTTAATGTTTGGATTCTCTTTCTTCACAAGCTCAGCAATCTTAGGCGCTTCTTTCGCTGCGCTGTGCAAAACTGATAAGCCCAAGATGTCTGGGTCTTCTTTCTTAACCCAATCCACAGCCTGTTCATGAGTGAAACCCTTAACCGTTTGGTCAAGCAATGACGCGTCATACCCTTCTTTAATTAAGACTCCGGCACAATACAGCAGACCTAAAGGTGGCCACGCTTTTGTGCACATTTCCAAACCGCCTGGTGTTTGGCTTGGGTTTATGAATGAAAACCTCATCTTGTTCATCTCATCTTGTACGTCATTTCATTTGCTTCAATATAAAATAAGCTTTGCCTAAAAGGGGTAAAGTTAATAGGAAAAAATTCTGTTTTCAAAGAGTGAAGATTTAGATGAAGATTCTATTGAAGCCTTCATACCCGTTCAATCTGGATGTGACGCTTTGTTGTGGACAGGCTTTCAGATGGGATAAGCAAGGCGAATGGTGGTATGGCATTGTTGGACGAAATGTCTTCAAAATCCGACAAATCAACGATAAGTTGGAATTTGAGAACGTAGACACACGTTTTGTTAGAGACTATTTCGGGTTAAATGATGATTTATCCAAAATTCTTTCAGAAATTAGCAGAGACACGCACATTAAACGTGCCATAGACACGTTTTACGGTCTACGAATTCTCCACCAAAACCCTTGGGAATGCCTAATTTCATATGTATGTGCAACATACAAAAACATCCAAGCAATAAAACAAATGTTGCTAAACCTTTCCAGAAGATTTGGAGAAAAAATATGCTTTGATGAATACAAATTTTACAGCTTTCCAATTGCTCAAAAGTTGGCAAAGGCGAAACTTCAAGAATTAGTCGCTTGTGGACTTGGTTACAGAGCCAAATATGTGTCTGAAACTGCAAAAATGATCTGTGAAAACGGTTTTGAATTGGAAAGTTTGGGAGAATTAGGTTATGAACAGGCTAGAAAGGAATTGCTAAATTTTTCAGGCGTGGGCTTGAAGGTTGCCGATTGTGTTTTGCTTTTTTCTTTGGGAAAGTCTGAGGCATTCCCAATTGATGTATGGATAAAACGAGCTGTTCTGAAACATTATTCAAACCATTTCCCAAACAAATTTATCAAGAAAATCTTGGATAAACAATCGCTTAATGACTCTGAATATAGGAAGCTGAGTTTGTTTGGGCGAAAGTATTTTGGAGAATATGCTGGTTATGCTCAAGAATACTTGTATCATTACGAACGGACGCAGAGTTAGATGAGGTTTTTTTCTTTCAGGACTTCAACCGCTTGACTTCCGCCTGTCGTTGCGAGCGATATGGCTTCCGAAACAAGCTTCATACCTTCAGCATAATTATGTTGCTTAACCTGCTCAATTGTTTCCTCAAGCTTTGCGTTAACGTCTTTGAATCCTTTAACTTCAGTGGCATTCGCAGCGATATGGACCTCTCGAATTAAAGCGTTCAAAAAAGCTGTTAGAAGCTTTTCAGCGCCTTCAATTTCTTCGTCTCGCATGGTGCTTAGAACTTCCAAGAGACTGAAAGTCAAAATTAGATTTGATTTTATTTTTTCCGTGTAATGAAAGATTATTATGGCCTTTTTGGTTTCTGTCAAGTTTTTCTCTTCGCCTATTTTGTGATGGCTCGTTCTTTCCATTTTTCTATTCTTGTCTTTATTTCTTCTTCAAGCCTTTCCTTAGAGATAAGTCGCCCTCTGGCTAAGACTTCTTTGTCTATGACTATGGTGGGAGCGCTCATGATATCGGAGGCTAGTCCTTCACTTAATCCTTCAGTAGTAGCCATGTTCACTTCTCGAAAGGCGATGCCAAACTTTTGTGCAACTTCTGAAGCAATTCTCTTAGCTACTGGGCAAGAGGAGCAAGTGGGCAACGTGAAAACCTTCAACTCCATACGGCTAATCTCCAAACCTCAATTAGGCATACACTATACTTTTTAAATCTTTCACAGCATGCTTAAACCAGAAAACGTTTAAATTAAATCTGAAACAGCATATAAAATGCACATATGTCAAGAGGGCCCGTAGCTCAGCTAGGTTAGAGCGACAGGCTCATAACCTGTTGGTCCCCGGTTCAAGTCCGGGCGGGCCCACCAATGTTTGCTTACAGGAATTTCAATAGCTCATTTAATTGTTCTAAATTCATGTCTGCTGTCGCCATTTGTGCCTTTCTTCTAATGAAAGCTGTTTTCATTCCGACGCCTTTGGCTCCTTCGATATCTGCTATGTGGTCGTCACCAGCATGTAAGCAACGGTTTGGACACGCTTGTAATTTTTTCAGAGTTGCTAAAAATATTGATGGGTGTGGTTTTGCATATCCATGCTCGTAAGATAATGTGATAACTTCAAAGATTCTTTCCACTTCGTTTCTAAAGCTTTCTGGATAACGCCAATGGGTGTTGGATATTAATCCAAGTTTGTATCCTTTTCTTCTTAAAAGTGAGAGCGTGTGAGGGACATCTGCATACCACCTAGTGCGCCTAGTTGCCAAGCCTTTGTCTACAGCCTTTTCAACAATACTTCTGGTCATCTGCGGCTTTAGACCAAACGATTTCAAAGCGTGCATAATTATGTCATCAAGAAGGGATTCTTTCAGTGTTTCTTGAAGTTTCTTATGGTAAGATGCGTCCATCTTGAAGTATTTCTCTAAAAACTTGTTCTTATCAAGACGTATGCGTTTACCAAGTTCTCTTAAAATTGGATAGATGATATCTTCACGGCTAACGCAAAAACGCAGAGTGCCAAAATCGTCAAACGTTACTGCGTCAACTTCGAAATACGTTTGATGAGGCTTTCGTGCTGTCACGAACATTTCCTGTCTTTTACTTCTTTAACCTGTCATTGCATTTTCAACTTCACAACTAAATTTGCAACCTTTTTTCCCAATGCTTTGCAAGATTCAAGCGCTTTCTCATCTGGACAACCTACAGCCGCAGCTCCATAGTGTTTGTCACTTGCTCTGCCCTGCACAATCATTCCATGAACCAACATAGCCTGAACCATAGACAACAAGGTGGTTTCAGCACCAGAAGCTGTCCCTCCAGAACTCGTAAAAGCAGCGCCCACTTTTCCCTCAAGCTTTCCATGAATTCTAACTGATTCGTCAATTAACGCCTTAAGTTTGGCGGACATTTGCCCATAATACGTTGGAGAGCCCATTATGATCCCATCAGCATTCAGCAAATCTTCGAGGCTGGTTTGGTTAGCCTTCTTCACTGTAACTTCAACGCTTTCTACTTGTTTGGCGCCTTCAGCGACAGCGAAAGCCATCTTTTCTGTATTTCCAGATTTGGAATGATAAACAATGATGATCTTTGCCATTAAATCACAAGCTAATCAAAATAAGCTGACGCTATTTAGCTTTAAGTTTTCAGCTGTTTAGCTGCTTTATTGTTTGCCAAACAGCACATAGAAGATTTTTCCATAAGATATAAGTGTTGCAACTGTTAAAAGGAGTTTACTGAGGAGAATGGCAGACTCATTTTAGAGGGGAGAAAGGAGAGAAGGGAGAAAACTAAACAAATCCACCATTCTCCTCACATTTCTCATAATGTTGTATGCTTTAACTTTTAAATTTTTCGCCGCATTTTGAATTATAACTCTGAAAATCTCTGAAAAAACAAGGTTTTTCAATAGTTTTGGCTTACTGCTTGCCTTATTTCTGCCTTGAATTTTTCAGTCTCCATAAAAAATGTTTGTATCGGCTTAGCATTTACGATAAGCCACCAATTTTTGCGTTTTATCGACTCTTCGGGTTTTTCCCAATCATTAATCATTTCAATTTTAATGTTTGGCTCAACTTCTAGGACGAGTTCTTCTATCTTTTTTGCAAAAGGATAACCAAACTGACAGACTGGACCGTAGAAAATTATGGCTTTGTCTCTATCTTCTGCTAATGGCTCATAATTTCCCACGGAAGGCATTGGCTCATATTGGCCATCAATTGGAAGATAAAGCAGGTTTCCCTCTGATGTTGACGTGAAACTGTTTTTCGTGAAAAATTCGGGTAATGGCAAGAATTCGCCAGTATTGAAGGCTTTTGTCAGAAGGAATTTGCATCGCTTGTTGCCGAGACATGTTTTTCTGTTTTTGGCGTCTTGAATTAGGCCTTGCAATAGTCTTGTACCTATTCCAAGTTTTTGCGCTTCAGGATTTGGATTATAAATGCACTGTATTACCAGAACGTTTTCTCTTCTGAAAGCTTTGGTTGCATCCACCTCCTCTGGAAAAAAGAGTATCTGCGCAACTGGCCTATCATTAAAATAGGCGATCTTTGCAACAGAACCGCAGTTCTTGAGCATTTCACGTAGCCATTGTCTCTTCAGCTTTACGCCTTGCTGATGAATAGTATCGTCCAGTCTTTTTGCGGAGCAGACGTAAATGAGGTCGTCTATGTTCGAACCTTGAAGGTTTTCAATCCTTATTTTCTCAGGCATTGTATCCTTTCAGCCTATTCTATTTCAGTTCTGTTAAAATCTTGTCAACAGGCATTATTTTGGCATTGTAGATGTTTTCTAGATATTTGAGTCCTTCTTCATGTTCCTTTGAGGTGAAGGCTGCCACGCCATCTTTGATTATTATTATCTTGTAACCTCTAAAGAAGGCGTCTGCAGCTGTATGTCTAACACAAATGTTCGTATGTAACCCGCCCAGAATAACTGTTTTCACCCCTTCGCCATGGTATAAACTTCTTAAAAGCGAATCTAACCCAGTTTCATAGAAGCCACTGTAGGTTCGCTTCTCAAAAACATAGTCCTTTTTTGTAGACCGCAGTTCTGGAATCACTTCGGCGCCTTTTGTGCCTTTTATGGCATGTTTTCCCCATTTATAGACAACTTCAGGGTCTTCAGGCAGATGCGCATCATTGCTGTAGATTACTGCTACGCCTTTCTTGCGTGCCGCTTCGATGAGCTTTTTCAGTTTTGGAATTATGCGCTGACCACTTTCGCTTTTCAAATCGCCTATAACAAAGTCGTTGAGCATGTCAATTATTATTATAGCTTTGTTTTCCAAAGAATGTTAACCTCTGAGAAATTCAATATTGTTCATGGCGTTATTTAAACTAGTTCATTTTTCAGCTTCTAAGCTGTAGAAGTCATTTGTGAGCTTTTCCGCTTTGCCTTTTCGCACTATAACAGTGTCTTCTACTCTGACACCGCCAAAGCCTATAAGGTATACGCCTGGCTCGATTGTTACAACGTTTCCAATCATCAGTCTATCTTTGCTTTCTGGGCCTAGTGTTGGTGGTTCATGAACTTCTAAGCCTACACCGTGTCCTAAACCGTGGACAAAGTATTCTCCATATCCCGCATCTTCAATGGTTTTTCTCGCTACTGCGTCTATAATTTTGGCTTTGGCGTTTGGCTTCACAGCCTGAAAAGCTTTATCTTGGGCTAGTCTAACAATGTCGTAAATTCTCTTCTGTTTTTCTGATGGCTTACCTGCCACAAGTGTTCGCGTCATGTCTGAACGGTAATGACAGTAAGTGGCACCGATGTCCACAACTACTAAGTCGCCGTCTCTGATTGTCTTGTCTGTGCAGCCTCCATGAGGGAAAGCTGAGCGGACACCAGAAGCTACTATAGTTTCGAAGGCGGTTCCCCAACAACCGTGTTTGCGCATTGCGTATTCAATTTCTCCAGCAACCTCAAACTCTTTTACGCCCGGCTTTATCACTTCATAGGCGACGCGCATACCCTCAGTTGTTAATTCACCTGCTTTGCGCATGAGCTTTAGCTCTTCTTCATCTTTCACTCTGCGAAGCTCCCAAACAAGATCGCCTTGAAGCTTGAGCCTTGTCTCGCCTCGTAGTTGCTTGGCAAGATTGCGATAGTTTTCGTGGCTGAGTTCGTCAACGGCAAGTTTTCGGATTTTAAACGCCTTGACCTGTTTGGCAAGCTTTTCAATCAGGTTTTCGCCACGTTTCACCAGCTTGACTTCAAAGCATTCTGCCTCAGCCTTTGCCTGTTCATAGTTCACACTATAAACGTAAACAGCGTTTGCGCCTGTTTTAGGTATTAATGCACAAGCTAATCCCGGACAACCCGTAAAATACAGCATGTTATGCTCATTAGAAATCAGAAAGCCATCAAAACCTTTCTGCTCAAAGGCGTTTTGTGTTAAAGCATTCACTCGATTCAAGATATTCACCTTTCAAGAAATCATAAGTTATAGTTTAGCTTATTACATTTTGCAATAAAAGACGTATTGTTTTTTTATGCTCTATACTAAACAGAAATTCTTAATTATGTGGGTTTTTTCTGTTTGTTAACCCGTGGTTATGAAATTGCCACATTCAATTGAAACCAGAGACTTAACAAGAATATTCAAAAGCAAAAACGAGACAGTGAAGGCTCTGGACAAAGTTTCGCTTTCGATTGAGGAAAGAGAAATCTTTGGACTTTTAGGTCCGAATGGAGCAGGCAAAACCACATTTATCAAAATTTTGACAACACTTCTGCTTCCCACCAATGGCGAAGCATACGTTGGCGGATTCAACGTAATCAAGGAACCGGATAGGGTTCGAAAAATCATAAGTCTTGTTTCAGGCGGCGAAACACCGGGTTATGGGATATTGTCGGTTAGAGAAAATCTATGGTTTTTCTCACAGCTTTATGGCTTATCCTCTACAGCTGCTAGAGAGAAGATTAAGCGTTTGATGGCAGATTTAGACTTTGAAGAGTATGCAAATACGCGAATGGCCAAACTTTCAACTGGGTACAGGCAACGGTTGAATCTTGCTAGAGGTTTGTTGAGCGGTCCAAATATTCTGTTTTTGGATGAGCCGACTTTGGGATTGGACGTGTTGACCGCTAAGAAACTGCGAAGCTATATTGTGGATTGGGCGAAAAAGGAAGCTAAGGGCACTGTTCTCTTAACGACGCATTACATGGCTGAAGCAGATGAGATGTGCGACCGCGTAGCCATAATCGACCGTGGGAGAATCTTGGCCTGCGACAGCCCCAGCACGCTTAAGGAAAATCTTAAACAAAAACAAATTATGAGGGTTGAGATTGCGTCGGTTCAGGCAGATTTTGGTTTTATAGATAAAATGGCAGACGTAATCGGATATTCGCAGACTCGTAACATTCAAACAGGCACGACTACGCTTAAAATTATGGTAGACAACGAAACAGCTTTCGCAAAAATAATGAGACAACTTGAAAAACTGAAGATTCTGTCAGTTAGCAAAGCAGAACCCACTTTGGAAGACGTTTACATTAGCCTTGTGGGTCGAGGTTTTGAAGAAGGAGAGGCGTCTACCAGTGCGTGAGCAACTAATCCGAAACTTGAAAGTTGTCTATGCGAGGCTTTGGGTTAGGGTTAAAGGAGGCAACCGCGAACCCGAATGGCTCATCGCAGAACTAATAATCCCAATGTTAACTCTGAGCGCATATGTTTACCTATATAAGATGCTAAATGCACCACCCGAGTATGGTGGTTTTGTCATTATTGGCGGCACTATGGTTGCGTTTTGGTCAAATGTTTTGTGGAACATGTCTGCACAGTTTTACTGGGAGAAAGAGACTGGAAGCTTGGAAGTCTATTTGGTTGCGCCCATATCCAGAATGGCGATTCTATTGGGAATGGCTTTAGGCGGAATTGTAAACACAACTTTGAGAGCTGTTGCAATTCTCGTTGCTGGAGCACTGATTTTCCAAGTTCCATTCGCATTACAAGAGCCTTTGACTGCTTTGCTTATGTTCTTCCTGACGATTATTGCTTTGTATGCGTTGGGCATGTTATTTGCATCGTTATTCATGTTGTATGGTAGAGAGGCTTGGCACACTGCAAGTTTGCTGCAAGAACCTGTTTATTTGTTCTCTGGGCTTTATTTTCCAGTTAATCAGTTGCCTTTTGTGGTTCAGCTTGTGGCGTCGCTGATTCCGTTAACGTTTGGATTAGACGGTATAAGAAGAGTCATTATTCTGGGTGAAGGTATAGCGGACATTTGGCTAAATGTGGCTGTGCTAGTGGTCTTCATCTTGATTCTGCTGCCATTGGCCAAGTTCGCTCTGAATTACATGGAGAACTTGGGCAAGAAAGAGGGGAGGCTGACGCTGAGATGGCAGTAAGCACCATCTTGCGTACTGTGAAGCAGGCGATTTGGCTTGGCTGGAAAATTGACACAAACTGGGCAGACCCATTAGTATTTGCTATCTACTATCTTATTCGCCCGCTTGCTGGCTTGCTAATAGTAGGATTCATTTTCTTAATAGGTAGCGGTGTTGCTGGAACGTTTAATCCAGATTATTTCGCATTCATGTTCATTGGAAACAGTTTCTTCATTTACGTCGTGCAGATAATGATGAGCATGAGCATTCTGATTCACGAAGACAGATCCCACTACGAAGTGCTGAGGCATATTTATCTGACACCGGGCTCATTGAGATGGTATATTCTTGGAAGAGCCTTAAACGGAGTGTTAAATGCAACTGTGTCGCTGATTCTGACTTTAGGTTTTGGGCTGCTCATTTTCCAAGTCTTGTTGGGAGTGCAGATGTCAATCAACTGGTGGGGAATCGATTTTCCGCTATTGGCTTTAAGCTTGTTCATTGGCATGTTTTGTTTTCTGGCGTTGGGCTTCATGTTGTGTGGAATAAACATTATGACATCAAGAGTTCAGTTCATGTTGACGGAATACGTTTCGGGCACGCTTTACCTATTCGGAGGAGTAGTTTTTCTGCCAGAAATACTTCCGTCTTGGGGTCAAGCCATCACAAACGCTTTGCCCATAACCTATTTTCTCAGAGGAATAAGATTCGCTATTCTGCATCAAGCTGGATTCGATGTTCAAACAAACTTGCTGTATTTGGTTTTGACGACTGTTGGAGCCGTGATTTTGGGATTAGGTGTTTTCAAAATAGCTGAACATAAAGCCAGAAAAGACGGGCTCATCGACAGAAAAGAAGAGTATTAGCCGCCGCTTACAATTGGCAAGAGAGTCACGTGGTCGCCATCTTTGAGTTTGGTCTCCACGCCTTTTAACTGGTTGAGCAGATAACCGTTAACTGTGATTATGTAGTTTGATTTTACATCCGTGCCTCTCGATTCGAAAATAGCTTTTTTGAAGGGTTCACCATACTTTTCAGAAAGAACAATCAGCAAGTCGGCGATTGAGGCTTTATCGTGGATTTCGATTTCTTCCTCTCGCACACTGCCGATGATGTTTCTTATGTGACCCATGTATTCGACTTTAACCTTCAAAACCGTGGCACCTATACATCCTGAATATTTTAGATTCAGACTGAATATTTATCCATTTCAGTTACTCTCCAAGAAGCCAATAGTTTAAAATAATAATCTACTTCATGTGCTATTATGAAATCTAAGGCAAAACTTTTGGCAATAATAGGCTCTCATCGAAAAAATGCAAATTCCTATTTGTTGACAAAAAACGTGCTTGACTCGACAAAAATGGATTATGAAATAATTCAGTTAGCTGAGAAAAGGATAGACTTCTGTGACCTTTGTGAAAAATGCATAGACGAAGATTGTGTTTTAACTGATGATTTTAACCAGATTTTTGAAAAGATGAAAAGAGCAGACGGGATAATACTCGCCCTTCCGAAATATCTTTTCTTTTCCTCAAGATTCCTATCTTTTCTAGAAAGACTAGCTACGATAGAACATATGCGGAAGTTTATGGGCTATGTTGGTGCTCTAAAGAATCCTGACTATAAGCTTTTTCAGAGGAATAAACCCTTCTGCATTTTCTTCGTATCTGGTACAGGAAGAATCGGCGGACAGATCTTATCCGAAGTTGTTGATGACCTAAAAGGTTTAGGATTTAAGCTAGTGCGTCACAGTTCACCGCCCAATCTTGAACAATAAAGAAGGCATAAAAGAATGCAGGGAATTGACAGACAAGCTCATAACTTTAGCCAAAAGACGACAGAAGTAAACGTCTCCAACTATTCCTAGCGCCGTACATATCAAAACCTATATCTTACTATATTTCATCTCTACAATGAAATTATCGGAAGGAGATTCATGAGGAGCAACACAGTTATTCGGACTCTGCTTGAACACAAGTCTATTCGAAAATACACGGATGAAACACCTCCAGAAGAAGTCTTAAAAACAATTGTTAGGGCAGGTCAACAAGCCCCTTTTGCTTCGCAGCTATACAGCGTAGTATTATCACGGAACAGAAAGCGAAACCCTTGGAAAGCACCGCTTCTCTTCACCATTTGCGTTGACGTCCATAAATTCGAGCGTATTATGGCTAAGAGAAATTGGCAAATAACTACAAACGACTTAACGCTTTTGATGTTTGGCATTCAAGATGCGGCTTTGATGGCGCAAAACATGGTCGTCGCAGGAAGAAGCTTGGGACTTGGAAGCTGTTTCTTGGGAAGTGCAATGTACAGAGCAGACAAGATTGCTGAGGAGTATAATTTGCCGAAACATGTGTTTCCGCTTGTGCAATTGGTGATGGGCTATCCAGCTGAGAATCCGCCACCGCGACCCCGCTATCCAATGGAGTTCACGCTGTTTGAAGATAAATATCCCGAGTTGAGCGATGACATGATTTCAGAAGCCATGAAGCAGATGGATGAAGGCTATCTTGCCCAAGACTATTATCGTAAGTTGAATGCGAAAATACCGTTGGAGAAGAATCGCCAAGAAACATTCACGTACGAAAATTACTGTTGGACAGAGCATATTTGCAGAAAATGGGGACAATGGTATCCCAAATCAAAAGAACTGCTTGAGCAACTGGAAAAGAGAGGATTCTGCATCACAGGCAAAAAACTGTAATAGCTCTTTGGCAATTCTTTTATGTTTCTCACACAGTCTAGTTTCTAGGTGCCTTCAATGACGTTTGACAAACGGAAACTGGAAGAAATTAAGCTAGAGAAAGAAAAGTGGGAGAAAGAAACTGTTCTGAAAAGCTTTGAAAAACTTCCAGAAAAAGGCGAATTCTCCACTAGCTCTAGCGTTCCAGTAAGCCGCATCTACACACCGTCGGACATTGCTGATTTTGACTATTTACGTGATTTGGGGTTTCCAGGCGAATATCCGCTTACACGCGGAGTCTATCCAACAATGTATCGTGCACGGTTGTGGACTATGAGGCAGTATGCGGGCTTCGGCACGGCTGAGCAAACGAATCAACGCTTCAAGTATTTGCTGGAGCACGGGCAAACGGGCTTAAGTGTAGCGTTCGATTTTCCAACACATGTAGGCTATGACTGCGACCATTCAATGGCTGTTGGCGAAGTTGGAAAGGTAGGCGTAAGCGCCAGCACTCTGCGTGACATGGAGATTCTTTTCAGCGGAATACCACTGGATAACGTTACTACTTCAATGACGATTAATGCTCCAGCAAACGTTTTGCTTGCCACGTACGTTGCAGTTGGACAGAAACAAGGCGTGGAACAGGCTAAGCTTGGCGGCACAGTTCAAAACGACATTTTGAAAGAATACGTGGCTAGAGGCATGTACATTTACCCACCTAAACCTTCCATGAGAATGGTCACCGACATCTTTGAATATTGTTCGCAGCACATGCCGCAGTGGAACACCATAAGCGTAAGCGGCTACCACATACGCGAAGCAGGCGCCACAGCCGTCCAAGAAGTTGCCTTCACACTTGCAAACGCAATCGCCTACGTCCAAGCAGCCATAGATAGAGGCTTAGACTTAGACAAATTCGCAGGTAGATTATCCTTCTTTTTTGCAGCGCACAACAATTTCCTTGAAGAAATAGCCAAGTTCAGAGCTGCAAGAAAGTTGTGGGCGAAGATAATGCGAGAACATTTTAAGGCTAAGAATTCTACTTCTTGGATGTTACGTTTTCACACACAAACTTCAGGTGTCTTGCTTACGGCTCAGCAACCCTACAACAACATTGTCAGAACAACTCTTCAAGCGTTGGCAAGCGTTTTAGGCGGAACTCAATCGTTGCATACAAACTCGTTTGATGAGGCTTACGCTTTGCCAAGCGAGCACGCCGTGACAATTGCCCTCAGAACTCAGCAAACAATTGCTTACGAAAGCGGCGTAGTCGATACCATCGACCCACTTGCTGGCTCCTATTACTTGGAATATTTAACAAGTCAGATCGAAGAGAAAGCTACGGAATATATCGAGAAAATCGATGATATGGGTGGAGCAGTTGCTGCCATCGAGAAGGGTTTTATGCAACGTGAAATCGTGGAAAGTGCCTACTGCTTTCAGAAAGAAGTTGAAGCCAAAAAACGAACGATTGTGGGCGTGAACGAATTCGTGACAGAAGAGGAGGTTCCAATGACAATTCTTAAGGTAGACCCTAAAATCGAAAAGACACTTGTTGAACGCTTAAACCAAATAAAACGAGGAAGAAACAAGGCCAAAGTCGAAAATGCGTTAGACAACCTGCACAAGGCTGCTGAAAAGGAAAATGTGAATCTTATGCCCTTCATACTTCAAGCAGTGAAAGAATATGTCACTTTAGGCGAAGTATGCAATGCTTTGCGGGAAGTGTTCGGCGAGTATAAACCGCCTTCCATTTTCTAGTCGAGTATGAAGAGGGGTTCGCCTTCACTTACTGAAGAGCCTTCCGAAGCATGAACTTCTCTGACTGTTCCAGCTTTAGGTGCTGCAATTTCGTTCTCCATTTTCATAGCTTCGAGAATGCACAAGGTTTGCCCCGCTTCCACTTGGTCGCCTTTTTTTACTTTTACTGATAGAATTCTGCCTGTCATTGGCGCCACTACAGCCCCTTCAACCGCCTGTTTTGGTGCTGCGACTTTTTTTGTGGGAACTGACGTGATTGGCTCAAAAATCGTTAATGCAGGCTTGCTTACGGGCGTTTTCACTTCAGCATTGAAAGTGGCGTCTTCGACTTTGATGATGAAAGGTTTGTCTCGGTCGATTTTGGGCAATTCCACCTGGTATGTTTTGCCCTCAACATTTATTGCGAATGTTGTTTCCAAGTTTGGTTTCTCTACTGATAAGTCAACGTTTACAGGTTTGTTGTCCACCTTCACTGTGAAAGAGGTTTCGCCAGTCTTTGTTAATTCGATTTTTCTAAGTTTGCCATCGATGAAAATTTCGTACATTGGCAATTTTATACACCATATTCTGCTAGGTTTTGGCGACCAGTTGAAACCCAAGTCGATGCTGTGCCTTTTGCCTTTGATAGTACTAGGGCTTTAGCGCCTTGTGGACTTTTTAGGTATGCTGCAACTGCCACAGAAACCGCGGCAATTTCTTCAAGCACTGCAACTTTCTCGGGTGCAATTCCAGTTTTAGCGTCTTCCCTTTTGACTTTTCTTTTCTTGAAGAATTCTAAGGCGACCTGTGGAAACAGCGCATAGGTCAGCTTGTCCTCCTCACTTTCAATGTATGGCTTCACTTCGTCTGGTATCTTGTTAAGTACTGGCTTTAGAAGGTTGGCTGGACGTCCTGTTATTGGCTTTTCATCGCCTATAATTTTCTTTTTCACTTTTGGGTCGATGGGAGCTGGCGGCTTTCCATACAAACCCTTCACGTAGTCCTTTATCTCTTTTGGCACGATGCTGTAGCGCTTTCCAGAAATAACGTTAAAAACGGCTTGTATTCCCACAAGCTGGCTCGTAGGCGTAACCAACGGCGGATACCCCAACTCTTTTCTAACTTTAGGAACCTCTTCCAGAACCTCTTTCAATCGATGAAGCGCCTTTTGCTCTTTCAACTGTTCAAGAAGATTAGAGAACATTCCGCCGGGAATCTGATGAATTATTATAGACGCATCAACCCTTTCAGATTTTGAGTCAATAAGTCTTAATTGGTCATAGTATTTTTCGCGCAGTTCACGGAAATATTCGGCAATTTCGTCTAGAAGTTCCAAATCTAAGCCTGGATCGTACGGCGTGCCTTTCAATGCAGCTACAACTGATTCGACTGGAGGTTGCGAAGTGCCCCAAGCCAAAGGCGAAAAAGCTGTGTCGACTATGTCTACGCCTGCATCGCATGCGCGTAGGTAGGTCATCATGACCATGCCGCTTGTACTGTGTGAATGCAAATGCACGGGTAAGCCTACTTCTTTTTTTAGGGCAGTTATTAGTTCGTAAGCTGATTGAGGTGCGAGCATCCCAGCCATATCTTTGATGCATATGGAATCGCAATCTAATTCTGCTAGTTGTTTGGCAACTTTCACGTAATATTTCGTTGTGTGGACGGGACTAATCGTGTAGCAGATTGTTCCCTGAGCGTGTTTGTCTACTTTTTTAACTTTTTTTATGGCGGTTTCCATGTTGCGAATGTCGTTTAGTGCGTCGAAGACACGGAAAATGTCTATGCCATCTTCAGCGGCTTTTTCGACGAATTTCGTGACTACGTCGTCTGGATAGTTGCGGTAGCCAACGACATTCTGTCCTCGTAGTAACATTTGGAAAGGCGTCTTTTTTATGTGGCGTTTTAGTGTGCGTATCCGTTCCCATGGATCTTCGGCTAAGTAGCGAATTGCCACGTCGAATGTTGCGCCTCCCCACATTTCCAACGAAAAGAAGCCCACTTGATCTATTTTCTCGGCTATGGGAAGCATTGTGTCAGTGCGCATTCGCGTAGCCATCAATGATTGATGCGCATCACGGAAAGTGGTATCGGTGATTTTGACAGGCTTGCTCGTGGCGACTAGCCCCTCCCTTATATATACATTGAACTTGAGATTAGAAAAGGGTAGTGAAGCGGTATTAATCTATAGTGGTGGCTTTCCATATTTTCTTTCAAGCCATTGCACAGCAAAATTGACGAGTTCATTTGCATCAAAAAGATATGACTGGGCGTTTCCTATTTTACCTGAAATACCCTTACCAAAAGACAGAAACTCGCATGGAATGATTTTGAAATATTCTTCTGCATTTGGCAGTATGCTTCCGCAAGTGTCAAACTCCTCAATCTCAACCAATACACGTTTTCCATCACGTAAAATCGGCATCTTATAGCGCACGGTGCGCTTGTTGGAAACTTTAGCCAAGTTCTCAGAGTAATGCAGAAGCGTAATAGTGTCGAAAGGTGCGCCAAGAAGCAGCACTTTGCCCTTTGCCTCGCATAGTTTAGCTAAGGGCGAGCCTGGTCCATATCCGTATTGGAGTGGATGATTTTCAGTTAGCCATTTAGCCCGCGCACCTACTGCAGCACAAGAGGCTTCAGGGTGGTTGCTACGATAAGCTCCAGGCCATGTGCGTAGATATTCGGTCAGTATGCTCCACTTTCTATGTGCACGGGACATTTTCGGATCAAAAGGCGGGCACTCTTTCAAATACGCTTGTTGCCATTCTTCATTCCACTTCTCAAGACGATATGGCGAATCTTCCCATCCTACGTACATTGTTAATGTCCCATCAGCGCCCAATACGTCTAGCAGTGCTTGAATTACAATGTCTGGACCGCCTACTATCCAACCTATTGCTTTTACCGAAGCGTGGAGCATAATCGTATCGCCAGATTCTGTTCCAAGTTTTTTAAAATCGGCCATTAGTCTACTTTTTGTGATTGGCGGTAACTGGCTTTTTCTCATTCTTGTTCCTTCATTAGAAGATTCTTACTTGCTGTGCTGTTTTGTGTTTATAGTGGTATGTTTCCGTGTTTTCTGCTTGGGCGCGGTTCACGTTTCGTTGCAAGCGATTCTAGTGCGCTTATGAGTTTCGGTCTGGTTTCGGCGGGTTCTATGACTTCGTCTATGTAGCCTTTCTGCGCAGCAATGTATGGACTGGCAAATTTCTGCCGATAATCGCTGACAAGCTCCTTGCGCTTTTGTTCTGGGTCTGAGGCTTCGGCGATTTCTTTGCGGAAAATTATGTTTATGGCGCAGTGCGGTCCCATGACAGCGATTTCGGCAGTTGGCCACGCATAGTTTATGTCTGCACCTGAATGCTTGCTGCCCATGACGTCGTATGCTCCGCCATAATCCTTGCGCAAAATTGTGGTGATTTTTGGCACCGTAGCTTCGCAATAAGCGTATAATAGTTTGGAGCCATGCTTGATTATGCCACCGTGTTCTTGATCTGTGCCTGGCAAGAATCCTGGAACGTCGACGAATGTGATTATTGGAATGTTGAAGCTGTCACAGAAGCGTATGAACCGTCCTGCTTTCATGCTGCTGTTTATGTCTAACGCTCCAGCGTAATGCATGGGCTGGTTGGCTACTATGCCGACTGGCTTACCGTTTAAGCGTGCAAAACCTATAACGATGTTCTGAGCCCATAGAGGTTGGATTTCGAAGAACTCGTTGTTGTCAACTATTCGTGTTATTATTTCTTTTACGTCATATGGCTTGTCCGGGTCATCTGGAATTATGTGCACTAAGCCTTCGTCTGTGCGGTTCGGGTCATCTGTTGACGCTATTACAGGCGGGTCTTCCAAATAGTTAGACGGCAGGTAGCTTAACAGCTTTCGAATTAGCTGAATGCAATGTTGCTCGTCTTTTGCGATAAAATGCGCAACACCACTAGCTGTGCTATGCACCATAGCCCCCCCAAGCTCTTCAAACGATACTTCTTGTCCTAATGCAGCTTTGACCACGTCTGGACCAGTGATAAACATGTGCGATGTTTTGTCTACCATAATTATGAAGTCTGTCATTGCTGGCGAATATACAGCGCCGCCTGCACATGGTCCCATCACCGCGCTTATCTGGGGAACCACACCAGAACTGATGACGTTGCGGAAGAATATGTCGCCGTAGCCTGCTAGGCTTACGACGCCTTCTTGGATGCGTGCGCCTCCACTATCGTTTAAGCCTATGACTGGCGCGCCTGTTTTCAGAGCTAAGTCCATCAGTTTGCAGACTTTTTTTGCGAACATTTCTCCGAGTGAACCGCCGAAAACGGTGAAGTCCTGACTAAATACATAAACGAGTCTGCCGTCGATTGTGCCGTAGCCTGTTACGACACCATCGCCGAGGAATTTTCGGTCTTGCATGCCGAATTCCATGCATTGATGCACAACAAAGCGGTCAAGTTCGTTGAAACTGCCTGGATCTAATAGCAAGTCGATGCGTTCGCGGGCTGTCAACTTACCCTTAGCATGTTGTTCTTCTATGCGTTTTTGTCCGCCGCTAAGTTTAGCTTGCTCGTTTAATTCGTGTAATCGTTTAATTTTCTCATCAACACTCGGCTCTTTAGTTGTGGGCATTGTGATTACCTCAAATTGTGAAAGAGTATAATGCATCAACAAATATTTAGAATCTCTGGAGAATACACGCTGTTTTGAAAGGAAAAAAGGGGTTAATTTTTGGTGTGGAGTAGGTGTTTTCTTTTGTATGTTATTGCCAGTAGCGTTGTTATGATTAGCAATGATATAATGAAGAATTGTGAGAATTCTGGGATTACGAAGTCTTCCAACATTAGAGTAACCTGCTTATTCTCTGTCATGTCAATCGTCGCGTTTGCCGAATGCGAGGCATAAGTCGCTATCACAGTGTAGTCTCCATAAGGATATACACTCGTATTGTTAGTCATCAATTGAACCAGAATGAATTTCGCCCAGCCAACTGCATCTGCCAAATATGAATATGCAACTGTTCCATTCTGATAGTTAGCTGTCACGTTTGCGTACGGAACATCGTCGCTGTTCATATCTACAACATGCGCATCAAGATACCAGCAAATATAAGTCCTAGACTGATCTTGATTTTCACCATAGTTCGCCATCGAATTTATGACCCACATCTCCGAGTTATCGTAAGAATATGCGTAGTTTGTTGAAGAATTGTAAGCATAGAACCTAGAATTTTGATAGCTCCTTATGGCATAAGTGACTGTTAAATTGTAAGCCGAGACAATCGTAGAATCGTAGATGAAAATGAAATCCAATGACGAGTTGGATATTGTCGCGTTAGAGTTATTTTCAAGGCTTAGACTCCAAAGATCGACATGCGAGTCTACGACTGTAAAGTTTGGAGCTTCGCCACCAACAGTGACAGTCACTGAACAGTTAAGTCTAAAATCCCAATAGCCGAAGTAGCCTGGCTTAAGTTCATCAATCGTGCAGTTTGTGGAAGACGCGTAAATAGCAATGTATCCTGAGATCGTGCAGTTAGAGACATATACGTCGACGTCGTCGTGACCGGAAAGAATATTGATTGTGCAGTTGTGTGCTTCAAAGCTTGCATCTTCATAGATGTGAGTTGCGTAGGACATTGAATTTGACAGGTCAAAGTTGGAAGTGCCGAAGGCGTGAATGAAGTAAACGAAGGAATCTGAAACAGACACAGAAGCATCATCAAGAGTGCGCAGCCAAATTGACCCTACAGTGTTAAGCATTTCTATTGAACCTGTGCTGTTTCCATAAAGGCTCATAAAGAAATCGCAGCCATTCGCATCTACAGTAGCGTTTTCTACTATAAGACGCGGATTGCCATCAGCTGGATTACGCAAAGTCAAATTGAATTGACGATCTGCAGATTGCGTGAAATTCACATAAGCATTTCTCAAAATCAGAGTTGCATTCTCTTCAACAATCATGCTGCCATTGATGTCATAATAGCCTTCAATTATAGTAACATTGTTACCGTTGAGGACTAAGTTGCCTAGATGTAATGGAGAAGCCTTAACGGTTGGAAGGTTTACTTGCTGTACTGATACGATAGCCAATAACAAGACCAAGATGGATAATGCAAATCTTGCCTTTTTCATGTTGAACCACTTGATTCGGTTTTGAGCAGTGCATTAGTATTTCTTCTTCATTAATATGATTTGCGTTTCAAAACTTCATTAAAAACCCGAAATCAACGAGCAAACGTCCGATAAAAGCATAAAAACACGAATTTGCGCCCATTTTCCTGCTAAATTAATACGAGATCTCCGGAAACAAGCTTCACCGAACCGTTCTCTTGCTTCAAAATCAATGAACCATCAACACCTACGTCCACAGCCATGCCACTAAATTTCTTATCGCCGATAGTTACTTCTACCCTTTTACCAAGAAAGTCAGCATGCTTTTTCCATTCGCTCAGAATGGGAGCAGAACCTTCTTTCAAAAGCAAGAAGTATAGAGTTTCTAGCTTTTCCATCAGCGTCTTAAATAATTCTTCGACGCGAATTTTTTTTCCAAGCTCATCTTCCAGCGAAGTTGCAGTTTTCACAAGCTCTTTCAGCAAGGCTTTTTCGACATTGAAGTTTGCGTTTACGCCCACGCCTATTATGGCGTAATTGACTTTTTCACTGATCGTATTTGTTTCAGCTAAAATCCCGCAGATTTTCTTTCCTTTTATCAGCACATCATTTGGCCACTTAGTTTCCACTTTAAGCTCATAGACTTCATTCAAAACCTTCGCAACAGCCAAGCCGGCTACAAACACGAGCTTGACAGCTTCGCTGGCACTGATTTTGGGTCTTAGAATGACGGAGAAGTATAGTCCGCCTTTTGGTGAGATCCACTCTCGTCCAAGTCTTCCGCGTCCTGCTGTCTGCGTTTCCGCTATCACAACTGTTCCCTCTTCAGCGTCATAGCCCGCTAACTCTTTGGCACAATCATTCGTCGAGCCTACTTCATGCAGAAAAACTATGCGTTTGCCAAACTGTTTAGTGCGTAAGCCTTCTTGCAGCATATTCACATTCATATTCGCCCAACGCCTTTCAGATTGACTCTTGTATGACTACTCTTTCAAGAGCATATATGTGCCTACGTAAAAAATAGCATACATAGATGCAGCAAGCATAAACGGTGCGGCGAAACCCCACAGTGCAATAAGAACGCCTGATAAGGCTAGGCTGAATGCCTCGCCCAAGTGTAGTCCCATCATTAGCAAACCAATATCGGTTCCGTAGGATTCCTTATCGCTGATTATGGACAAAATTCCTTCTTGACCGATGCTAGCCATGCCTTGAACAACACCAAATAAAATTAGAAGTGCAGCCGCCAAAATCCAACCTGTGAATCCGAGAAGAAAAAGCGTAATCGAAAACAAAATGCCGCTCAAAAGTGTGAGCTCCCGCATCCTAGTGGTCTTAGCAAAGAGATACGAAAACAAGCCAGCTACGAGGATTTCTATGCCAAGAATTAATCCGATTTCTTCCACGTTAAATCCAACTTCGTCCAAAAACAGAGTAACAACATAGCCACCGACAAAACCGAAAGATACGCCCATAACAAAAAATAAAACCAGAAAAATCTTGAACACTCTAGTTTTCTTTCTGAAATCTAGAAATCGTAAAGCCTTCGCCATGTTGAATTGCCCTCGTTTCTCAGCAGCTAATAACAAAGCCAACAAAAGCACAAAGACGCTGAGCAATGTACAAGTAAGCATCGTTCCTTCAAACAAAAACCAGACAATCAAAAAACCTGCAATTAGGCTTCCTAGGGCGTAAGCCACGTAGGCAACTGTCCGCAAATAGACCAGAATCCGCCAATGACCCCCATTCTTCTCCAAAAGATAAGCCCGATTAACAGCCCACAAGCTACCTTCTTTGGTGCCTTCCATGACTTTGCCGAACAAAAATTCCAATGGTGAATGCGCCGCATAATAGATTAATCCAGAAATAACGCCTAACATGCCATTAGAGACAAAGAAAAGTTTTCTGCCCCAAAAATCTGAAACAGTGGCGAAGAACATTCGTCCTAACTGCATAATCAATGGCATAGATGCAAACACGAAGCCTATGAGAACTACGTCAACATTTCTCGCCTTCATCATCAGTGGCACTGCTACACCTAAAATACCGCCCACAAAAGAGTTCAAAACCTGAATCAAAAGCACATTCTTAACTTGAGCCAAATAGCATACACTCACAGAAATTTCTACGAGAGGTTCACGTTTAAAGTTGTTGCCCTATAAGGCAATATCATTTCATGACGAATTCGAGAAGAACGCCTCTAGTGCTTTTGGGATGAATGAAAGCAATTTTATCTCCGTGGACACCGACACGAGGTTTCTCATCTATTAGCAACAAACCCTTCGTCCTGGCCATCGCCAAAGCAGATTCGATGTCGTCAACTTCAAAAGCAACATGATGAATACCTTCGCCACGTTTTTCAATAAATTTAGCTAGTGACGTTTCATTATCTGTTGGTTGGATAAGCTCTATTTCTGTTTTGTCATTGGTTGAGAAAAAAGCTACTCGCATTTTCATTTCCTTCACGTCACGGACATCTTCAAGTCTCAAACCCAAAATGTCGCGATAAAGCTTAATCGCTTCATCCAAATCACTAACAGCAACCCCAATATGACGTATTCCAGTAATCAATTCATACTTCAACTCCCTTTCAGAACAGCAAATAGGTTTCAAAACATGTTATAAAAAAGTTTCTAGCCAAACAAACTAGTGCCTATATCCATCGTGTCTTTATCTCTCTAATCTTCTTCAAATGCGGATCATCTGATAGGCACTGTGCCTTCAAAACCAAAGCCGTTGCTGCAATAATACTGTCAGCCAAACGCATCCTATACTTATGCCGCAACTCGGCAGAAATCCGCGCAATCTCAGCATCGACATCAACAATTCTAAAATCCTTCTCTAACAAATCTGCACGCAAAACCGCTGTTTCCTTTCCCTCACAACCCAATGTCAACCAAAAGACTTCATGTAAAACAACCGCAGACACAAAACGCTTCCGAGAACGCCGAATCTCCGCCCGAGTCCGCTCCCAAACCCGCCTATCACCACTATAATAATGCTCAATAAAAAACCGAGTGTCAAATACAAGCCGGTCAGCAAGCATCCAAATCCCTAAGCCTATCCAAAACCCGCTTCATCTCCTCAACACTAGCATATTTAGCGCCACTACCAGCCAAATCAGCCGTAGACTTCACAGGCCTAAACAAAATCCCATCCGCAACTTCAACAACCTCCAAACGCGAACCCTCCTCAATATTAAACTTCACCCTAAGCTCAGCAGGAATAGTCGTCTGACCCTTCCGAGTTACTACCACTTCCATTTCCAACTCAACACCAATACTACAATCAGATAGTACTGCATAAAAACTTTACTACCAAAAACCAAACAGAAAAAACCAAAAAACGACCTCCACCAACCAAAACATCACCTTCACAGATTCACAAAACATATTAGGATTCAAATAGAGGGGCTAGAAACTGTTGCACGTACACAAACCAAAAAGGAGCCCCGGGCGGGATTTGAACCCGCGACCTACAGCTTACAAGGCTATCGCTCTAGCCAACTGAGCTATCGGGGCGCACATCTAAGCTAATAACAACAAAAATAAAAATATTCTCTACACAAGACCATCAGAAACCACTTATCACATGCAACGCAACACTTATATTCCGCAAAGCCGCTTCAGAAATATTTTAGCTACATTAGCTTAAACCATTAAACAGATGCAACTCCCCATCAGCCTTGATGCGGAGTGAAGAGGCGAATGAGCCAAAAAGCTCACAATGAAACCATGCACATACCCAAAGAAGCAGTACATACTATCTAAAAAAAGATTCACCATAAACGTCAAACAAACACCGCCAAAAGGCCCAACATGCAACGCCGTCTGGAGGATGGCTCGGCTTGAGCGCTGAAGAAGGGCGCGGCAAACTGCGAAAATGCCCCGGGTAAGCGCATGCAGCCTTAGAACCGGGGATTCCTCAATGAGACT
>JACAEK010000016.1 GCA_013388895.1 Candidatus Bathyarchaeota archaeon | reverse complement strand
TCCCGAAAATAGGCAGCCATTCCCCCAATATGGCTGGGTTGGTAACAATCTGGCTTGTGGGGACGAAGGCTCCCATAAAAGATGGGTTTAATGGAGCCGGGGTGTACGCCGGAAGACTTCGGTCGACCGGTTCAGCCTGCGGCTTCCAACCGCCTGAGGTGTTGGGCTATAAACGGTGGTGTTTGGACGATTTTTTGAATGGTGAATGTTTGGTTGGTGTGTGTTTGTTAGGAAGGGCTTGTGCATGGTGGATTTGTGCTTTTTGTGGCTTGTGTGCTCTCGGAGCTGTCTAGACCCCCCTTATATATACATTGAACTTCTGGTTAGAAGTTTAGATTGTCTGAGCTTAGCGACGTTCCTCCTTTTTGTTGGAACTTTCAACAGACAGTAGAAGACAAACTATCACTATTCTTCTCCTCACTTTTAACACCTAAGTAATGTATCCACTTGCTGAATTTGTCATTAGCGCACGTGTTGTGTCTCTGATTTTTCAGACCATATAGAAGTCATTTTTGTTCTTGTTTTCTCTTCAATAGTAACTTAAGAAATTTAGTTTAGGTAATGTATGATTCAGCAGTTTGCTTTTTCTTTTTGCTACTATATCTCACTTCAAGCAACAAGAGCATAATAGCGATGAGGAGAGCTATAGGAAGTAGAAGAAGTAAAATAAACCCCCAGAGTGGAGCGTGAATGTTTCCTGTGCTTGATATTATGTGAAGCATACCATTATCTAAATAGAAGTGGAGGTTTGGGCCAAACAGCGTATTGATAAGGTATGAAAAGAATGGACCACCAAGCCCTATTATAAGCAAACAGATTACAAGCATAATTATGGCGATAAGCATACTCTTTCGCATAATACAGTTTGTTATTGAATGGATTTAACAGATTTTGCCTCATAGCGCACGCTTCTCTTTTCAGAATTAAAGGCTTTCGACATGGGATACAAGTTTGCGCGTTTTGTTTTCATGGGAATAGGTTTTCTTGAGGGTTCTTCCCACAATTTCGACACAATTAGAAAATGGGTCAATGTTGCTTATTAGTTGTTTTCCACATTTCTAAAACCTCTTCTATTGCTTTTATTTGAGGAAACTTGATAAGTCCACAAAACTGAACTCTTTTCAGTTTACGAATTATCACGACTTATGCAGACAGTATCTTATTGGATTCTTCTACGCTAATGTTGGGAATCAATATTTTCTTCTGTTTTGAAGTGAAACCGGCAACGATTTCTATCCTTCTTTTGAAAAGTTTTGAAAGCGCTTTTACCAACTCTTTGTTAACTTTGCCTTTCACTGGAGACTCTCTACAATGCACCACAAGTTCCTCATTTTCAACCTCAATTCTGAATTCTCTTGAATCTGGCTTAACGTAGACATTTAAGACTACTCCTTGGTCCGTTTTCAACAGTTTCATAATCTTTTTCCTCTCATAAAATAGAAAATTGAAACGATTTTCTTATGGTCTTACACATTCGGCTTTAGGTCTGTACGCTCGTTTTGCTGTTCGCTTCCGCTTATGATAATCACATTCCTGAATGCGTGTCAGCAACCATCCTTTATCTTGATAAATACAGCCGCAAGGTAAAGTGACGATATCTGTTGCTTTGACTTTATGTGACATATTCAAATCTCTTTTTTGGAATATAGCTTGGACGCTTAAAGAAGTTTCTAGTTCTAGAATCATTTTTAGAAATTAAAAGTGAACGAATTGTTTTTGTTTGACGTTTGTTCAAAATATAGTAACAGTGACACTATGTGGCTTTGATTTCCGAATTCGACCCTTGGCATTCTAAACTTTGCACTTGTCCGCCTAAACTAACCTTTAACCCTTACACTGGCTGCGACCACACATGCATCTACTGCTACGCAACAAGCTACGTCCCAAAATTCTACACTTGCAGACCCAAGAAAGACCTAATACCAAAACTAAGAAGGGAAGCTGTAAAGCTAAAGGGCGAAATAGTGTCAATCGCCAATTCTTCAGACCCATACCCAAACTTGGAAGCAAAAACAGGGTTGATGCGAAAATGCCTACAAATCTTGTCACAGAGCAATTGTAAGGTTCAGATAATCACAAAATCCAACCTCGTAACCAGAGACACAGACCTCCTAAAGAAAACGCCTTCCACAGTTTCCTTAACCATCACAACCGACAACGACGAAACTGCAAAAACCATCGAACCACATGCACCACCATCCACAGCACGTTTAGAAGCTGCTGAAACCCTGATCGCGCATGGAATTCCAACATCAGTTCGCATAGACCCAATCATTCCATTCCTAAACGACAACCCACAACAACTCATCAAAACCATCGCCGCCATAGGCATCAAACACGTTACTGGCTCAACCTACAAAGCTAAGCCTGATAACTGGCAAAGACTCAACGAGGCACTGCCCAAAACTGCAGAGAAGCTGAAACCACTTTACTTTGAAAAAGGTGAAAAAACAGGCAGATACATTTACCTACCCAAAGAGTTGCGATTTGAACTAATGAAAAACATCAGAGCATTAGCTGACAAGCACGGTTTAAAATTCGGAACATGCAGAGAAGGCTTAAGCCACCTAAACACCGCAAGCTGCGACGGTTCATGGCTACTAGGCGCATCTACTTAGCAAGCCTTATTTTCTGCAAGTTTCCCATTTCTACTGAAACAGCCATGTCTACAAAAGAACAAGACAAAGAAAGCAAGGTTCTGCCTCCAAACCAAAGACCCATCAAACGGCTTTTAAGATGGGGAAAAGACCACCCAACCATAGGCGAACCAGTCCCAAAAATCGACCTAAAAACGTGGATCTTAACTATAGATGGCGAAGTGGAAAACCCCATAAAGCTGACGTGGGAAGACTTCTTGAAACTGCCGAAAGCTGAATCTGTCAGCGATTTTCACTGCGTCGAAACATGGAGCGTATTAGGCTGCAGGTGGGAAGGTGTCAGATTCAGAAGCATAGTAGCGTTAGTTAAGCCAAAGCCGAACGCAAAATATGTTTCCTTTTATTGTGCTGATGGCTATTCTACGTCGCTTTCTTTAGAAGAACTTTCAGGCGACGACATTCTCTTAGCATACAAACTTGACGGCAACTTTCTCGAAGAAGGCTTAGGCGCTCCGCTACGCTTAGTAGTTCCAAGCAAATATGCATACAAAAGTGCCATGTGGCTCACACAAATACGATTCACGACAGCGAAAGAGTTGGGCTATTGGGAAAAACGTGGATACAGCGACACGGCTGACGTGTGGAAAAACGACCGCTTCTCAAAAACCCGCTAGGGTGTCAACTTGCGTCAAAGCAAAAACAGTGTAAAAGCAGTAACATTCGACCTCTGGGAAACACTATTCTTCGAGAGAGACGGATGGCACCAAAAAAGAATGAATACCCGATGCCAAAGCCTCGCTCAAGCACTAAACAAGCTAGGAGAAAAAATCGACGCTGAACGGCTTGCCTCTGCATTCACCGCGATGACTCAGTGGCTCGAAAACGTCTGGGAAAACAACCGCGAAGTTACGCATCACGACCAGATTCAATTCATCATCAAAACAGCAACAAAAAACACTATCAGCCCAAAAGACAAATGGTTTAACCAACTGAGCAAAGCTTACGTTTCAGCAATTTACGAGGTTCCGCCTCTTTTAAACCCGGACACTCATGCGGTGCTACAATGGTTGAAAAGCAAGAATAAACGGATAGGGCTTATATGCAACACGGGCTTGACGCCGGGATTTGCTTTACGCGGTTTTCTTGCATACATCGGCATAGCAGATTATTTTGATTTGATGCTTTTTTCAGATGAAGTGGGCATTCGCAAGCCCAGTCCAGAAATATTCCAAATAGCTGCGCGAAAACTGCAGACAAAATCCTGCAACATTGTTCATGTGGGCGATAATTTAAGAGGTGATGTGTGGGGTGCTCAGAACGCTGGTTTAAAGGCTATACTTCTTGAAACCATGACTGGACGAGACTTGATAGCTGAATCGAATCCAGCGTCGCTTGTGGCTATTTCAAGAAAAATGGGCGATTTGAAGAAAGAACAAATAGTGCCAGATAGGACAGTAACATCGCTTGCAGACACGATAAAAGCTATTCAAGAACTCGAAGCATAAGTCTCATCAAGCTCTGACATTATTTTGTGCAGCCACTCAGTCGCCTCATCATACTTCATTTGCAAATCTTTTTCATCCCTGACAAAATAAAGCCTGACAAGTCTCTTAGTTATTTCGGGCGGAAGCTCATAGTGTATGTAGCGCATTTTAAACTCGTAATGAATCGAATTGTGCTTGATTCGTAGAATCTCAACCAGCGTCGCAAGCGTGAGATTATGATAATTGTCCACTGCTTCGAGGAGATTGCCTCGGTTGATTTCTTTCTGCACAAAACTGTTAAACAGTTCAATCCTCGCCTTTAACCTCTCTAGTCTATTTCGCAACTTTTTAACAAGTACATCTTTTTCTAAAGAAGGCGGCTGAACCTTAGCGGACTTGTTAAAGTAGAATACGACGTTGCCATGTGTTTCTGGTTCCAAAAACTTTTCCGAACTATTCAGCGTTAAAACGCAGAAGTCGATGATAAGATAGTCGCTTGCACGTTCCAACTTGTAAAAAACTTGCGAAACGCCAGGCCAAGGCAGCTGAGGAACAACGATTTTCCGTTTGATAGGAGACAGCGATTCTAAGGCTTTGTCAACAATAGCAAATGCCTTGTCGGCTTTCTTTTCGTCTACAATCAGGTAGAGGTCGATGTCAGACCATTCGTCGATTCTGTTAAAGGCAGCGGCACCTCCCTCATAAAAGGCATAAGCATAGTCAAGTGGTTCTAAGGCGTTGACGAGAGTTTGAATAATCATTTGACGTGTTAATTCTTTCCCACCTGTCATGTAGGGGCACCAAAGTGTTTGCGGTAGACTAAACAGAAAGCGATATTAATCTTTTCAATGGAATATGCTGTTATGGGCTCATTGGGGTTAAGGGTTTCGGGAACTGTAGCTGTTGGCGTGGGCTGGTTAGTGTTTATTTTGCTGTGGCTTGCCTTTTACGCTGGTGGCTTTGATTTTTGGCAGAATTTGGCGATATTTCTTGTTTCGATAATTATTGCGTGCGGCTTAATTGCTGTCATGTGGATTCAGTGGGCGCTAAAATAACCCAGATTTTTGTTTGTTAGTTGCTTTGGTTTTTGGTTTGTTTTTCGCGGGCGTTTTTGTTTCCCACGTAACCTATCACTTAACTTCACTGTGGAGCGTTGCGCTCCTCTTGGTTAAGCTCTCTCAGCGTGGGATTTTTGCGCCCGCGCCCACTGTGTCCCATGTTTGGGTAAACCCGCCATCACAAGCTTTTTGCTTCCGTTGGGTCCGTCGACATGGCAATTTCCAGCGGGATAGCTCTAGCGTTTCATCGCCAAAAAATAAATGATTGATTTTGAAAAGTTAAGGATTACTGTTCCACAATATGAATGCGATTAAAAGTCTATCTGCATGAGAGTAGCCTACCCCTCCCTTATAAATAGATTGAACTTAAGTGAACCTAAGGCTCAAAATCGGCGGTATATGTAGGCTTAGGCTTTTTGCATGGCATAGCGAATTTCATGTTATGCGAACCGGATAAATGCGGAAAAGTTATAGCTGAACCGAGAGTAACTTGTAAAAACAGGCAAAGAGGTGACGATATTGCCTACAGACAAAAAGGACTACTCAGACTATATTAAGCATCTTTCAAATCTTATTGGCATGCTGTCTTTGTTTTCTGGTTTCATGTTCACAGCTTACACAATACTAATCACGAGGCTTCCAGACCCAAGTGGCATCATAGCACAATTCACACTCTACATTCTATCGCTCTTTCTGAACATTTTCCTTTTCTTAATATCATGGTTCAATTTTATGGTAATAACTTCTTGCAGAAACGTCCCACCATTGACAAAAAGGACAGCAATGACGAATTCACTATTTTATATAAGCATCTTT
>JACAEK010000028.1 GCA_013388895.1 Candidatus Bathyarchaeota archaeon | reverse complement strand
GTTGATGGGACTGTGAATCTTTTGAAAGCAGCCTCAGATTCAAATGTTAAGCGGTTTGTTTACGCTTATTCATGTGCAGCGTACGGTGATATCACTGAATTGCCTATAAAAGAAAATCATCCCTTACGACCAATGTCCCCCTATGGTGTTTCAAAATTGTCTGCTGAAAACTACGTAAGAATATTCCACGACGTTTTTCATCTCGAAACTGTCTGTTTGCGCTATTTCAACGTCTATGGTTCAAGACAAAGCCACAATCAATACTCAGGCGTAATAGTGAAGTTTCTGGAAAATCTGAAGAAAAATCGCCCCCTGACAGTTTTTGGTGACGGGGAACAAACAAGAGATTTCGTGCATGTACGAGACGTTGCAGATGCCAACGTGTTAGCTCTCAAAGCGAATGACGCTGTTGGAAAAGCTTTCAATATCGCCACTGGAGAGCCTACAACAATAAATGACTTGGGAAAACTTCTAATCGAAATTACTCGAAGAAATGTGAAGATAGTGCACTCGCAGCCAAGAAAAGGTGAGATAAAACACAGCTATGCAGACATTTCAGAAGCAAACGCAAAGCTTCTGTATAATCCTAAAGTCACTTTAAGAAAAGGATTAGAAGAGCTTGCCAAAGACTATGGAGTATTAGAGTAGAATTATTTGCAAACTTCAAATGCGTGTAAAGGGAGTTTACAATAGCATCCCTTGGACGGTAAATTCTTCAACATTAAAGCCAAGTTTTTCGATTTGCATTCTTGATTCGGCACGTCCCACGTATACGAAACTAGACTTGTTTTTGACTGTGTATTTGGACGGCCTGAAAGATTTGAGTAATAGTTTCCTACAAGTTGCATGAAAATCTTCAGTGACTGGAACAACTAAATGTGTTGCATAATCCTCGTTAATGAATCGAATTGCTCTAGATAGTGAATAGCCTTTCAGTTCTCCTTTGCTTTCAGCCACTATCACGTCCTTCTTCATCGCTAACCAAGAAAGCCGGCCATATGGTTCCCAAAATGCAGGGCCGAAGAGTCGATTCAAGTAATTTTCTGAGTTTATTTCAAGATAACTGCACCATTGTTTCCCCATGCAACGTTCATATACATTAAATAGCTGTTTCTTATCGTCTCGATGAAATTTTCTGATCTTTATTTTTTGAGAACTGCCCTCTATTATTGGGTGGTTTCTTTCACATTCGAAAATGCTATAGCCCAGCGATTTCCAGCCGCTTTTTTGCGAATGCTTTATAGAAGGAACGTTGGATTTTCTTACGTGAGAGATAATCTTCTCAACATTTTTGCTCTTTAGGTGATTTGCTATTTCTGTTATTAGCATCTGCGCGATTCGTCTTCCGCGATAAGTTGGCATAACAAAGATGTTCCATATTCCCCAGAGGCTATCCGTAATTCTGCGTCCTGTGATTGACCCTACAGCTTTCTTTTCGCTTTTGGAATATGCAACAAACGTTATTTCTTTCTGGGTAAGAAGCAGCTTTCTATACACGAATTCTTTCAAGAACCCAGCTGCATTGGGTTCCATATAGTGGTGAAGATGCTCATAGTAGCCTGCTTGAACAAAATCCGGAAAATGTGCCCTCTTATATTTCGTAATAACAATATTGTCAGTATCTTCAACGAACATGCTTTTGCTAGACATTCAGGTGCCACTTTCCTTTCCAAAGTTCTGTCGGCGTTTGCTCCTTCTAACGAAGAGATAGCCTTAGGCAGCCAAGTTTATTCTTGTATGCTATGACTATTAGGAATGTGGCAAGCATAAGCAAAACTAGAACTGCTGTTGAAAATTCAGGGATTATTATGATTTGAATGTCGTCTAGGCTATTGTTGTCTGTATTCGTCTCATCCGGTACAGGTTCAATGGAAGCGGCTAAAGTGTAATTGCCCATCTCAAAACCAATAGTATTCCACGTGAATGTAAGCGTGCTGGTTGTTCCATCAAGAAAATTGTGGACTGTCTGATTTCCAATTACAGTTGCGTTTGCGTAGAGGGTTAGGCTGCAATTTTCGACGTAATCGCCTAGATTTTGGATTGTGACGTTAATGTCAAGAGTGGTGCCTGCGATTACCATGGTTTGGCTAGGAGTGATGTTTGCCGCTGCTACGTCATGTATTGGTGTTGTGGTTTTATGACCAATTGGAATCAGATATAAAGGAATCAGTGACTGAGGTAGATTAAGGATATTTCGAAGTTCTTCTGCCGTAGCTCCATTCCACGTTTCCAGACTGTTGCTGACGATGTTTGCACTCAAGTTAAATGCTGACGCCTCCAGAAAAAGCTGCTGAACTGCGGCGCCAGAATCCACTTCTATAAACTCGTGAGAAACAGCTCCGCCGTCACCAGTGTCGCCATTATTGTATGAAGAATTATAGGCTACAAGAAATAGCGCGGGAGCATCTGCAGCCCACGTCTGAACTGAGCAAGTCTTTTCCATTTCCCATCTTTTGTCACCAGACAGCAACTCCACAACAGAATGAGTTTCTGGCAAATATTGATAAACGCCTGTTGCGTTTGAAACGAAGATTACTAATGGATATATGCCGTAAGCGCTGGGGGTTGTCCTATGGTATGTGCTATCATGTGTAACGTTAGTGTAACCGTAAGTAGCCCATAACAGTTGAGAAAGCTCTTGCTGCGACAAGTTTTCTGCAGTCCAGTGATGAGCAAATGTCACATTGGCTGTTGCCTCTTTGAATGACATGTTACTGTATTGCACGGGCGGAAGATTTCCAGTCATCATATCATAGTTTGGAGAGGCAGGTGGATATGGATCTGCTGGATAGCCTAAAGGCATCACTAACAGTGGAGTCAAATCGTCAGATAGTCCTAAGTCACTGCGCAATCCTGCGGATTCAATATATCCAACACAGCAAGTTCCAAGATCAAGAGAAGCAGCCGCCAGATACACATTCTGAACAAAACAGCCTGCTTCAGCAGAAGCAAAAAATCCATTACTCATTTTTGTGCTGTTCCAAACAACAACCAAAACAGCACTGGCGTCACTGGGCCAGCCTTGGTCGTGACTGCGAATTGTTTCTTTATTCACGCTTAGATCATGTGTAACGAGTGAATTATTTTCAGGTATGTATTGATAGCTTCCAGTGGCGTTTACTGGGAATATTATTAGTGAATGGTCATAGCCTATTAGAGGTGCGCTTCTATGGGCGTTCGCATAGCCGTAGGCAGCCCACAACACATCTAGAAGCTGTTGGCTCGAAATGTCCACTGAAATGTAGTTTCGAGTTGATAGCCTGCGACTAATGGTTTCCTCCAAGGAGTAAGGCAGTGTGACGGATGAGACTGGACCACTCGTGTAAAAGTGAAACACTAGGTAGAATATTATACAAGCAATTAAACAAACTGTTATAGTCTTTTTCATTCCGAAACCTCTAATCTTACTAGCAGTCATGTTGATTCCATACTTCAACCTTTCCAGCAACTACTAAGTAGTGTATGCTCTGATTTTCTCGATTGTTTGCAGCAAAGAATGAACTGTTTCATCCCAAGAGTAAAGTTGAGATCTTTTGAAAGCTTTCTCTCCAATGTCCTTGCGTATAGTTGAATCTGAAAGAACATTCCTTAATGTTTTTTGCCACTGTTCAGGCGTAGGGTCAATGAGGATACCGCAGTCGTCAAGCAATTCGGGGACGCCTCCTGCTCTACTAGCAATTATGGGTTTGCCACAAGACATAGCTTCGAGGACAGCCACTCCAAACGTGTCATTTGTACTCGGAAACAGAAAAACAGAACACCTTTGCATTAACCGAACTATTTGCGCACTAACAAGTCCCTCGATAATGCTAATTCTCTGCGAAATACCCAATTCTTTAGCCAATTCCAACAGCATGTTTTTGTACCATTGGAAGCGTTTTTCAACACTGCCAGCCAAAACAAGCGAATACTTTGAATCGACGTTTTTCATCGCATGTATCGCCAGCTCGAGCCTTTTTCTTGGATCAATTCTGGCGACGCAGAGAACATATGGCTCTTCTTCACCAGTGGGATAAAATTCTGAGTGATCAATTCCTAAAGGCACCATCGATGTCAGCAGTCGAGTTTTGCTTTGTATTCTTATGGCGTATTCTTGCATGAAAAGACTATGTGAGATAATCATGGCAAGTTTTTTCAGATTTTGGGCTTTCCATTTGCTTAATGGCGGGAGATTGAAGAGTTCGTGGCCGATTTTTGCTTTGGCTGTTGTACCTATGAAAGGTGCAATGCCTCTTGGAGGCGTGTGGAGACAAACGGCGCCTACGGACTTATCTAAATAGTAAAAGTATGGTGGTAACCATGGTTCTCCAGTATAATGAAGTAGGACCACGTCTGGGTTCCATTCAGCAATACGTTGGCTTGTTTCCATTGCCATCTGCCAGGTTGGCCAGAAATAATCCACATCTATTACGGGTTTGAGAGCATGGCTAATGTGAGGACTTTTTACGGGTACGATTTGTATGGGCAGGTGAAGGAGCGGTTCAAAACATGTTTCTCTATCCATTTTGCTGGTGAAAATCTTTACTTTATGCCCCAGACTTTCAAGTCGGTGAGTTGCCTCCAATATAAAACGACGCGACCCGCTTCTTATGGACAAGTCTTTTTCAATCATGACAATCTTCAAATGTTGCTCACCTATGCTGATGGCAGCTGAGTTTTTAAGGCTTCTACGAGGTCGAGAGCTTTCGAAATAATAAATATGTACCAAGACTAATCTACTTAACGGATGATGACAGATGACGAATGTTCTTAGGGTCGGAGTTATTGGGGCAGGCACAATTGCTAGATTTGCGCATGTACCCGCTTATGAAAAGAATATGGTTTGTAGACTTGTTGCTATAACGGATATAAATGAAAAAGCTAGATTGGAAATTTCCAAGCAGTTTAACATTTTTCGCGTTTATGAAAATGCACAGGAAATGATTGAAAAAGAAGAACTGGACGCGGTTAGTATTTGCACGCCGCCAAACACGCATTTCGAGTTGGTGTTAGAATGCGCGAAGAAAGGCATTCACGTCTTATGTGAGAAACCTCTTGCTCTATCAGTTGATGATGCAAGGATGATGGTTAAAGAATGTCAAAAGAATGGTGTTGTGCTTGCAGTTGGCTACACTCTGAGATTTTACCCAAATCTCGAAATGGTTAAAGAGCGGCTAATGCAGGGAAAACTCGGTCAATTGCATTCGATAGTGTCAGTTTATCATCATGTTTTTCCAAAGACAAGATGGATATTTGATCCAACAGTTTCGGGCGGAGGGGTTATAATGGATCTAGGTTCTCATGTAATTGATTTGCATAACTGGCTGATTGATGACGAAATTGATGAGTTGTCAGTTTTTGCTGATTTCGATGAAAGATTAAACGTGGAGAAAGAGGCTTCCATTATTCTAAAATATAAGAACGGCATCACAACGATGATGAGTCTAAACTGGTTGGCTCCTCAGGAGACAGAAGAACATTATATTGCAGGTTCTGCATGCATGGACATAGCCGATGGCTTTACGCAGCTTAGGCATAAGCATATGTTCGACGTTTATAAGTCAGGTTACAAGGCATTGTTTCGAGATTTCTTGCACAATATGATATCCCCGCCCCATAAGTCAAACCCGTGGCAGACGGAGATTGACGATTTCATAAGTTCTATCGTAAATAGGAGACAGCCACGCGCAACAGGTGTTGACGGTCTCAAAGTCACAAAAATAATCGAACAAATCTATCGGCAAAAAACAACAGACAGACTGAAATCATCTAAATAGCGTCAACTCAAAACTAAGTCGTCACATAAAATTCTTCTTTACCGCTAAGAAACTTTTCTACAAAGGATTCTGTTAGAATCGGCTGTTTCTGCTCTGGAAAAAACAAGGTTGTCTGGCTTTTATATTCATTAATCGCTTTCATTTTGAGTGACAGAAACTCTTGAATGTCAATGCTTACTATGTCGCCGTCACTTTGTCTCACAGCGTGTACTTTATGTTTCATACAACGCCAGACTTGCGACGGAAAAGACCAATTTCGTCCGAGTTCGCTCAAACTCCAGATAACGTACTGATATCGGATAGGTGATACAGATAAAGCCGCAAGTGAGCCTTTCACTATACTATTTGTTGCCAAGTGGTCCCCGTTTGGATCGTTCTTATGGGGGAAATAAATTTCAACTGGAGACAACTTTCTTAAAATTTCAGTCACCTTTTCTTGTGCGACCTTGCTATTTGTCGCAAGTGTTCTATCTTGGAAGTTTAAGAAGAAAAGATTTGAAGAATTCACGCAGAGTATCTTACATGCATTTTCAGCTTCTTCTCTGCGGATTTTTTTCAATTCCGTGCATGTTAGTTTTGAAGTTGTTCCATAATAGGTATATGTGGAGCCTCCAGCTCCGTCTGTCAAGAAAACTATGAATGGCTTGTACCCTTCTTTTATCTTCCTTATTATTGTGCCACCGCAGGCTAGCGTTTCGTCGTCAGGATGGGGTGCAAATACTATGATTTTCTTTTCCATATCTAACGTCTCGGCAGTTTTTGATTTATAGCTTGAATTTTCGTATAGTGGAACGAATTGTGTGGCTTTTCGATGCCCAATCGTAGATTCGGGGGATCAGACCCTTACCGATGAAACGTATTTTAAAGTTTTTTCTGTTTATTGCTCCCCATTCAGTCTTATACGGTTCTTCACCTCTCAGCATATCAATTTCATTAAACCCTCTCTTGATACCGCTTTCTAGAACGCTCAAAAGCATTAAATGCCCAACACGGTATTCCAAGAAACTAGGACTCAGACCTGTCAAATAATGGTAAATTTTCTTGTTGTATTCAAAAGAGTGTTCACCTGAAATCGGTTGACCGTCAGCTGTAAGAAAATACAGGCCTAACCATCCTTTTTGGGCGAATTTTTCTGCTACTTCCATATGAAAATTCTGGATGTCAGAGGAAGCAAGCATCCCCGGCATTCTTTTAGATTCCCATCTTTCTTGATGCAACTTGATAAGAGCTTCCATTGCTTCTCTAACCGAGCCAAAGTCGCTGTAGCTCTTGAGTTCCACTTTATAATTCGCTTTAAGCTTAGCCAAATTGTTTTTCAATCGCCAACGTCTATTCTTGCTCATGTTCTTCATGAAGACTTCAAATGAACTTGGAAGGGGCAGATAAGGGCAAATGCTGCATGTTGATATCTCGCCTTTAAACTTCTGAGAAGAACTCACCGCGATTTCCTTCAAAAACTTCAAGGAAGCAGCAGTTTCTGGAATATCTCTTAGCTCTATGATATCCCAGTCTGAACGCTGAACCAAGTAATCCAAAATAGATTTTACATAATCCAGCTTATTGTCCCTTAGAATAAATATGTTATAATCTGAAGTAGGTGTTCCGATGAATTCAATCTTTTTCATGTTACAAAAAGCAGCGCTATACTTGGACATCATAAGCGGCGCGACAGCGACCATTTCGTCTTTTTCCTTTGCAACCAAAATCCTTAGTTTTCTTCCATCTCCAAAATGCTTCCACCAGGTAGATATCCACTCCCACGTCGCAAAAATATTGTTGTCACTGCTCTTTAGCAGCGCATTGTTCCATTCGTCCTTTAGATTCTCTAATTCATCAAAACTATTCAGTTCAGATATTTCGATGATATGTCATCACCTCCAATACGTGCACACTCGTTATTGCTTGCCTTACATGGAGATTTACACGTCTCAGAAATGACAGAAATGTTTATCCCTACGAATAATTTACGTTAAAGCATGGTGTTTTTATGAAAGCTTTAGTAGTCGGTGGAGCAGGATTTGTAGGCTCTTACCTTGTTAAAACTCTTTTAGAGAGAGGAAACGAAGTCAGGGTTCTTGATTCGAGCAAGCGTTTTCTTGAGGAAACAGTGCATCCAAAGCTTGAATTTGTCTTAGGCAGCATACTTGACGAGAAAACTGTGAATGAGGCTGTTACAGGCGTAGACGTGATATATCATCTTGCAATAATCCGCGAGAAACCTGACAAAGCGCTTCTTAAAAGAGCCTTAAAACTTTTTGAAAAAACACTGGTTAGGCCTGATCCTTCCAAACAGCTTCTAGAGGAATTTTGTAGCAACATTGCTGGAACAGCTTTCCTCCTCGAAGCATCAAAAAACCATAATATTAAACATTTCATATTCACTAGTTCCGTAGCTGTTTACGGCTTGCAGAAAGACGTGGATTTGAATGAAGAATCATGTTGTCACCCTGAAAACCTGCGCCTAGGCGGAATGCTTTATGGCACAACAAAACTGGCAGCAGAAAGATACTGTCTTTTCTATCATTACCAACAAGGACTCCCTGTTACGATTTTGAGGTTTCACACAATCTACAGACCAGACAAACTAATACAAAACCACATAGAAGAAAACATACAAAAAGCGCTCGAAGGAAAACCCATGTGGGTTACAAAAAACATGGGTGGCCAATACATCTACATCGAAGACGCTGTCGATGCTTACTTGCTAGCAACCCTAAACAAAAAAGCCTACGGACAAATCTTCAACATAGGAGGGCCATATAAGTTCGATGACTATGAGATAGCTCAATACATAGTTGAGAAAACAAATTCGAAAAGTCAAATCGAAGTGAAGTCCAGTCCAATCTTTGGTTTGGTGTCTGTGGATACTAGAAAGGCAAAAAGAATCTTGGGATTTAATCCCACCAGAGGAAAAGAATTCTTTGAAAAAATAGTCGCAGACTACATAGACTCGTTGAAGAAGCACTAATACAATGCTCGTGCTAGATTATGCAGATGTTTTGCTATAAAAAATTTGACGCCTTTAGGCAAAGGCCATCTAACTACGGCGAAGCTTAATCTTAATAATTGATAAGAAATTTCGTTGATGAACTTGAACTTCTCTTTGACATTCTGAATTCTTTCGCCCAGAACTTCGATGGCTTCAACGTCGATTTCCCCCAATTCTCTCTTAGCAGCAGCCTTTAAATGCGTCACTCTCTTGGGATTGATTCCCATGACAGTTGCCCCGACAGCGTCAGTAGCTACTGGATTATTTCCAATGATCAGCAAATTCATCTTCTTTGGTTTTCCTGCAGTAGGACCTAATCCTTCCATACCGATTAACCCATCTATAATGCATAATTTGGGCTCAAGAACAAAATTTAAGTCGGTCAAAACTTTAGACAAATAAGGATGATATTGATCTTTCCGACTTGTTGACAAGCATCCAAACTGATTTTTCAGAATACCCGTATATCGCTCATGTACACTTGTTTTAAGCTTAGCCACAGAAACGAAAACACCATCAGTAAGCACGTTTGCAAGGCTTAAACCACTTTCCTTGAAATGCTTTAATCCTTCATTGTTAATTGTTGTTTGGCTGGATCTAGAAAGATCTACAAGCTTCACGTTCGAATATCTCTTCTCTAACTGGTTGTACCCAGTTTCAAGAAAGAGCATGTCTGGAGAATATATAACGCCTGAGTTAACATCACTTTCGACCACAAAAATGGTTGCGCTTGGGTTTATTTCGTTTATGTAGGCTATCAGCGCTTCAACTATTCTTACGTCAGTAGTTGCCCCAGTTTCCGACAGAAGAGGTGCGCACAGATTGGGTTTTATGATTATTTTCGATTGCTGAAATATGGCTGGGTCAATTATTTGACTTAGCCACTTTTTGAAAATTTGGTAAACTGCCTCATAAGAATGGTCTTCTACTCGTATCAGCGCAACTTTCGGCATACTCACACAAACATCTTTAGTTTTCTTTAAGCCTTTGTCCTAGCATACTGATTTTGCAATGATTACAGATAACCAATATCAATCTCATTTTTATATACGTCTCGATTGACACGCGTTCTACGCTTTAGCAAGCCCCAAAACTCTCCTTGCTACAATCTCTAATGTGTCTAGACTGCTTGCTACCCAGGGTTTAGGATCATCCGCTGCAAAAAATGACCATTCTTTAACTTTTTGCAATGAACCTAGTAGCTTTGTCATCGACACTTTAGATTTTATTATCGACTGCAGATTGCTTAGAAAGTCAATCCATCGAAAATCTTCAACGTAATCATCCACGTATCTTACTTTTTCACCGATTGCGTCAAGATAAGCCATTAAAACAAGGTTCACTCCGCATCTAGCAGGCAAAGAATTCTGCATGCTTTGCCTAGCATTAATCTCTAACAGCTTGAAAATTCCATCTCTAGGATCTCTTTTCCATTCCGCTTCCATTAACCCATAATAGCCAAGAATGCGAAGATAGTTTTCGACCATTACATAAGAATTAGCTAACTCTTTCAACGAGATGCTCTCTCTCAAACATGTACTGCCAAACACTGGGGGCCATCCTCTCAGCCTAATGTAACCAAAAAGACCCTTAGCATAATGATTCCTATCAAGATATGCTTCAACGCCAAACATGTTTCTTCCCGAAAGACCCGGAATAATCTCCTGAAATATCACGTCCACTTTATGATTCTCTGCAAACAAGTAGTACTTCATGAGGTCTTTTTCCGAGGTTGCTACGAATCCTTTCCTGTGAAATTTGAGGGAAAATGTCTGCGACATAGATGGTTTAACAAAAACTGGATATCGAATTTCTTTACTTATTTGCTTAGCATCTTTGTGCGATTCTGGAAAATAGGTCTTAGGATGCGGTATGGAACATTTTGAAATAGACTGATAAAATTCCCTCTTATTCACCAATGTCTTGACAATTTTGTAAGAAGGCAAAGGCACGTGATACTTGCCCTCAAACTCACCCTTTAAGTAGGACAGATGAAGGGAATACAGGTCGTTAGTTGAAAAAAGCACTGCATAGTCATCTAAATTCTTCGCAATCTTCATCAGAAAAGCTCTCAAAACAGAGACACTTTCTTGAATATGGGCAACAACGTAAGATTTCCTGCAAAAACCTGAACTCATAACAGGATCCTTTCTATCAACAACACAATAAGCAGTCACACCATTTCTTCCCAAATTCCTAACGACGCCAAGCCCATTCATGCCACCACCAAAGACGATTGCAGGAATCTTGAATTTTTTCATCATCTGGTCCTCAATTTCTGCTGGATTATTGTTTGGGGGATGGGATGTCTGAGAAGGTGTCGTGAAACGTAATATTTAATAGAGCGCATCCTTAACTGTATATGGGATAGACACTTGAACACATTCGCAGGTTTTTGGGAAAGTATATTAGATTCAATCTGCACCTACACTGCAGAGAAGGGGTGTAAGGCATATGCCTCTATTGCATAAGCATATTCTTCTGGGACTAGTACTTGTGGCGTCACTTATTCTCTTACCCCTTTCGTTAGGTCTTGTTCTGAATGAGGCTTCCATTCCATCTCATGGAACAATTGATTATGGCATTGACACACGTGTAGGTCAATTTGAAAATAGAACATGCTACTTAGAAATTCTTTTTGACAACGGGACATCGCAGATAATTAGCAAGAGCACAGATGCAGACGCGGTAATAAATCAGGCCATAGCTATGAGCATCGGAGGATCAGTCTTCATTTCATACTCCGAAAAGGATTACAGGATTGACGCGCCGATAATAATGAAAGATTATGTCACTTTAATTCTGGACAACAATGTAAGGATAAATCAGACTGCAAGCAGAGCAATTGTTTCATTTGAGGGCTCCAGTAGCGACCATCTGACCAACGCTCATATTGATTCTTTCGGGCGAGCTGTTTTCATTGGAAGTGGACTAAGTGGTAACACTGGTATCTATATGAATTATGCCTATGGCTGTTCAGTCAAAAACGTCGAAGTCACGAATACCGGCCTTTCTCTGATAAAACTTAAGCTGAGTGATAACAACACGCTTCAGAACATATATGCACACAAATATTCCGTGGCCATGACTGCAAATCACGGTATAGAACTTGACAGCTCAGCTTACAACAAATTACTGAATTGCACAGTTGACGCAGAAGATTTTGCGAATTCGCGGTCGTGTCTTTACATAGGTTGCAACTATGCGAAACATGGTATGTACAATGAAATCATAGGAGGTGCGTATATGAACTCTGCTCAAGACAACGGTATATACATATGCTCTTCTGGACTTGGTTCAGTGGACTACACAACTGTAAAAGATGTTCGTGTGTCGGGAAACTTGGACTCGGGGCACTCTGGGTTTAAACTGAGACCGGCTAGCCACTGCACTGTTACTGGGCTTATAAGTGAAAACAATCATTTCGGGGTCACGCTTGGCACACATATGAATCCGGGAGAGGCAGCAACGGCAGATTCTGACTATAACTATATTCAAGGCATAATAAGAAACAACGACAGAGTTGGCATATCTCTGGAAATTGACTATGACGGCTACACAATTTCCAACAATAAGTTTGACATAGTCACTGAGGGCAATGGTCATCATGGAATACTGATAACAACTTACGGTCGTGCCAATGCCGAGATAAGCTACAACGAAATAAATGTTGAAAGCAGAAACAACAACATGAGCGGAATCTGGATGGAAGAATACGGCGGATCACGTGTTGAGGGCAATGTTATTCGCGGAATCTTCGAAAATAATGTCGATTATGGCGTTCACGTACAAGGTTCTGGATCTATAGACAATAAATTTGACTGCGTGATACAAAACAATGGAATTAATGTTTACGACCGCGGAACCAGAACCAGAATCAATAAGGTCGGAAAAGAAGCTGCAGGCGCAGGCAACTCTCGTACTCCGGCGTTTTGGGACGTCGATGACATCGTTCAAAATACGGACGATGGCACTTCTTGGATTAAAAATGTTGATGGAACAATGACTCTGTTGACAACACTGAAGGCACGATTTGCTACTTTTAATTCCATTAACCCACTCTCAGTTCTGTTCATTGATCAAAGTTATGATCCTAACTACAGCATAGTTGCTTGGACTTGGACTTTTGGAGATGCATCGGGCTCAAGTGAACAAAACCCACAATATGTTTATTCATCATTTGGTGACTACACAATTACTTTGACGGCAAGAAATTCTATTGATTCAACAGATAGCGTGACCAAGGTCATATCTATTCAATCATAGCCTATACATTTTTCCAATTTTTTATGTTAGTATTTGAGCGTTTCCTTTTGATGACATCAATAATTACTGATGCGGCTGTTGTAGCTGCTATTATTGATAGTGATATAAACGGCATAATAAACAACCCAGAAACATTGTAAGTGCAATAGATTGAGGCAGAGTTGTTATATAATAAGGGATTGGCCATGACTGCTGGGATTTCAAATTGGTTCACATTTTGAAGTAGTAATCCTCGAGTTCCTCCAACATACATGTAGGGAAAACCTGAAGAAACTTGTGATAAAGCGACTATCCAGTAAGTGCCATTTACCAAGAATGGTTTCGGCTCATGAAAATTGAATACGTACCACATTGGAGTGGGACTTTGTTCTCCATGCAATTCTCGAGTTTCTGTCTCCGCATACTTGACTATTGAATCTGCTTCCTCTTTGAACAACGCACATTTAATCCAAAATGTTTCATTGGGTTCGCTATTTCCCTTGTCTAGCAATAGAAGAACTGTTATGCTTTCAGCGAAGCCAAACTTGGGATCTGATGCTTTGACGCCCACAATCCGCCATTCGATTGTTGTGATCTCTCCGAACTGTGAATAATTTCTATTGTCTCCAAAATATGTGCGAAGTGGAATCAGAATATTCCAAGCAGAATATGCACAAAATCCAGCGCCAATTCCCGAAATAAGTGTAATCATGATTAGTCCTGCAAGGACTAGATAATGTTTCGTCTTGGTTTTTTCCACATTATTCCCTCAATGATGGATTAGTCTTTGGCTGTTATAAGCATAGGACAGAAGTCTTAAATTTCTAGCTGCTGTACATCTTCTGGGCATTGAGATGCGGTTGTTTGTTAGCGCTTCCCAAGATGAGGCTTTTCATACAGTCATGAACTATTTTCAGCTTAGAAATTCAAAAATATTGCGTTCAAATTCGCCGACTCAAATTTCAGCCGAGTTGGGTTCTTGGATTTTTCTTTCTCCTGGCAATACGAAGGGAGATGTCAGAGCTGAAATAGGGAAGGCAGAAAATGGAAGTTACATTCACTTCCACTTTAACTTTTTGAGGACCTATTTAATGAGCATTCTGGTTGCATCTATTTTGGCTCTATTTGTCTATGGAATGACGTGGTGG
>JACAEK010000005.1 GCA_013388895.1 Candidatus Bathyarchaeota archaeon | reverse complement strand
GCAATGGGCGGCTTCAACATAATTGCCGTCGTAATAGCAGAAGACCGAAATACTCTAGAAAGCATATCCGTAGAGAAATGCTCTTTAAGAAGCAGCGAAGGAATACGAAGATCCGAATTTTACCCAATCGGCAACATCCACTACTCACAGTTTCTACCCGTCAGAGAATATCTAGCACGTAAAGAGATGACCCACACACCTTGCAATGTTGACTGCATCACCTGCAACAGATATAAAACGGAAAAATGCGTCGGATGCCCAGCCACAACCTATTATAGAGGCATACTTTAAAACCAAACAAAAATGCAAGTCTCTACGGTGAGTTGAAATGAATAGTAACAATATCTCTCTCAGAGAAGTTGATAGCGTAGAAATTGTGAGCTTGGTTGACAACTCTGTTGATTTTGCATCCTCAGTCGGAAGAAGAGACGTTGAACAAGTTCGGAAATGGGTAACAAAACGCCTAGGAGAAGAATGGATTAAAAAACATTTTCAGTATCCATTTGCAGAGCACGGCTTTTCCATACTAATTCACACTTTTGCAGATGAAAAATCCCACAGTCTTCTCTTTGACACGGGACTAGGCAGAACAAGCGTTGTAGATAATGCAAAAAGAATTGGAATAAACCTAACACAAGTTGAGGCTATCGCACTATCGCATGGACATTACGACCACTTCGGCGGCTTGCAGAAAATAGTCAAAGTCATTAACAGGAAAGACTTACCGATAGTCGTGCATGAGGACATGTTCAAAACAAGGGGCGTAGCCAACCCAGACGGAAGCATAAGAAAATATCCCAAATTCCCAAAAGAAGACCAAGTTAAACCAGCCAAGTTTGATAAAACAAAACAACCATGCTTACTCGCAGAAGACACAGTACTAGTTACGGGAGAAATCCCTCGCAAAACAGACTTTGAAAAGGGGTATCCTCAACAACGCGTTTTTATTAATGGTCAATGGCAGCGCGACCCGTGGGTTTGGGATGACAGAGCGCTAATAATCAATGTCAAACAGAAAGGGTTAGTCATATTGTCAGGTTGTGCACATGCTGGCATTATTAACACAGTGCTATACGCCAAAGAACTTACTAGAACTGGTACTGTTTGCGCCATACTGGGAGGTTTTCACCTTGCTGGAAAAGACTATGAACAAGCAATAGGAAAAACAGTGAAAAAACTGAAAGAACTGAGGCCATCATTTGTTGCACCATCACATTGCACTGGATGGAAGGGCACTTTCGCAATCGCCAGAGCACTACCCAAAGCTTTTGTATGGAATAGCGTAGGAAACCTTTATCGATTCTGAATCAACTTTGACAGTGTATACTTTGCGGTGTAGCTGACGTGACTTAAAAATCTCTTCCGTGGGAACAGTGATCTTGGACAAATTAAGCAGGCGTAATGCTCGAGTTTCGGTACTTGAACCTGTTTGGGCATGGGGACGGGCAGCCCCATTGTAACTTGTGGCTCAGATAGGACGCGGACCCAGACTCTATTTCTTGCAAGATCGTACGCTAGCTAAAAGTTTATAGTAGCTATCAACTACTCTTTAGGCGAAATGACCATTCAAGTTTCAGAATCGGCTAACAAAGACTTGCCAATTATCGCGAGATTGCTAAATGAGGAATACAAAGGATCATACGAGTTTATTCCATTTAGCGAGGAAAGAATCCTATCCGAGATCCGGAAACGACGTCTTAAAGTTCGTATAGCAAGAGAAAACGACAAGGTGCTAGGTGTGATTGGGACTCATATTCATGCTGAAGAACACCTAGAAGAACACATCTCGTGGCTCGCTGCCTGCAAAGGACGAAATCAAAGGTTTATTGAAAATATACTGGTGAACGAGATTGAGAAAAATGCCAATGGTGGCGTTGTTTTAGTGATGATTGATGAAGGAAATCCAAAAATCGATGATTGGATTAAGCGAGGCTACGTATTATGCCCAGGTTTTCTGCGAATGTCGGCAAAGCTCGACTGTTTGAAACCAATTCCAGAGCTTGCTGAAGGCACCAAGCTTCGAAGCTTGAGACATGATGAGGAGGAAAAACTTGTTGCGGTCATTAACGCTGGATTTGGATGGCAAAGGCTCGAACCAGGGACTCTTGAAATTTGGAAGTCTGACGACCCGCCGTTCAGTGAAGACTGGGTCCAGGTCGCAGAGATTGGTGAACGAATTGTGTCGGCTGTCGTGGCAAAGCCGGACACAGACTACGTGAAGTATCTCCATTTCAAGAGGGGGCATCTTGGTCCAGCGGCTACTCTTCCCGAATTCAGAAATCAGCACATTGCATCAGCACTTACAGCCAAAGCCACGAATTTCCTGTTCGAAAAAGGAATGAACTCAGTCAGGTTGGGAACTTCGGAAGAGAACATATCTTCGATTAGCTTGCTGCGAAATCTAGGCTTTCGTGTGGACATTATCCGAAAAGGCTTGCGCAAAGAGTTGAAGAATATCTGAGTCAGATATAAGCTAGGGTGCGTGCACCAAACGTAAAAGACCTGAACCCCCAGTTGGATATGGAGACAGGTAGCCACTTTGAAATCGGTTTTTCTAATTCAGAGATTAGTATGGTCGTTGTAGAAGCGTGACAGCTGAGAAGTCAAAAATTTTTTGGTGCGGTCGCCGGGATTTGAACCCGGGATCATTAGCTTGGAAGGCTAATGTCCTAAACCAGACTAGACGACGACCGCATCGTTTGGGTGCACTACTCTAGTTAAGGTGAAATAGATAAGATTTCTTTTTTTCACTTTCTACTGCGGTTTCTTCTCCGATTTGAAAAGTCGCCTTTCATGCTTCGGCTTAGGCTTAAAACTACCGGGATACACAGGCGTAGATGCTCTCTGTCGCTCCAAATTCTTAAGCCGCGCAAAAAGCTTTGACACCTTCGTTTTGGATGGCCTATTGCTTTTAGGCATGCGAACGCGAACAGGAGTGAAAGGTTTAATTTCATTGTGAGAAGTTCTTTTTCTGAAGCTCTTGGCTTTTACAACTTTGGATTTTTTGAAAATTATGTAGCCGTCCTTCAAATTTGCTTCTTGCACAGTCCATCCAGCATCCAACCAACCCTTCGCATGCACATTGGTTGGCGTGTTGTTCCACCAGCTTTCAGTCCTGTAAGCGCTCATTGGCAAATTGTCGCTTATTATGCCGTCAATTTGCGAGAAAGACAGCCTAACAGTATCTGTGAAGGCTGATCTGAACTTTAAATGCCTTGAGAGGGCGTCATATTTGGAACCAGATTTAGGTGAGACGCTTCTTCTTGCGCAGTTGAGACAAAACATTCTTGTGAAGTCATTAGTTGACACGTCTGCTATCATGCAGTCTATGCAGTATAAGCGTCCGCATCGCTGGCATCGTCTGAGATAACCGTAGGGAAGCACTCTACCGCATAAGCAACATTCGTCTTTCAACTGTATCCAAAACAATTAAAGCAGAAGCTATTGATATAAATATCACTATACAGAAACAGAGGAAGTATTCGGAAATAGCAATAACGCTTCTAGACAGCCAAACCATGCTCAAACTGTGAATCTCGATGCTTTTCAGCGAATATCTGCATGAAAAAGCAGAAGAATCAAGGCACAATGAGACAATAGGCTACTTAATAGTCATAATAGGCGCAATATTTTTTGTTGGAGGACTACTTGAAACCGTAATAAAAGTCGAAAGCCCAGAATGGTTTCTAATAATTCCCTATCACTTGACATCACATCCATACAGCCTTTTGGGGCTAACATTAACATCCATCGGCATGGTACTCCTCAGTTTAGGAATAGTCATAGCCGTTCACTATGCAAGGGACAGGTCATGGTACATGAAGGAAATACAGAAGGCACATTTGTTGGAAGAACAGAAGCTAAAAATCGAGAAGAAAGTGAAGTCAGGCTTGCTAAATCAGATGGCGTTAAAAACGAAGAAAAAAGCGAGTTTGGAAAAGTCTTAGCCTTTCACTACAGCTAAGGGAACGAATCTTGCAATTTTTGTGGCTATTCCAACCTTGTCGCTTACGTCTGCAACCATATCAACGCTTTTGTAGGCTGGGTCTGCTTCTTCTGCTAAAACTACTGAACTTGCAGACTTGACGACGATTCCTCGCTGTTCTAAAGCTTTTTTTACGTCTCCCCCCCAGAATCTTCTTTTTGCAGCGCTTCTGCTCAGCATTCGTCCAGCACCATGGGCTGTCGAGCCAAAACTCAACTGCATGGATTTTTCAGTGCCTACTAAGAGCCACGAGCTTGTTCCCATGCTTCCAGGTATGAGCACTGGCTGTCCTGCTACGCTGTAGTCGGATGGTATTTCTGGGTGATTAGGCGGGAAAGCGCGTGTGGCACCTTTTCTGTGAATCCAAACCTTCCTTTGTTCACCGTTGACCTTGTGGTTTTCTATTTTTGCAATGTTATGGGCTACGTCATAAACGAGCTTCAAACCGAACTTTTCTGGGTCTGTCTTGAAAGCTTGCTGGAAACTTTGTCTAACCCAATGCATTATTGTCTGACGATTCGCAAAAGCATAGTTAACGGCACATGCCATTGCCTGATAATATTCTTCAGCTTCTTTGCTGTTTCCAGGGGCGCACGCAAGTTCACGGTCAGGCAACGAAATGTTGTATTTATGCACTGCTCTTTCCATAACGCGCAAATAATCAGAGCATATTTGGTGGCCAAAACCTCTGGAGCCGCAATGAATCATGGTTGTTACTTGGTCTTCGTGTTCAATTCCGAAGATTTTTGCGATTTCGGAGTCATAGATTTTGTCCACTTTTTGAATCTCTAGGAAATGGTTTCCCGAGCCTAATGTGCCTATTTGGGTTAGTCCCCGGTTTTTTGCTGTAGTCGAAACCTTGTCGAGGTCAGCATTTTTCATGCATCCTTGTTCTTCGCAGTGTTCTGCGTCTTCAGACCAGCCTAATCCTTTGTCGATGACCCATTGGACACCTTCCATTACTAGGCTATCTAAATCATGGATTGTAACTTTGAAATCTTTGCGACGGCTTCCAAGTCCACTAGGAACGTTATCAAAAATCACGCCTGTAAGTTCTGCAAGTTTTGGTCGTATATCCTGTTCTGACAAGTTTGTTGTTAGTAAGCGGACACCGCAGTTTATGTCGTAGCCTACTCCTCCTGGGCTGATTACGCCTTCGTTGTAGTCTGTTGCAGCTACACCGCCTATGGGAAAGCCGTAGCCTTCATGGCCATCAGGCAACGTTATAGCATGTTTGTAAATTCCAGGCAAATGTGCAACATTCGTGCATTGTTGAAGCGTTCTGTCGTTTTGCATTTTCTCTAACAATTCTTTATTTGCAAAGACTATGCCGGGAACTCTCATGCCGGGCTTGTATTTTGGAATGCGCCATGTGTACTCGTCAATTTTCTCTAGTGGTACCTTTTCTGTTGGATGTCGACCTTCTCCTTCTTCCATTCTTTTCACCTACTACCATTCGGATAAAAAGCGGAATATAAACGATTTTGGCGTTTACACCAAAACGAAAACTATTTTGGAAGCGGAGAATTGGCAACAAAATCAATAAAGCCTTGCAAGCTTTCGTTTAATGTAGTCTCGCTCAAGATTGGATGAACTTGTATGTAGTTTAAGGCTTTTTGAACTGCTACATCATTCTTGATTATTCTCTCCCGTATCGCCCTCAAGTCTTCTTTGTTTTCTAATCCTTCTTTAGCGGTTTTCGCCCAAAGCTTAAGCTGATGCTCATATACTCGTAGTTTTTCCATGGCATTGTCAGCTTTGCCGAAGTGGCTGTAATACGAAATCTTCGGTTTCAAACTTTCGAGTTTATCTAAAGAAGCTAATGCAATGTCTAAACGAAAAGGAGCTGGCGTGGTAGGCACAATGACGCCAATCTCTTTCAAGTATATGCCTGCTGCATCACCAGGAAAAATTCCTTCAGTTAATGATTCGTAATAGCTCTGATGATGTGAGGCATGACCAAGTGTTTCAATGACTTTTAGTTTAACGTCGTTTCCGATGTCAAACGTCATACCGTCTGCTGCCGCAACAATTCTTTCCTGTGGAACTGCCTCTGGAGGGTCATACATCTTTGTTATTTTTCCCAAAACTGCTTGCGATTGCAGCCACAATTTTTCTGGATTTGCTAAGTGAGGAGCTCCGCGCGGGTGAACAATGATTTTGGCTTTAGGCAAATGTTTTGCTAGTGTTCCAACACCTCCGCCGTGATCCAGATGAATGTGAGAAACTGCTAAATACGCTACTTTCTCTGGTTCTATATCAAGCTCTTTTAAGGCTGCGAGCAGACTTGGTGCTGATGATGTTGGACCTGTTTCAACAATTGCCACCTGTTTTCCCTTTAGTATGTAGCTGGCGAAGAAATTTTTAATTCCGCCCGTTTCAAGGTCGACCAAGTGCAGATGCTCTGCAAGCTTTGTTATGTACATTTTTTACACCTTGCCGCCATTTTTGTAGAGTCTAGAAGCGTTATAAGTAGCTTTAAACGTTTTCATCGTGAAAATTTTAAGTGAATTAAGGTTTATTTAAGTTGTGAACGTAAATGCTCATTAAAATTATCAGAAATTTAACATTGGAAGAAATAGAAGATAGAATCAAAAGATTCGAGAAAAAATTTAGCACGAGTTTTGAAAAATTTGAAGAACATTACCTTAAGCATAAGTTAGATGCCAAACTCGCAACCGTGTATTTTGAATGGGCAGAGCTTGTAAATAGCTATAAAGGCTACGTTGAAGAGGGACAATTAGATTATATGGTGGAGGAAATCAAAGACTTTAAACCCGAACAAGCTGCTTTATTGACGCCGAAAAGAATAGAACTACTGTACAAGCTTGCTGCTCTTAGGGTTGATTCGATAAATGATTTAGCTACAAAAGTGAGACGTAACGTTAAAAATGTGCATCAAGATTTGCAGGTGTTAAGAAGGTTTGGCTTTGTTAAAATGAGCAAACGCAAGGGCAGAATCCTTATTCCAGAAACCCTTGTAAAAGAAGTAACCTTTCTAATCCGCTAGCAAATGCCAAACGCGCACATCTTCGCTTAATAATTTCATTTCAGTTTACAGCAATGTTTAATTATCAATCAATCACCATCTACGAAAATGGCATAGGATGCAATGCGGGAATAAACATGGTTAACGCTATCATTTTCGGTGCACCAGGTTCTGGTAAAGGCACGTATGCGTCACGCTTACAAGATAAGCTTAGCGTCAACGTAATTGCCATGGGCGACATTTTTCGTGAAATAATGAAGGAAAACACGGATTTAGGAAGAGAAGTTAAAGGCTATGTTGAAAAAGGATTACTTATCCCAGACAGCTTAACAATACGAGTCTTGAAACAGCACATAACAAAAATCAAGAACAAAAAAGGATTCTTATTCGACGGCTATCCACGCACAATCGAACAAGCCAAAACCTTAGAGGAAATTGCGAAAATTGGCGTTATAATCCAGCTAGTAGTGCCAGATTGGATAATCATCGAACGCTTATCCACGAGACGAATATGCAAAAACTGCGGCGAAGTCTACAACATACGCTATTTGAAACCAAAAGTGGAAGGCACATGTGACAAATGCGGAGGACCCTTGTACCAGCGGCCAGATGACACACCTAAAGTCATAAAAAAAAGAATACAAGTTTATGAACAGCAAACCAGACCACTGCTGCAATACTATAAGGAAAAGCGCATTCCTTTCATCGAGTTCAAAACTGAGTCGCTGGAAATGCCGCCAGAATCAGCAGTAAAAGGAATTTTAAACGAATTTGAAAAGCTAAAGCTCATTTAGATGTCAAGAATGAATTTCAGCGTAACATTGTCTGTCTCTTTCACAATTTCCATCATGTGATAGGTAACAGCTTTCACGCCTACTTTTGGCGTGTGTTTTTGGGGATTAAATTTCTCGCCCCAAATCTCTGCCTTAAGCATGAACTCTTCTCCAGTTTTCTGCAAATCGAGAATTTTGAATTTTGAATAAAGCATGTCTTCAATGTCAAATTTTACAAGCAATGCCTCAAGCCAGCTGTAAAGAAGCGCGTACTCGTCTTCTGCAGCAACTTCAACAATGTCCTTAACAACGGGAGCGATTGTCGCTACCTCTGTCATGACATCGAACATGGCGAGAGCCGCATTTTCAAAAGCTTCAGCTAAGTCTCGTCCGTAAGCGGCGATGTAAACATCAGCCGTATGCTCTAGAAACTCGAAGCGTTTCTGTTCAGCCATAGGAAATAATAGAATCATTCTAATTTTAAAATTGTTTTGTTGCTTAGACGGAAAAGACGGATTATTGCTTGCTAAGCTTTACGAGAGTTTCAACAGTTTTTCTTACAAGATCATCACATTTTTTCCTAAACACGTTTGCTTCTTGGGCTGCTTCCAATTCCTTAGGATTTGAGAGGTCGTATTCAATGAGCTCACGACAATAAACACTCCCGTGATGTTTCTCGAATTGTTTATAGAGTTTCTGGGCGAGTTCGTAGGATTTTAGTCGTTCATCGAGAAGAGGCTCATTGGTTCCATATTTGACTCCCACAGCCATTACACCGCCAGTTAAAGCGCCACAAACGGAGCCACATCGTCCGATTCCGCCACCAAATCCAGTAGCAATCTTAGGAACTAGATCGCTTTCGCCAATGTTCCAATGTTGAAACATTGTTAATAATACGCTTTGAGCACAATTGTAGCCTTCTTGGAAGCGTTCTACTGCTTTTTCGCTGAGTGGATTTCTCCTTTTCATTTCTCTACATCTTGATAGTTTTGTTAGAAATGTTTGGGAATTCTTTGGATAGCAGCAACTGTCAATTTTACAGCTTTGTCTACATCGTCTAGGCTGAGCATGGATGTTGGACTATGAATATACCGCGTGGGCACAGATATGACGCCGCTTGGAACGCCTTCTCGCGACAATGATATGCGTGCTGCGTCTGTTGAACCAGGCAAGCCGGCTTCAAGCTGATAGGGAATCTTGTTTTCTTCAGCAGCATCAACCAGCAACCGCAGAACCTTAGGATGCGTAATCAACCCGGCATCAGCAACCTCTATTGAGGGGCCTTTTTTCATTTTTATCGGTGCATCTACTTCCTTTACTCCAGGCACGTCGCCAGCCACAGTCACATCAAGTGCTATGCCAACATCCGGACAGATTCCAAAAGCAGCAGTTGTCGCTCCGCGTAAGCCGACTTCTTCTTGCACGGTTCCAACTGCATAGACAGTGCAATCTGTCTTCTTCAATTGCCTCACCACTTCAATCATGACTGCACATCCAACACGGTCATCCAAAGCTTTTCCAATCACGATGTCTTTTCCGATTTTCGCAAATTTTATGTCAAAACCCACGGGGTCGCCGATTTTTACTCCCATTTTTTTGGCTTGTTCTTGGTTTTCAGCGCCAACGTCTATGAAAAGTTCGTCGTAAGTGAGTACTTTTTTGCGTTCTTCTTCTCTTTGTATATGTGGTGGTTTTGAGCCTATTATTCCATGTAGAGGTCCTTTTTCTGTGTAGACTATGACTTTTTGGGCTAGTAGAATGCGGTCGTCTATTACTCCTATTTTTGTGAATTGCAGAAAGCCTTACTTAGAAATTGTTTTAATTAGCAAGCCTATATCGTCCATGTGAGCTGCAAGCATGACTTTGGGCGCGTTTTTCTTTCCTCCTTTTATGCCGATGACATTACCAAGTCTGTCTTCTTTGACTTCGTCAACATAGGGTTTCAGAAATTTCTTCATCAAGCTTCTAACTTCTTCTTCTCTTCCAGTAACGCCGCAAGCGTTTGAAAGTTTTTCCAGAGTCTCAGCAATCGTCGTAGTTAACACCTCTCAAAGAGTTATAGAGAATCATAAAACTTTATATTAAACAGTTATGGTATTAAAACCCGAATTTGATTGATATGGGCAAAAAAAGTCGCTGCCTTTCCTCAAGGTGACTTGCTGATTTGTCCTTTGAAGTGCAAGAACTGCCAGACATCATAAGAGTAATGGTGCTTCTAAGTCTCAGCGATATAACCGCTCTCGATAAGCACACGCTTAAACGCAGAATAGACAAACATTGCGCCAATTACGTTTGCGTGGAAATGAGCGACGTTGACAAGGCTCTGGAAGAAATGAGCGATGAAGGTCTTCTAATAGACGAACAGACAACGGTCAGATTAACGGAAAAAGGTCTCAGCCTAGGAAAAGAATGGCGGAACTTGCTCTTAAAAAGAGAACCAATATTAGAGATAGTAGCAGGTCTAACAGATGGTTCCATAACTGGACTTGTTGCAATTCTCTCTGCCTACCTAGCCCAACTAGACTTTAAAATGACCCTTTTCGCGGTTATCTTAAGCCTAACAGCAGTTGCAATGACAAACTTTTCCAGTTTCTTACTAGGCGGAAAAACCGAAGACATAGCGGATTTGCTCACACTAAAGACTCTGATGGATCACAGCCTAAGCGACATTCCAGACAAGATTGAAAGAGACAAGTCATTAATGCTCGTCAAGCAGTTATTTGCACTGTTACATAGAGAAGTAGGCAGATCAAATCTTTATGCTGCCTTAATAGCTGGTACAACCACGTATTTGGCGGGCATAGTGCCTATAATTGCTTATTTGATGCTGCCTGAACCCCTTGACCTTATTTTGTCCATAAGCATAGTTGGCGCAATAGTTGGCGTCTTTCTTGTTCGTTATCGCGCTCAGCGAACCAAAGTGCATTGGAAAATAACTTTGGCTGAAACTGTTGCAATCATTATAATTGCAGTCATCGCTTCATTAATTATAGGCCGCATGTAAAGATTGCGCAAAATTTTTGTGCAAATCCCTACACTAGAGAACGTGGTTCGATGCGGAAGAGTTTGCAATTAAGCCTGACAGCCATATTTGCTGCTTTACATGCAGTTCTATATTTTATCTCGTTTGGGCTGTGGCGAAACTGGGGAATCTATCTAGAATCTGTCGAAGGAATAATCTTAGGTCCAAAAATAGGATTCTTTGCTGCGCTCATCGGAAGCACAATCGGCAGAATCGCAAACCCAACAGACCCTTTCTGGATGTTTGGCATAATCGCTGAACCCCTCAGCGTATTGATTGCAGGATTTTTGAGTAGAGCGCAATGGAAACCTGCGTTGGCAGCTTATGTAATAATGCTCTCGGCATATTTCGCTCATCCTTGGGGGAGGGCGCTTCCCCTTTGGACCATCTTAGATGTCCTATTCGCGTTGGTTCTGATTTATCCAGCAGCAAAATTGGGCAGAAACCTGTTTACAGTAGATGTTAAACGCTTGCCCATTGCAATGGTGCTAATTTCTTTTGTAACAATAGCTACAGATTCACTTGTTCGAGTTTTCCTACTTGTCCCAGCGGGTTTTCACAATTTATTCCCATACTTCGCAGATTACGACGTGCTTTATGCAATTTTTGTTGCGGCTGCTGTTGATTCTTACATAGAAGATTTGATTGTTGTAATAGTCTCATTTATCGCAGGAGTGCCTTTGATATTGAGTCTGTCGAAATTAGGATTCTGGAAAGAAATAAAACAAGAAAATAAAAAATGAGGATTCTATGGGGCGTTTATGCTTGCTTAGATTGCGAAGGCTGTTGCCTTTGTAGCTCCATGTATTCGGTTAACAGTAGGGCACCTTGTATTATCAAAAATATGCCTACTACTATGCTAAGAAGCGCTGGGGCAATTATCACTATGATGCCAAACACTATGCATATTATGGCTAAAACTGGCTTAGATATTGTTATGCCAATTCTTCTTAGCCCTTTTTCAACTGCTTCTGCCAAGTTATGTTTCCTCCTTTTATATGTCAGCTACATAGGTAACAGTGGATAATATTTAAGGCATTCGGGCTCCAGATTAACGGTAATTTTAAACGTGGAAGCATCATTAACAAGTAGAGAGGTCATAACCTTGACAGAAGTACAAGCTAAAAAAATCGGAGTGTTCAAGTGTGGCAATATTGCGTCTTCACCCATATTTGAGCTGCTCTTAGATGAATTAGCTGACCGCCAAGACATCAAAACACGAACCGTGACAACAGGCTCAAAAATGAGCGCCGAAGACGTGGAAGAAGCTCTACCAAAAATCTTCGATCTTAACCCAGACCTTTTAGTGCTAATATCTCCCAATCCATCCATAGCAGGTCCAGCAAAAGTTAGAGAAAAATTCTCCACAAGTGGCATACCAAGCATAGTAATTTCAGATGCACCAGCAAAACGCGTCAAAGCTGAACTTGAAAAGCAAGGCTTAGGCTACATAATCATAACTGGAGACCCGCTTATTGGAGCCCGCAGAGAGTTCTTAGACCCGCTTGAAATGGCAATTTTCAACTCAAACATAATCAAAGTTCTCGCGATTACTGGAGTTTACCGAATTGTTCATAGAGAGATTGATAAGCTGGTTTATGCGCTCAAGACAGGACTAAGTCCTGTTTTACCTAAATTAATAATTGACGTAAACAGCATACGAGACAATTCTGATTTCAAAAACCCCTATGCGAAAGCCAAAGCCATGGCAGCATACGAGTTAACCGAAAAAATCGCTGAAATAAATCTTCAAGCATGCTTCATAGAAAAAGAAAGCGACAAATACATTCCACTTGTTGCCTGCGCACACGAAATAGCGCAAGCAGCAGCAATATTAGCCGAAGAAGCTCGTGAAATCGAAAAATACAACGACACATTGGTACGGAAACCTCATGCAAAAGACGGCAGAGCTAAAGTCAAAACTAAATTGATGCTCCCTCTTACTTTTGACGAAGAGTTTTATGGAAAAGAGTAGGCGTAACAAGCAAAGTCGTATATACGCTATATGTCTGTATATAAGGTATTTCGGCGAAGTATATATTTTTCCGCCATTACTTACGTGTAGAGGGCGCTCGAAATGAAAGTACTTGAAATCACACCCTTAAAGGATAAGAAATTGAATGTTCTAATTGTTGAAAAAGAATATAACGAACCTTTTTGGATAACTGAACCATCTTCCTCAAATTCGCGCGCGCTCAACTCTCTTTGCAGGGCCTCTATAGGCTTTCACAAGTTTCTGGAGAATATGATTTCGAAGATTAATCCAGACTTTGCAACTGAAGAATTGGGCATGCGTTCTCAGAAAGAATTCTACGAGGATAACGTGTTAGCTCAAGTGTTCAGGAAAGACAAGATCCCATTCGTCCCTGTCGACATTGACGACAACGCTAAAGCTTACCTAGCAACCAGCCTAGATAAGAAGAAAGAGCTAAGAGATGAAGTGCTAAAGTCATTGGACAACTTGTCCCAGCAAAAAGATTCTATGGAGAGAGAATACTTGGTCGCTTATGGCCAATGTTTACAGCTTGAGTTAGAGGAGGAAGAGCGTGAGGCAGACTTTTCGGTAAGAGAAAGCTGGATTGCGATGGGCATCCTAGACAAAGCAAGGGAAATTGACACTAAAAAAGAGGAAATTACTGGTCTTCACATATGCAGTCCGGAGCACATTGAGGGAATTAAACAGCTATTGGAATCGTTAAATGTTAAAGTTGAAGTTGTAAAGCTTTCAAAAAAGATAGTTACAACTCACACAGAAACTCCTCGTGCCCATGAACTAGAGAACTTGTTGCAGTCGATGCAGATTCAAGTGAAACCAATCATTGGAAAAGCTGCTGAAGACTCACCTTACCTCCTATTCTATTTAGACACTGATGAAAAGGCTAGTCCCTTTGACATTTGCATGGCATACGACGCAGGTTATAACGCCGTTATCCCCTATGGAAACGTGACTCCAGAAGACGCAAAGAGAATCGTTCAAGACGCCGTGTTTTCTAGGGGACCAAAAGCCGTCAAGCGCACATGTTTCTTCATCGGCGGAAAAGACGCTGAAAAAGCTGAAGAAGTTTTCGAGGCTGTAAAAGACACTATGTTCCCGCCTTTCAAGACAAGCATAATAATTGATCCTGGGGGCGCGTACACAACTGCTGCGGCTATGGTTGCGAAAGTTGAAGAAGCACTTTCATCACGAAAACTCGGCGAATTGAGAGACAAAACATGCGCCGTTCTAGGCACAGGTGCTGTTGGACAAATAGCAGCGGTTCTTTTAGCTAAGCTCGGCTGCAACGTAATGATCGCCAGTCTTAACCCAAAACGAGTAGATGGGAAAGAACACGCTGAAGATGTCGCTAGGCTTTTGGCTAAAGATCATGGAGTAAAAGTACAAGGAGTCTTTGCACCCACATCAGCCGAAAAAATCGAGATATTGAAGAAAGCGGATGTAGTGTTATGCGCAGGTACCCGAGGCGTTCGCATCATAGAGAAAGAGCTGTTAAAAGAAGTCAAACACATGAAAGTGCTGGTTGATATAAACGCTATCCCGCCCTTTGGCGTGGAAGGAGTAGAGTTAAGGGATGACATGAGAGAAATAGAAACCGGAATTTTTGCAATTGGTGCTCTTACTGTTGGCGATTTGAAGCACAAATTGGAGAAAGAGATTCTGCTAGAAGCACGAAGTAACGGAAAAGAAATATACAACTACAGCCTAGCCTTGCAACTCGCACGAAAACTGCTTCAAAAAGAACTTTCAGCAGCCAAGCTTGCATTGACTTTGAGTTATCCGCCTCCGAAAAAAGACACTAAGTAGCCCTTTTATAAGCTCGGTTTATGGCTATCTCGGCTATATCTGCTGCGCAATCTGCTATTTTTCTTATGTCGTCACGTATAGAGCAAATAGCGCACACTAATAGAGCGTTCTTTTGTCTGCTCATAAATGCCTTCGAGGCTATCTCCTGATCTAGTTTCTCAATCTTTTTCTGTCTTTCAAGTAGCTCATTGGAAAAGGTTACGTCTTTTGAAAAAAAGGCATTAACTGCTTTAGCATATAGGTCAACAGCTTCGGTTCCGGCAGTGGACATAAGTGTTAGTATGTTTTCCGATATTTTCTGCTGAGTTTCACCAAGCATTATTATGTGCCTCGCTACGTCAGCAGAATAGTCAGCGGCATGCTCCACTCTGTAAACAAGTGTCTGATGGTCCATGCAGTCTACTGGATCAATGCCAAGTTCATTTGCAAAACCGAATCTTGAGCGGCATTTCGAAGCAAGCGTAATATGAAAAAGGAAAAGTGGTCAACATCATCGTCAAGAGAGAAAACTGCCTTTGCCAGTGTCGTATCCCAGCTCTTTAAAGAGTTCAATGCGTCCGTACACATGGAATGAGAGATCAGGTGCATTCTTTGTATCGCTGGCTCAAGTGACGCTTTTGATTCATCTATTAAGGTTTGTATATACATGCTTTTGGAGTCGGATTCCATGATTCTCATGTAAAGCATACGGACAATGTTTCGGATAGCTTTTCTCTGTGGGACAGAAAAAATCTTGTCTGAGGCAATTTTGATGCCTGAATATCCATTCAAATAACAGCTTATTATCCTTCGCACGATCAGAGTTTCGCCTTCGCTTGATGCAACATGAAGCGTAATTTCTTTAGGCTCAATTCTCTTCTCGGCACTTGGAAAAATCACGAGAGAACGATCACGCTGAAGCGCAAGAGAAACAACATCGCCCTTCTTTAGCTCATTCAGCTGCATCCAATTTTTTGGAAGAGAAATCACAGAAGAGGATCTACCTAAAGACATGATTTTGCGTTCCATAATTCTCGCCGTTATTTAGGTTTTCTGCTTTGTTAATACATTATTAGAGAAGTATATATTTACATTTCAAAATAGTTTCCCTAAAATATGAAGCATATAGAAATCATTCAAGAGCTGTGTGTTTGTCACCAGTTATTTTTTTGACGAGAGATGGGGCGCGTCTTCTAATTGCTTCGTAGATGGAATATCCTCCAACTATGCTTATCATGCCTTGAATCATGTTGAAAAATCCAAGTAACAAAGCGAAAGTTATTGGGATGTCTGCATAAGTGGTCGAAATTGACAGTATTCCCGCGTAAATCAGCAGAAAATTTATGCATACCATAATCAAAACTCTCGAAGCGACACCAAACACTGACGAACCAACGATTCTAAATCTTTTGAACAACTTGAGACCTATAGCCATTCCTAATATAGTTGAAAATTCCGCGATTCCTTTCATTGATGAACCGATAACGTCGCCGCTACGTGCAAGTATGGCGACAGATGCAATGACGGATGTGAAGGTTCCCGGAATTAAGCCAAAAAACAGGAATGATAAGACAACAGGGATTCCAGTGAAATCAAATTTCAGATATGGCAGCCACGGAAAGGGTATCTTTAGATTTGAATATTTTAGGGTATAATCAAAAACAACAACCAACGCGGCAAGAATGGCGGTGCCAGCTAAGGTTTTAGTATTTATCTTCATAAATCTCCGAATAAATGTATCAGTTCATTTATAAGGATTGCCTACTTCAATGAGTAGAAAAAATCTGTCTTTTCTTCTTAGACAGTTTCTGCAATAGACTCAAAGCAAAGGTTTCTTCACTAGCATCTCTAACTTTGACAATGCCTGCCTTTTCTGCGTTTGAGAATAATTCTTCGCCTTTTTCCGTGCGGACTATGGCGAATGTCCAGCCGTCTAATCCTAAACCGCCCACTGAAATGTCCGCAAGTTCAGAGCTGAAGTCATCACAGAAACTGCAGCTTTTTCGGGCATATTGCTTTATCTCTGCAAGAGGAATCGCTGTCACGCCAGCATCTGTTGTTATGAGCATTTTTCCTTTAATATTCATCTTCCTTATACTGCCCAGCTCAATACCCAACCTTCCACGAACATGATTCTCCATAAGCCCCTCATACATGAAGCATTCCGAACACATGAGCCCAATCAAATATTTCAGTGGGGCAACATGTCTCTTTAAGCCTGCCATTTGCATTTTTCTGACGGCGCGGATTTGGCACGGTGTCCCCACAAAAGCGACACTGCCTTTTTTCTGTTTAAGTGCTTCAGAGAGGGCAAGAAGATTGGGCGAATAGAAATATTTCGTTCCAGCACATTCCAAAATCTCATCGTTGGTTGTGGCTAGTTTTGGAATTGGGCAAAAAGGTTTTTCGCGATTGTTTCCAGCAACAATTGCGCCGTCGATTGCTCCACTTGCCAGAGCAGATGACAGTAGTGCTGTGGTGGCGCCTCCATCTTGGCAACTTTTCAATATTCTTTCATCCTTCGCGTGAGCCACAGCCAATCTGCGGTGTATTCCAAACTCTTCTTCAGGTTTTCTCTCTCTTCCAAACACGAAGTTTTCTGCTTTCGACCACGACCACTTATAGTGTGGGCAGGTTTGGGCACAGATGCCGCAGACTTTACATTCTTTTATGAGCCTAGGTGCCTCAACAGCATATTCTAAACAGCCGAAAGGACAAACAGCAACGCATGTACCACAATCAACGCATTTTCCAGCTGCTATAACATCAGTAGCTAAGGATTCTTCGAAACTGATTTTATTGAAACTCATTGTAATAGCATAAAAAAATAATAATATATAAACTTGAGTATAAACCAAGCTTAGCGCAAGAAAACTAAGCGCATTGCTACAATGGAAGAATCCAAGATGGAGGCAATTCAAATAATTGGAATTGAAGGCTTGCCATTAGTAAAAACAGGAGACAACCTAGCCGAGCTTATTTGCAACGCAGCCAGCAAACAAAGCAATCCCATCAAAGATGGAGATATACTCGTTGTTACGCACGTTGTGGTTTCGCGCGCTGAAGGAACAGTTGTAAACCTCGATGATGTTGTGCCGTCTGAATTCGCGAAAAACATAGCCCAACAGTATGATAAAGACCCGGCGCTTGTTGAGGTTGTCCTTCGAGAGTCAAAGGCGATTAGGCGCATGGCCGACGGAATACTCATAACAGAAAGCAAACATGGATTCGTCTGCGCAAACTCCGGCGTTGACAAGTCTAATGTGCCAGGCGAACGGCTAGTAGCCTTATTGCCAGAAGATTCAGACAGCTCTGCAGAGAAGATTAGGCGAGAAATTAAGAGACTAACGGGCTGCGATGTCGCGGTTATAATTTCTGACACTCATGGAAGACCATTAAGGCAAGGCGAAATAAACATTGCAATTGGAGTTGCGGGTTTGAAACCGATTAGAGATAGGAGAGGCGAAAAAGACTTGTTCGGCTATGTCTTGAGGATTAAACAAACTGCAATAGCCGATGAACTGGCATCAGCCGCTGAGTTGGTGATAGGACAGGCTGACGAAGGCGTTCCAGTAGCATTGGTTCGGGGCTACAATTATCCAAAGTCGGATGATGCAAAAGCGAAAGAACTGATAAGACCAAGGGAAAAAGACTTATTCCTATAAAGAATTATGTTTTTCTCCAAATAAACTCCTCAAAAAACAGGCAAGGGATGAGAACATCAATGAATGAAATATTCACATATAAAGCTGAGAATGGAAACACTTGCGAGATTGTAGACACTTT